>JACCRS010000152.1 GCA_013813435.1 Gemmatimonadales bacterium
TGCCGGCCCAACCCACCCAACAGCGTACCCCGCACCCCATCAGCAACAGCCACCGCACGCTCACCCGAAGCGGCAGAGAAGCTCTCGAGCGGAAGTACGCGCTGATCCTTTCGAATGGGCCCGTAGACCGCGACGACGCTGGCCAGATAGTGTCCGTCGACCGCTTCGGTGACTTGCGCCAGACCAGTCGGCTTCACCACCCGTCCATAAGGCTCAATTTCCGTCCCGATCTGCGCTATCAGAAGGGTATCGCCGACCTCATACGTTGCACCGCGCGGAGCGGCCAAAGCGACCGTTGTGTAAGGCAGCGCGCTGGCTCCTCTGCCGATTGATTTGATCTGTGAAGGCGTGACCGGGCCGAGCACCTCGCCATAGGGCAGCCGCTGGTTCTCCGTCAGGAACCCGGACGAGTAGAACTCGCTACGCCGAAGCGGCCGATACGGCTGGTTGGTGTATGACTTCAGGATGTCGGCCGCACTTCGGGCGCGTTGCCTCGGGAAGAGCGGTGTCCACTCTTCGGCCGGAGCTTCAGCCGATGAGGGTTGCTGCGGCCCACGGGCCAGCGTTTCGGTCGAATCCGCTTCAAGCAACGGGGTGGTATCGGCCGGCTGCGGTGGGAGCGGTGTATCCATTGTGGGAACAGCCGCCACAGTTGCGTCGGCAGCGATGCGGAGAACTTCACCCGGATATATCCAGTGCGGATCCTCGACCACGGCCGTGTTCAAGCGGAAGATGCCGGGCCACAGGAAGGGATCCTTGTGGTAAAGCCGCGCGAGATCCCATAGAGTATCGCCCTTGCGAACAGTATGAGTCTGCGGCAGTGAATCCTGTGCCAGCACTTCGGTAGCAGACACCGCCAGGGTCAGAGCGGCCAGCCACCCCAGGGTAAGACCCCGGTGCAGCGATAGCTGCCGGCATGCGGTGCACGAAAACTTACGCGGCATCGGAATCTCCCAGCGGCGTCGCTGTCTGGATGAAGGACCAATTGACTCGGCTGTACGCGAGGTGCCTGCCGGCGGAGTCGCAAAATCAACGCCACTGCGAAGTCACTTTAGTAAAAAGCTATAAGCTGCTGTATGCCATTGATTTGCAGCGTTGTTCAGATGGTCTACATTACCCTGAACCAGTCTGGCGATCGGCGGGAGAACGGGCTTTTCTCCGGCGGAACAGCGGGACGCCCAGCATACGAAGGACGAAGAAGCATAGGCCCGACCTGGTGGCGAGCAAAACATCTGCCTCAGCGTGGCTTCCTGCCGCGCCTCCCGCTTTCCCGCTTTCCCGCCCTAAAACGGCAGATCGTCGTCTTCGGCGTCCAACGCTTCGGGAAAGTCATCGAACGATTCTTTGCCTTTGGGCGCAGCAGCACCCGCGGCAACCTTGCTGGGCGCTGAGAACGTTTCGGCTCCATCCCCTTTGCCGGAAAGGAGGATGAGCTCTCGCCCATTGATCTCGGTGGTGTATCGGGTCTGCCCCTCGCGATCCTGCCAGGAGCGGTACTCGATACTCCCCTCGACGTACACTTTGTCTCCCTTCTTGCAGTAGCGCTCGGCAATATCCGCAAGGGTGGAGAACTTGGTATTCCAGAATACCACGCGGTGCCACTCGGTCTTCTCCTGCTTCTCACCAGCCTTGTCCTTCCACTGGCGGCTGGTTGCGATTGACAGCGTTGCCACCCGGGACCCATTGGAGGTACTGCGGACTTCCGGATCAGCTCCCAGGTTTCCAACCAGAATGGCCTTATTCATACTCCTGCTCACAGATACCTCCCGAGTTCGACGTGGGTCGCGGTGAACTCGCGCATGATACAGCGAGCGCAAGCTCTACTTCAAACCAATTGTCATGTCTGTCTTACCCAATCTACGCGTTCTGCTCCAGTGCCAGCCAGAGCACTAAGGCGTCTTCCTTCGGATTCCGGTAGTACGCCGCTCGCTGGCCAATCGGCCTGAAGCCGGCGCTAAGATACAGTGCTTGGGCGGAACGGTTGGATTCCCTCACTTCCAGAAACACTTCCTCCACCCGGCGTTTGCGGAAGTAAGTAAGCCCTGCGCCAAGCAGCGCGCGGGCCACCCCGTGCCGCCGGTACTCGGGTGACACCGCGAGATTCAATACCTCGCCGGTTCCGACCACTTCGCGCGCGATGAGATACCCAGCGATTCCGGGACTGGTATGGGCCACCAGACCGAACGACCAGGGCGAGTCCAGCGCCTCACGGAAGCTGTTCTCGCTCCAGGGATCGCTGAAGCAGCGGCGCTCGATAACGACGAGCGGGGCCGCATCAGCCGGGACTGCCGACCGAATCCGGTAGGGAGCGTCCATGAGCAATCTCCCACCGCGCCTGTGCTTCAGCAGGGCGGCCATACACAGGCTCCCATTGCACGCCGGGGGCGATAAGGCGGGCCCCACCCGGGCGACCTACCAGATCGAGGAGCCGGGCAGCGTGGGGCGCGCCAGCCGGTGGCCCGATTGCGGGCCGGCCGATCCAATTCTCCAAGGCCGAGAGTATCTCCACCGGAGCTTCGCCGACCACCAGGTGGGGCCTGATCGAGCCTTCGATGAGGTCTTTTGGTCTCCAAACTGATCGAATCAGCTGGGTGTGGATCCGATCCCCAAAAAATTGATATGCTGCGGCATACACTTCCCCCCGAAGCGCGCTCGCGATGGCGAGCACCAGCTCCTCATCCCGCGCCACTCCAGCGGCCCGCACCATGAGCGAAGGGGCCACCCAGAGCGGCAGGTTGCGGGCCTGGACCAGAGCTTTCGCAACTGAAGCCCCCACCCGCAGACCGGTGAAACTTCCTGGCCCATCACTGAGGACGATCCCGCGCACGCCGTTGAGCGAAGTGCCGGCCCGGCGGAGGAGGTCCTGAATTATCGGCAGCAGGGCAGCGGCGTGGCGCCGGACCCCACCGATATTCTCTTCCAGCGGCTCCGCGCCTGGCACCCCGAGCGCAACCGAAGCCTGGTCAGTGGCGGTGTCTATGGCAAGCAACATTAGAGCAGCTCCAGGCCCCGCCGTTCGGGGTCGGGCAGATGATGGAGCCGGAAGCGCCGGGTTGGCGTCGGGATCCACACCCCGGCGCGTTCCGGCCACTCGATGAGTATGGCATCTCCCTCCGTGATCAGCCCCTCCCAATCCAGGTCTGCGGCTTCATCGGGACACCGAAGCCGGAAACAATCGAGGTGAAACACCGGCCCTCTGGCGCCGTGATAACGGTGAACCAGCGCGTAGGTGGGGCTGGTTGCGGGAGTAGTTACGCCGAGGCCGCGTGCCACAGCTTTAATGAAGGTGGTCTTCCCCGCCCCCAGCTCACCCTCGAATGTCACCAGCTCTCCGGGTTGGAGGGTTCGGCCGAGAGCCACTCCCTGGCCATCGAGCTCGTCCTGGGTAAGGGAAAGAGTCACGCCTGGCGGCGAACTTTCCCGGAAGGACCGCGGCGCACGTCCGGCGCGCCGAGTGCCTTCAGCTCGTTCAACTGATCCCGCAGCAGAGCAGCCAGCTCGAACTCCAGATTAGCCGCCGCTTCTCGCATCTGACGCTCGATGGAACTGATCGTCGCCGCGCGCTTGGCCGGGTCATGGAGGTCCACCCGCTCCTGCAGCGGCCGCTTCGGCTCGGGGCGCTCGGTTCGCGCATCGGCAACGTGGGTCGAGAGCCGGACTTCCTCCATGGACTTGATTATGGACGTAGGCCTGATCCCGTGCGCGTCGTTGTGGGCCCGCTGGATAGAGCGGCGCCGGTCCATCTCCGCCAGTGCGCGCTGCATGGAGCCGGTGATCCGGTCGGCATAGAGGATGGCCCGGCCGTTGACGTGCCGGGCCGCCCGGCCGATCGTCTGCACCAGCGAGCGGTCCGAGCGCAGGAAGCCCTCCTGATCCGCGTCGAGGATGGCCACCAGCGATACCTCGGGTAGATCCAGCCCTTCCCGCAGCAGATTTATTCCGACCAGCACGTCGAAATCCCCAAGGCGCAGTCCGCGGAGGATTTCCATGCGCTCGATGGCATCGATATCGGAGTGCAGGTAGCGCACCCTGACTCCGGCCTGCTGCAGGTAGTCGGTCAGATCCTCCGACATCCGCTTGGTCAGTGTAGTTACCAGAACCCGCTCGCCGCGAGTCTCACGCTGGCGGATCTCCGACAGGAGATCATCCACCTGGCCTCGCACTGGCCTGACGTCTACCTCAGGGTCGATGAGACCGGTAGGACGGATGATCTGCTCGACCACCACTCCCTCGGAAAGCCTTAGCTCGAGCTCGCCCGGTGTGGCGGAGAGATTGACCATCTGCGGCGCCAGTGCCATGAACTCATCGAAGTGAAGCGGACGGTTGTCGAGCGCCGATGGCAAACGAAAGCCATACTCTACCAGGGTCAGCTTTCGGGCACGGTCTCCATTGAACATGCCGCCGATCTGCGGCAGGCTGACGTGCGACTCGTCGACCACCACCAGGAAATCGGGCGGGAAGTAGTCGATAAGGCAGGCGGGCCGCTCACCCGGCAGTCGATTGCTCAGGTGCCGGGAGTAGTTCTCGATTCCGGCACAGGTACCTACCTCCAGCAGCATTTCTATGTCGAACGAGGTGCGCGACTCCAGCCGCTGCGCCTCCAGCAGCTTGCCCGCTCCTTTCAGCTCCGCCAGGCGGACCGCGAGCTCATCGCGGATGGCCTTGACCGCTCGCTCGATAGTGGGCCGCTGGGTGACGAAGTGCTTGGCTGGGTAGATGGCGCACTGGCTGAGCTGCGCGATCGTGTCTCCCGTGAGTGGATTGATCTTGCTTATGCGCTCCACTTCGTCTCCCCACAGCTCGATCCGAATTGCCTGTTCGGCATACGCCGGGAAGATCTCGACCGAATCGCCGCGCACCCGGAAGGTGCCCTGCTCGAAGGAGGCGTCATTCCGCCCATAGTGAATTCGCACCAGCTCCGAGAGGATCTCATCCCGGCCGCGTTGCTCTCCCCGGCGCACCGTCACCATGAGCTTTCGGTACTCCACCGGGTCTCCGAGGCCGTAGATGGCGCTGACCGTTGCCACGATGACGACGTCCTCGCGCTCCATCAGGCTCGAAGTGGCTCGAAGCCTCAGGCTCTCGATATCCTGATTGATCGACGCGTCCTTCTCGATGTAGACGTCGGTGGACGGGACGTAAGCCTCCGGCTGGTAGTAGTCGTAGTATGAGACGAAGTACTCCACCGCGTTGCGTGGGAGGAACTGCCGGAGCTCGCCGTAGAGTTGCGCCGCGAGGGTCTTGTTGTGAGACAAAACCAGCGTGGGCTTGCCGTACTTGGCGATGGTATGGGCCAACGTCATCGTCTTGCCCGAACCGGTGACACCAAGAAGTGTCTGGTACTTGTCGCCCCGCGTGAGGCCGGCGGTCAACTCCCCGATGGCGCGGGGCTGGTCTCCGGCGGGCTGGAACGGGGCGACGACTTCGAAACGCTGATTACTCATTGCCTAAATATATAGTGCCGGGATTTGTTCGGGAACCTCGTCCTGCGTGTTATTCTGAGCCCAGCCAGGAACTCTACGGTAGCCTGGGAGATTTTTCGCTTTGCTCAGGATGACACCTTATCCAGACCTCCCATGGCTAGAAGCATTCTCCATTGGTCGTCCGGCACCGGAATGACGGATAAACGGGACATTCGCACCAGACCGAGATCAGCGAAGCGTGGGTCGGCTTTAACGGCGGAGAGGGTGACTGCCTTGGGGAGTCGCCGTCCGGCGGCGACTTCGACCACGGCGACCTTGGGATCGTCGTGGTTGGGATCCGGGTAGGGGTCGCCGCTGATGCGGGCTAAGCCGACCAGCTCCTTACCCTGACCCGAATGGTAGATGAGAGCTGAGTCGCCTTCGGCCATGCTGCGAATGTGCTTCAGGGCGAGCGCGTTCGTTACCCCGTCCCAGACGGTATGCCCCTCACGCTCCAGTTGGTCGAAAGGATAGACGTCTGTATCGGTCTTGAGGATCCAGAAGGCCACTACGGCTTACGAACAGCGAATGTCTTCGAGTCGACGGAATCGCCATCGAAGTAGATGGTGATCCGGTAGGCCCCGGGCGTCCAGCCTTTCTGCCGCGCGGCATGCAGGGCCGTGTTTCCCCGCCCCTCGGGTTTGATCGTCTGGGAGGACGAGTCGACCGCTTCGCCTTTCTGGTTGGTCCAGCGGGCTTGAAATGCCGCAGTATCAGGTGACCCAACGGTGCCGATCGATACATACACGGTGTCGGCGGGATCGAACTGGAACGTGGGCTCGGCCACCCTGCTTCCCTCGCCGATCCGTTTGCCGATCATCACATTGGTGATCTTCAGCGTCTTGGAGGATTCCTCGGCCCTGGCGGAGTCGGCCTTTGCGGCGCTGTCCCGGGCTGCCGTGGCGGCCACACCAGAGCTCGACGCATCGCCCCCACCGCAGCCGAGAGCTGCGACTAGCAGTAGCCCCACCCACCCGCGCACGTCGTACACCATGCTCGCTCCTTTATTCCCGCTATTGGTTTGGTGGCGCATCGCGCCGATCGATTTCCGTAATTCCCTTCACCTTCCGCACCGACTTCATCACCTTGGCCAGGTGGGGAAGATTGTCTACCTCGACAAAAATTGTCCCGAATACAGTGCCATCCTTGGTATGAAGGTCCGCGCCCCGGATGTTGGTGCCCGTCTGGCTGATGGCTTCCATGATATCGGCGTAGAGACCCCGGCGGTCCTCGCCGCTGACTGCTAGGCGGACGGCAAACGCCTCTCCAGCCGTTTCCTGCCAGTCAATGTCCACCCGGCGCTCGTCGGCCGCCAGGGTGAGCAGGTTAGTGCAGTCGGCGCGGTGGATCGAGATTCCCCGCCCCTGGGTGACATAGCCCACCACCGAGTCGCCCGGGACCGGCTGGCAGCACTGCGCGTAGCGGACCATGAGGCCGTCGACGCCCTGGATTTTGATCCCGCGGCCCAGGCGAATCCGGTCGATGACCCGGCCGAACACCGTCGGCTTTGGCTCCTGCAACTCCTCGCTTGGCAGATCGGGGTAGAGCGCTCGCATGACCTGACCGATCGGCACGTCGCCCCGGCCAACGGCTATTTCGAGTCCTGCGCCATCCGCCAGCGAGAGCGACACGGCGGCCCTGGCGAGCCGAGTGTCGTCGGGAGACTCCAGCCGCCGGCGCCGGACCTCCCGCGCCAGAATCTCTTTGCCGAGGCTCCGGCTGACCGTCTCTTCTTCGTGGTTCACCCACTGCTTGATCTTCTGTCGGGCGCGCGCGGTGCGCACGTGGCTGAGCCAGTCCCGGCTGGGCTTGGCTGAGGCGCCGGTGAGGATCTCAACTGTATCGCCGCTCTTGAGCTCCCGGTGCAGCGGCGCGATGCGGCCATTGATCTTGGCGCCCTGGCACTTGACCCCGACCTCGGTATGAACGTGGAAGGCGAAGTCGATGGCGGTGGAGCCTTTCGGCAGCCGTTTCACGTCTCCCTGAGGCGTGAAGATGAAGATCTCGTCCTGATAGAGGTCGATCTTCAGGAACTCGAGGAACTCCTCGGGGCTGTGGGTGTCCTGCTGCAGCTCGAGCAGCTGGCGGAACCAGCCGAGGTGCTGATCGAGCTCATCGCGGGTGCCATCGCGTTTGTACACCCAGTGCGCCGCAATGCCGTACTCGGCGGTGCGGTGCATGTCCTGGGTGCGGATCTGCACCTCGAACAGCTGCCCGCCGGGGCCGAAAATAGTGGTATGAAGCGACTGGTACGCGTTTGACTTGGGACTGGCGATATAGTCCTTGATGCGTTCCTGGATCGGGGTCCAGTTGTGATGGATGATTCCGAGCACGTGATAGCAATCCGGCACCGTCCTGACAATCACCCGCACAGCCATCAGATCGTAGATCTCGTCGAACGCTTTGCCGCGCTTCTTCATTTTCTGGAAGATCGACCACAGGTGCTTGGGCCGGCCGGTTACCTCGAACCAATCGATCCCCGCGTCCTGCAGCTCGAAATCAAGTGGGGTCTTGAGCTTGAGAATGGTCTGCTCTCGCTCGGCCCGCTTGGCGGCCACCTGAAGGGCGAGCTCGCGATACTCTTCGGGTTCCAGAAATTTGAACGCCAGATCTTCCAGCTCAGCCTTGATTCCGGCCATTCCGAAACGGTGTGCCAGAGGAGCGTAGATCTCTCGAGTTTCCAGCGCGATCCGGCTGCGCCGCTCCGGCTGGAGGTGCTCCAGCGTGCGCATGTTGTGAAGCCGGTCGCCCAGTTTGATGATGATGACTCGGGCGTCCTTGGCGATCGACAGCAGAAGCTTGCGGTAATTCTCGACCTGCTCTTCGGCGGAGGAGTGAAAGGTCAGGCTGGAGATCTTGGTCAGACCATCCACGATGCCGGCCACTTCGGGGCCAAACTCGCGGACGATGTCTTCCATTCGGACATCCGAGTCCTCGACTACGTCGTGCAGCAGTGCAGCCACGATGGTGGTACTGTCCAGAAGCTGCTCGGCCAGGATGAGCGCAACCGCGATGGTATGGGAGACAAAGTCCTCGCCCGACATTCGCTTCTGGCCGCGATGAGCCGACGCGCTGAAGCGAAGGGCTCGCTCGACCAGCTCGAGGTCCAGGCGGTCGGCATGCCGCTCGAGAACGGCCCTCAGGTCCGGGGCCAGATCTGGCAGTGTTCCGGTCACAGCAGTCCTGCGGCTGCAAAGCTCACGAATCGGTCTCCGGCTATGATCACGTGGTCGTACACCGGTAAATCGAGCAGCTGTCCCGCCGAAACCAGCTGCTTGGTGGCCGCCCGGTCTTCCGCCGAGGGGGTAGGATCTCCGCTCGGGTGGTTGTGCACCACGATTATTCCAGCCGCCGCTTCGGCAATCGCAGGCCGGAACACTTCCCGGGGGTGCACCAGCGAACTGTTCAACAGCCCGCGCGTGATGAGCACCTGGCGAAGAACCTGGCTCTGGCTGTCCAGGGCCAGGAGGTGGAACTCTTCCACCTGAAGGTCTCGCAACCTGCTGCCGAGGAGCCGGAGGACGTCTTCCGGCTCCCGTATTCGGTGGACCGGCGGACGCTCTTCCCGCGCGCTCCGCGCACCTAGCTCGAACGCGGCCAGGAGGCGTCCGGCCTTGGACGGGCCGATGCCGCGCGACCGAAGCAGCTCGGCTCGGGGCCGCTGCGCCAGGCGGCGCAGGGAGCCTTGGCTCAACTCCAGCAATCCGCCAGCGAGCTGAAGCACGTTCTGGCCGCCTCCCCCCGTACCTAACAGGATGGCGAGAAGTTCGGCAGTCGTCAACGCGGCGGGACCCAGCGACCAGAGCCGCTCGCGCGGGCGCTCAGCGTCGGGAAGGGCGGAAATCGGCAGGGCCATGGTCCAGAATAGGGGATCCGGAGGCCCTG
>JACCRS010000185.1 GCA_013813435.1 Gemmatimonadales bacterium
ATGGTACTCATGGTGCCCGCCACGAGTTAGGCGTGGCTCCCTGCCGGGCGAGTTCCTCTCCTTCTTCACTGCCCCGCTGCCTCGCTGCCCCGCTCCCTACCCACTCGAGTGTCCCATCGGCAAAGACTTCCCGTTTCCAGATCGGCACCCGCCGCTTCAGCTCTTCGATCACGTGCCTGCAGGCAAGGAAGGCTTCGTCGCGGTGGGCGGATGCAGCCACAACGGCAACGGCGGCATCGCCGATCTCCAGCATCCCGACACGATGCTGGAGTGCAATGGCGACCTCCCAGCGCGCCTCCGCCTCAGCTGCGATGCGGGCACATTCCGCCTCGACCATGGGAGCATAGGCGGAGTACTCCAGCCGCAGAACCTGGCGCCCGCCATGATGATTCCGCACCGTGCCGAGGAAACAGGCGATACCTCCCCGCTCTGCCGATTGTACTTCAGCGAGCAGTGAGCCAAAATCGAGGGGCTTATCAGTCAGGTACAGTGGTCAGCCTCCCGCAAGCGGCGGTAGGATTGCCAGCTCGTCTCCGCTGGACAGCGACGCGTCGGGGCGAACGTGGGTGAGGTTGAGGGCGCACAACGGCCGGGGCGGCAGACGCTCCCCCCCGGGGAGAGCGCGCAGCCGGTCCAGTGCGTCGCCTACGCTTGCCGGTGGCTCGAAGCTGAGTTCGATAGACTCGAACCCGAGGGTGTCGGCATAGCTGGCGAAGAGGAGAACCCGAACGGTGAGAGCTGAAGTTGCGGCGGCTGGCATAACTGGAAGTTACCGCCAACGCGGGTCGTCCGAAATGTCTCGGACGACCGCCAATGTACGCCGGCGCGGAGGCTACATTCCCTGCGCCGGTTCGGCCTCGGAGGTTTCATCCGCCACCAGTGCCCGTAACTCCTTGCTGGGCTTGAATACCGGAACGGGGCGAGCGGCGACCTCAACCGGATCACCAGTGCGGGGGTTTCGGGCCATTCGGGTCTTCCGGCGCCGGATCTTGAAGGTGCCGAATCCACGAACCTCGATGTTGTGCTGCTGCTTGAGGGCTTCCTTCACCGCCTCCAGGAAAGCGTCCACCACACGGGCGCAGTCCTTCTTGGAGATCATGGGCCCCGCCGTGCGGGCAATGGAGGCTGTTACCTGTTCTACCAGATCGGCCTTGGTCATGCATCCCCCAGAAGGGTTACAGACAGTGGAGCGCAGCAGGGGCCTCCCATGGCCGATACTATGAGCTTAACCCTTGTCTGTCAAGGGCTTGGGGCTTTGAACTCTTCCCCCCTCCGAGTGAAGCCATGAATTCGGCGAAGTGAGGAAGGGCATCGTGGGGCCCCGGGGCGGCCTCCGGGTGGTATTGCACCGCGAAGAGTGGAAGCTCGCGATGGCGGATCCCTTCAATGGTCCCGTCATTCAGGTTGACGTGCGTGACCTGCAGCTCGGGGGCGCCGGGAATGGAATTTCCGTCCCCAACCACCGCAAAGCCATGGTTTTGAGTGGTGATGAGCACCTGGTCGTTGCGGAGGTCGCGAACCGGATGGTTTCCCCCTCTGTGGCCGTAGGGCAGCTTGGCTGTTCCGCCGCCGTAGGCAAGCCCTACCAGCTGATGTCCGAGGCAGATACCGAAGGTTGGAAGGCCGGCTCCGGAGAGCTCCCGAATGGTGCCCAGTGCATAGCCTACTGCCGCCGGATCACCGGGACCATTGGAAAGGAAGAGGCCGTCAGGCTTTAGCTCGCGTACCGCAGCGGGAGACGTGGTAGCGGGAACCACCGTCACCCGGCAGCCCGCCTGCACCAGCATTCGCACGATGTTCCGCTTCATGCCGAAGTCGTACGCGACCACGTGCGGACCAGCCCCTTCGGTGTGCTGCTCTCCCAGCGTGGCCCGAGAGGCGAGATCCAGACCTTCCATGGACGCAGAGGCGAGCAGCTGGGCGGTCAGCTCTCTGGTGGGCTCTCTGCCCGGGGCCAACACGCCCCGCATTGCTCCGCGCTCGCGGAGGTGGCGGGTAAGCCGGCGAGTGTCGATTCCCTCGAGCACCGGAACACCCGATGCCGCCAGCCATTCATCCAGAGTCTGAGTCGATCTCCAGTTGGAGGAATGGCGTGAGAGCTCTCGAACCACCACCCCGCTGACCTGGGGGCCTCGGGACTCCGAATCTTCCGGGTTGACGCCATAATTGCCGATCATAGGCGCTGTCATGACCACAATCTGGCCCAGATAGCTGGGGTCGGTGAATGTCTCCTGATAGCCGGTGAGATTGGTGGTGAACACGACTTCACCAAATGCTTTCTCGATCACTCGCACCGTGGAGCCGGAGAACCAGGTCCCGTCCTCGAGCAGTACGAAAGCGGGGTGATCCGGTGCGCCGGTCAGGTACTTCACCGCTGAGGCTGAGGCCTTGGCGTTTCCGCTGAGGGAGCCGGCTGCCCCGGAACGGCCGCGGGCGGGGTGGTCGGAGTCTGCGTGGAGGGTTGGGTCGGCGTGCCGAGCGGGAGCGGGGCCGGCGGAGCCGGCTCTCCCGGTGTAGCGGCGCGAAGCCGCTCCTGAAGCGCACTCGAGCTGGCTCCCCGCGGCACGAACGAGAGTACGAGAGCCAGCAGCAGGAAAATGCCGCCGCACCACCAGGAGAGCTTGGTCAGAATGGTAACGGCCTGCCGGCCGCCCATAACCGTGTCGGTGCCGCCTCCACCGAGCGAGGCGAGGCCGCCGCCCTGCCCTGCCTGGAGCAGCACTACCACTGAAAGCAGCAGCGCGTCGATGATTAGAAGCGTGAGCAGGAATGCGAACATGTTTAATGGTCTCCCGAGTCGGCGGAATTCTAGCGGGTGGAGTCGCTAGTCGCTAGTCGCCAGACGCCCGTCCGCATCGCCGTAAGAGCGAGACTCTGTATCGCTCGGCGCTGGTTTGGTACGCGTGGCGCACGCCTAGTCCGGTATCATCGCTCGGATGGGAGACTATAGAGACCTATCAGTGTGGAAACAGGCGCACGGATTCGCCCTCGAGGTATACCGCGCTACCACATCCTTCCCTGAATCCGAACGGTTGGGGCTCACGGCGCAGTTGGCGAGCCACAATCTCGATCGTCTCGCACATCGCTGAGGGGTCTGGTCGCAAGACCGACCGGGACCAAGCAAGGTTCTTTCAAATCGCCAGGGGATCCTGTTTGCGAGGTCGAGTGCCAGCTTCTGCTCTCGCGGGATGTTGGCTTTCTAAAAGCCGCCGCATGGGCAACCCTCGATGATCATTGCCAGGAGATCGGGAGGATGCTCAGTGGACTGATCCGCTCGACTCGACGGAAGGCAGGAGGCGCAATCCAGCGACTAGGGACTAGCGACCAGCGACCAGCGACTCTACTCCACCTCATCGATCGACCTTGGCCAATCCTCCTTCAACAACCGCGACATCGCCCGGTCGGCCAGCAAGCGCCCGCCGGTTTGGCATCGGGCGCAGTAGTTGGTCTCGTTGTCGGCGTAGCGTATCCGCTGCACCGCCGTGCCGCAGTCCGGACAGGGAAGCTTGTATCGGCCGTGGACCGCCATGCCTTCGCGGAATGCCGTCACCTTCTCCGGGAACCGGTCGCCCGATTCCTGCCGCAATCGCACGATCCAGTCCTCCAGCGTGCTGCGGGTCGCCTGATAAAGCCGGGTGAGCTCCGCATCGCTGATTTTTCCGGTGCGGGCAAGAGGTGAGAGCCGGGCGCGGTGCAGAATCTCATCCGAATAGGCATTTCCGATCCCGCTGAATAGACGCGGATCGGTCAGCGCCCGCTTGAGGGTGTGGCTCTCGGATCGGAGACGCACCGCAAAGCTGCTCTCGTCCGACTGCAGAACCTCCAGCCCTCCGCGATCGAGCTCTCGCAGGCGCTCTTCGCCCGCTATGAGATTGATCGAGGCTCGGCGCTTGGTTCCCGCCTCGGTCAGTAGCAGCACTCCAGCAGGGAACTCCAAAGACGCCAGGCCGAGCTTCCCTGGTGGCTTGGTGCCGGGTGGCTTCCAGCGGAAGCGCCCGGCGATCATCAGATGAATCACCAGGAACAGCCCGCCCTCGAGCTCGAACACGATGCGTTTACCCATACGGCGAAGCCCCAGCACCCGCTTCCCTGCTGTTTCACTGATCGGGGGGTCGAACGAGCGCAGCACGAAAGGATTGCGAATCACTACCCGCTGAAGGGGCTGGTTCAGAACCCGTGGGCCGAGGTGCTCGAGGTAAAGCGTTATATCGGGGAGCTCGGGCATAGGTGGGCGGTCTGTACTACCGGCGGGCCTGCCTCTGGTCGAGTTGCGCCGTCCAGTTCTGCACCAGGATGATCTCGGCGGAGCCTCGATGGCGCACCATCACAAAGCGCTTGCCGGAGGGGTCGGCATCGTAGTTTGCGTGCGGAATTGCGGTCTCGTACTGCTCGGCATTGAACAGAGTGGTGCGGGAAGCCACTTCGAACGGATGAGCGGGTCGAATAGCGGAAGGATATGGGGATGCTGCAGGTGAGCCGTGACGCGGATTTCGGCAAGGAAGCGCTCGGGGCCCAATACCGCCGAAAGCTCCGGCTTGACCACTTTCATCGCCACCATGCGGTCGTGGCGGAGATCCCGGGCGCAGTAGACGGTTGCCATGCCGCCCTGAGCGATCTCCCGCTCCAGCGAATATCGCTCAGCGAGTGCGGCGGTGAGTCGGGCGGCGATACTGCTCATGTGGAGTTGGGTCCCCTTCCAGTGTCATCCCCGCTAGCTCAACCCCACCAGCTCGGCCCACCCCTCCGGATCGAGGCTGGCCCCGCCAACCAGCACGCCATCGAGCTGGGGCCGTGCCAACAGAGACAGGACGTTGCCGCTGTTCACGCTACCGCCATAAAGAATGGGCACTCGCACCGCAACCCCGTTCCGGCCCAGCTCCATTCGGATCAGCTCGTGGATCTGGGCAGCGTCGTCCGGGGTGGCGTTCTTGCCGGTTCCGATGGCCCAGACCGGTTCGTACGCCAGCACCACCCGATTCCACTCAGCCGGCTCGAGCGCGTCGACCACCGGCGTGAGCTGCCTGACGATCACCGACTCGGTACGACCTCCATCCCGCTCCCCCAGCGTTTCACCTACGCACACCAGTGGCGTCACCCCGAGGTTGAGCGCGGCCTTGGTTTTTCGCGCCACGTATTCGTCGGTTTCACCGAACAGCTGGCGGCGCTCAGAGTGGCCGGCGAGTATGGCGCCGGCTCCGGCCTCCATCGCCATGGGAATCGAGGTCTCGCCGGTAAAGGCCCCCTTGGGCTCCCAGTGGACGTTCTGCATCCCGATGCGAAGGTCGGCACGACCGCGGGTGGCTTCACAGAGCGCGCCGAGCGAGACCGCGGGCGGGAAAAACCAGAGGCTCCTACTCTTGATCGGCGAGGTGAGTGACAGAAAGCGCTCAGCGTAGCGGCGCGCCTCGGTAGGACCGAGATTCATCTTCCAGTTGGCGGCGAAGATGAGCGAGCGGTCCATCATACATTGTCCAGTGCCGCCACCCCGGGCAGCTCTTTCCCCTCGAGAAATTCCAGCGAAGCCCCCCCGCCGGTGGACACGTGAGTGATCTTGTCGGCTAGACCCGCTTGCGCCACGGCGGCAGCCGAATCGCCCCCGCCGATAACCGTTACAGCTCCGTTCGCGGTTGCCCTGGCCATGGCCTGAGCCACCGCCAGAGTGCCATGGTCGAACGGCGGCGTCTCGAACACGCCCATGGGCCCGTTCCACACCACGGTGCCGGCCCGCTCGATGATGACCCCGAAGCTCTCCTCGGTCTCGGCGTCGATGTCGTACACCGCCCAGCCCCCGGGTATGTGGTCACGCTTAACCGATCTGGTCTCCGCGTCCGGCGCGAGCTCCCTTGCGATAACCGCACCACTGGGCAGAACCAGCTTCTTGCCGGCCTTTTGCATCAGGTCGCGGGCCAGATCCAGTCGTTCGGCCTCGACCAGAGATTTGCCGGTCTCCAGCCCCATTGCCGCGAAGAAAGTGCAGGCCATGGCGCCTCCCAGCAGAATCTGGTCGACCTTGGGCAGCAGGGCATCAATCAGGTCGATCTTACCGCTGATCTTGGCCCCGCCGAGCACGGCTACGAACGGGCGCTTCGGCTGGTGCAGAGCCTCGCCGAGATAACGAAGCTCTCGCTCCATCAGGAACCCGGAGACCGCCGGCTTGAGAATACGTCCGATTGCTTCAGTGCTCGCGTGGGCTCGATGGGCAGACCCGAACGCGTCATTGACGTAAAGATCGCCCAGAGCCGCAAACTTCTCGGCCAATCCGGCCTCGTTCTCTTCCTCACCCGCAAAGAAGCGGGTGTTTTCCGCCAGGGCTACACCACCGCGTGGAAGGCGTTTTATCGTTGTGACCGCGTCCGCCGAGGTAGGATCAGAGAGAAAGCTGACTGGGGCTCCCAGCAGTTTCTCCAGGGCGCGGACGATCGGTTGCATGGAGTATTTCGGCTCGGGCCCCTTCTTGGGGCGTCCCAGATGAGAGAGCAGCACCAGGCGGGCGCCGCGGTCTCGCAGGTACTTGATGGTCGGCAGCGCGGCGCGGATGCGGGTATCGTCGGTTACCACGCCGTCCTTTATGGGGCAATTGAAGTCAACCCGCACGAGAGCTCGGCGCCCTTCGAGCGATCCTTTGTCCAACGATTCCAGCGTACGCTTCACCGGCGTGATCCGATATAGCGCAGGAGGTCCACGCACCGTGCCGAATAGCCCATCTCGTTGTCGTACCAGGAGGTGACGTTCACCAGAGTGCCGCCGATCACGCTGGTCGACAGTGCATCAACGGTGCTCGACTGCAAACTTCCGACGTAGTCGACGGAAACCAGAGGCTCGTCGCTGACGTCCAGTACATCCTTCAATGGTCCGGAGCTGGCTGCGTCACGAAAGGCGGCGTTCACCTCGTCGGCCGAGGTGGCCTTCTTTACGACGCAGGTGAGCGCCACCACGGAAACATCGGGTGTGGGAACCCGAAGGGATACCCCGTCGATCTTGCCCTTCAGCTCTGGCAGCACGAGCGACGTGGCCTTCGCGGCGCCGGTAGTGGTCGGAATGATGGAAAGGGCCGCGGCGCGCGCGCGGCGAAGGTCCTTGTGGGGCAGGTCGAGAATGTTCTGGTCGTTGGTGTAAGAGTGAATCGTGGTCATGAAGCCGCTGACGAAGCCGAACCGGTCGAGGATCACCTTCACCACCGGCACCAGGCAGTTCGTGGTGCAGCTTGCGTTGGAGATGATCTGATGCTTGCCAGGGTCGTAGGTCTCGTGATTGACGCCATAGACCAGGGTGACGTCCTCCTGTTTGGCCGGAGCCGAGATGACTACCCGCTTTGCCCCGGCGGTGAGGTGCAGGGCGGCCTTGTCGCGGTCGGTGAACCTGCCGGTAGATTCGAGCACGAGCTCGACCCCGAGATCCTTCCAGGGGAGCTTGGCCGGATCCTTCTCGGACAGCACTTTGATGGAACGGCCGTCCACCGAAAGCGCGTCGGCCTGGGCCGCCACGTCGCCCTGGTAGCGACCATGAACCGAGTCGTACTTGAGCAGGTGAGCGAGCGTTTTAGTATCGGTGAGGTCGTTGACCGCCACGAATTCGAGTTCCGAAGCGTTCATGGCCCTTGCCGCACGGACCACATTCCTGCCGATCCGGCCGAAGCCGTTGATGCCTACTCGGGTTGCCATTGAACTCCTCGTGAACCGTGATGTCCAGGGTCAAGGGTCTAGGGTCTACGTCCAAGCTTAAGAGCAGCATGATCTACAGCATCAATGAGACTCTAGACCCTAGACTCTAGACTCTCACATCAAACATCCAGCTCAACCACTGCGCGGGCAAACGTCACCGCCTCCACTCGCTTCGCCCCGGCCGCCATGAGCGCCGCCGCCGCGGCTGCGAGTGTGGCTCCGGTGGTAAACACGTCGTCCACCAAAACCAGCTCCATGCCGGCAGCCGCACCGGAACAGAACGCCCCCGCGACGTTGGCATGACGCGCCTCCGGAGTAAGCGCGGTCTGGGTCGGAGTTTCCCGTACCCGCTTAAGCAGGTCGGTACGCACGGCATGTCCGGTCCGGGCGCCGAGAGCAGTGGCAATCCGCTCGCTCTGATTGTAGCCCCGCGCGCGCTGACGCCGCCCACCCAGCGGAACCGGTATCAAGCATACCTGCCTCGTCAATGGCTCGAGTCCCAACATAGCATCGGCCATCGCCTCTGCCGCGCGGCCCCATCCCTCATATTTGAGCTGGTGCACCGCGCTGCGGGCCGACTCCTCCAGCCAGACGGCGCTGCGGGCCCGGGCCAGGCCTTGAGGCCACTCGGCGCAAAGACGGCATTCCAGCCCCCGGAAAGATGGCTGCCCGCAACGCTGACAGACCGGGTGAGGAATGGCTCGCCATCGGAGGCGGCAGAGATCGCAGATGAGGGCGTCGTTTTCCCGGGCCGAGATCGGCTCGGTACAGAGCAGGCAGGCCCCTGGCAGGAGCCAGCGCTCGACG
The DNA here is from genome assembly GCA_013813435.1 of Gemmatimonadales bacterium. Taxonomy (GTDB): domain Bacteria; phylum Gemmatimonadota; class Gemmatimonadetes; order Gemmatimonadales; family GWC2-71-9; genus CAVVWJ01. The sequence goes on from JACCRS010000185.1 coordinate 8,469, forward strand.
TCCGAGAGAACCTCCGCCAGGCCGGGTGTCACCCTGAGCCAACTAGCGAAGGGCGGCATTGACCGCGGCTCGCATCACCTCGACCGGCGCATGTTTGTCCGGGAACCAGCAGTGGAACGCGGCGGCGCCCTGCGCCACCAGCATGGTTCGTCCGTCGGCCACGCGACGCACCCGAGGCCGCATGGTGCGCACCCACTCGGTCTCTCCAGCGGCGTAGACCATGTCGAGGGCGACTTCCGCTCGGGGGGCGTCGTCGAAAGAGATGGGCAGCGGATCTCCGGCCTTGAGACCCAGCGGCGTCGAGTTGATCAGCACGCGGCACTCCGAAGCCGGAGCCAGGGCCACGCCCTGCGACGAGATCCAGCTCTCGAATTGGCTCCGGCGGCTGGATTCGCGAGAGCTGACCGCTACCGCGACTCCGGCCCGCTTCGCCGCCACGACCGCCGCGCGCGCCGCTCCACCGGTACCGGCGATCAGCCACGGCGCTTTGGGCGCTTCCAGCTCTCGCAAAGCTTCCAGTACCCCGTACACGTCGGTGTTGTCGCCCACGCTACCGCCGTCACTCCCCCAGAACGTATTGCAGGCACCTACCATTTCGGCCAGGTCCAGACAAACATCCACCGTCCGTGCGGCCGTCTCCTTATGCGGCACCGTCACGTTGCCCCCACCGCCCGAGCTGGCGAGCGCCCGGATCAGAGCGGGCACATCCGCGCTAGAACATGGGAGGGGGACGTAGACCGCCCGGATGCCGAGAGCCGTAAAGGCGGCGTTGTGCATGACGGGGGAAAGTGATTGGGCGACCGGATCGCCCAGAATCGCGAAGACGCGGGTCGAGCCGTCGATCACCGCACCGTGCCGGCCACTCGGCTGACCACGCCGTTGATCATCTCCTGCAGCTCATCGTAAGTAACGCGGTAGCTCGCGAGGTCGGAGCCGAACGGATCGCTGATCTCGCTCTTGCCCACATCCCGTCCGGCGTATTCGCCGAGCAGGTGCACCTTGTCCTCGCCACCCAGCTCCGCCACCCTGGCCCGGTGGTGTCCCGACATTGTGAGGATAAGGTCCGATCCCTTGACCACCTCCCGCGTCAGAAGCTGAGCCCGGTGGCCGCTCAGATCGAGTCCGTGCTCCAATCCGACGAGGTACGCACCCTCTGACACTGGCGCTCCATTCCAGGCGCCGGTGCCGGCGGAGGACACCATCACCTGATCAGCGCCCCGGCTGGCGAGCGCGTCACGCAGGAGC
>JACCRS010000194.1 GCA_013813435.1 Gemmatimonadales bacterium
GCGCGGTGCTGCGGAAGTTCGGACTCTGCCGTATCTGTTTCCGTGAGCTCGCCTTGAAGGGGGAAATCCCGGGCGTGCGCAAGGCCAGCTGGTAAGGGGAACGAGTAAGTATGAGCCTGACAGATCCTGTAGCGGACATGCTGACACGCATCCGGAACGCCTGCTCTGCAGGTCACCGGCGGGTGGACATGCCGGTGTCCAAGCTGAAGAGCGAGGTCGCCCGGTTGCTGCGCGACAATCACTATATCGTCGATTTCAAGATCCTCGACGATGGCGCCCATGGCGTGCTGCGCCTGTACCTCAAATACCATAACGAGGCTCCGGTCATCCGCGAGCTCCGGCGGGTATCCACGCCCGGCCTTCGGCGCTATGTGAAGTGCCGTGAGCTTCCGCGGGTAAAGAACGGCCTCGGGATGGCCATCGTCTCTACTCCGCGCGGGCTGATGACTGACCGCGACGCACGGACCGCGAACCTCGGCGGCGAGCTGCTCGCCGTAGTCTGGTAGGCGGGCGATGTCGCGTATCGGTAGAAAGCCGGTGACGGTGCCCAAGGGGGTAACGGTTCAGTTGCAGGGCAACGACGTGGCAGTCAAAGGACCCCGCGGCGAGCTGCGCCGCAGCCTCCACCCCGACATGCGGATCGCCCTGGATCAGGACCAGTTCACGGTGGCGCGGCCCAGCGAAGAGAAGCGCCACAAGGCGCTCCACGGGCTCACCCGCACTCTGGTCCAGAACATGGTGGAAGGAGTCTCCAAGGGCTTCAGCAAGACCCTCGAGATCCAGGGGGTCGGCTACAAGGCTGAGGCAAAACCGTATGGCGTCAATCTGATCGTGGGCTACTCCCACCCGGTCAAGTACGAAGCTCCCAAAGGGATCAAGATCTCGGTGGACAACAACACAGTGGTCAAGATCGAAGGTGCTGACAAGGAGCTGGTGGGCCAGGTAGCCGCGGAGCTGCGTTCGGTTCGTCCACCGGAGCCCTACAAAGGCAAAGGCATCCGTTATCAGGGTGAGCAGGTCCGCCGCAAAGCCGGAAAGACAGGAGCCAAGTAATGCGTACCATTCACGCGCCCAAGACCCGGCTGCAGCTGCGCTACCGTCGCCACCTGCGGGTGCGGCGCAAGGTATCCGGTACCGCCGCGCGTCCGCGCCTGGTGGTGTATCGCTCGCTCAAGCATATCTACGCCCAGCTCGTCAACGACGAGCTCGGAGTGACACTGCTCGGGGTGAGCGATCTGAGCGAAGGAATTCAGGCGGATGGCGCGGCCAAGGTCGGCCGAGCCAAGGGAACCGGCAAGCTCCTGGCCGAGAAGGCCAAGGCGGCCGGCATCACCAGAGTCGTGTTCGACCGGGCAGGTTACCGTTACCATGGTCGTGTGCAGGCCGTCGCCGACGGCGCGCGCGAAGGTGGATTGGAGTTCTAATGGCAGATGAAACCGTTGCGGGTTCCCAGGATAACAGTTTGGTTGCCGAAGGCAGTGCGGCGGAAACAGGCAAGCCGAGCGACGCACCAGCGGTAGCCGAGCGTCCGGCGGGCACCGACCGGCCCCGCGGCAGGGGCGGGCGTGGCGGCGGACAGGGTGACCGTGGCGGACGGGGCGGCCCGCGGCGCGATCGCGGCGACCGCGACCGGTCCAGCGAGCACGTCGAGAACGTTATCGCCATCAACCGGGTGGCCAAAGTGGTGAAGGGTGGGCGGCGCTTCTCGTTTAACGCGCTGGTGGCCGTGGGCGACGGCAAGGGCAAAGTGGGCATTGCCACCGGGAAGGCCAATGAGGTCTCCGAGGCGGTCCGCAAGGCGGTGGATGCCGCCAAGCGTTCCATGATCGAGCTGCCCCGTACCGGTTCCACCATTCCGCACGAGGTCATCGGTGAGCACGGCGCCGGGCGGGTGTTACTCAAGCCCGCCGCCACTGGAACCGGAGTCATTGCCGGCGGCCCGGTGCGGGCAGTGCTCGAATGCGCCGGCATCACCGACATTCTCACCAAGAGCCTGGGCTCGACCAATCCCCATAACATGGTGCGCGCCACCATGGATGGTCTGGTCAGTCTGGTTTCGGCCCGGCAGGTGGCTCGCGAGCGCGGGGTCGATCTGGACCAGATCCCCTACAAGGCCAGGCAGGAGGGCTGACGATGGGACGTAATCCAGTGGTGGGACGGCAGGGACCGGGGCATCACGCCGCCGTCATACCCACAGAAGACACGGCGAGCGCGCTGGCGGTGAAGCAGATCCGCTCCGAAATCGGGCATCCCGAGACCATGCGTCGCACGTTGCGCGCACTCGGGCTACGGCATCATCAGCAGACCGTGAAGGTGCCGAACAATTCGTCGATACGTGGCATGTTGACCAAGGTACGGCACCTCATCGAGGTGACACCCAGCGACGAGAACGGTAAGCTTTCGGAGTAAACGCGATGGAAAAGAAGATCACGTTGTCGAACCTGAAACCGGCTCCGGGCTCGACCCAGCCGCGGAAGCGGGTCGGCCGGGGCCCCGGGTCGGGACTCGGCAAGACCTCGGGTAAGGGTCACAAGGGTCACAAGGCCCGTACCGGAGGCGGTACCAATCCCGGTTTCGAAGGCGGTCAAATGCCGATGTACCGGCGGCTGCCGAAGCGGGGCTTCACCAATCCCTTCAGGGTCGAGAACCAGATCGTGAACCTGTCCGACCTGAAGAAGGTAAGTGCCGAGGACGTCAGCCCGGAAACGCTGTACTCCGCCGGCCTTATTGGAAAGCCGGATGCGCCGGTGAAGCTATTGGGAACCGGTGACGCCGATCGGGCGTACACGGTCCGCGGTGTGGCCTTTTCCGCGTCGGCGCGCACGAAGATCGAAGCCGCCGGCGGCAAAATCGAGGAGTAGGCCCGCGAGGCATTGCGAGCCTGCCGGATACATACATGACATCAGTCCGCCCCAACTTCGCCATGGATGAGGAGCTGAAGAGGAAGATCCTCTTCACTCTGATGGCGCTCATCATCTATCGGGTCGGCGCTCACATCGCCGCTCCAGGCGTCAACGTCACCGCCCTCGCCGACTTCATCCGCAACTCCGCGGCGGCCGGATTCTTCGGGCTCTACGACGCGCTGGGTGGCGGGCTGTCGCGCGCTACCGTGTTCGCGCTGGGGATCATGCCGTACATATCGGCCTCGATCATCTTCCAGCTGGCCGGTGGTGTGGCCCCCTCCGTGGGAAAGATGCAGAAGGATGAGGAGGGGAAGAAGAAAATCACCCAATGGACGCGGTATCTCACCGTGTTCATCGCCTTGTCGCAAGCTTACACCTTTGCCCTGTTCACCGAGTCGATTCCGGGCGCTATTCCGGATGCCGGCTTATGGTCTCGGCTCATCATGGTCGTGACCCTCACCACCGGGGCCATCTTCGTGATGTGGCTCGGTGAACAGATCACCGAGCGGGGGATCGGCAACGGAATGAGCCTGCTGATAACCTTCTCGATTCTGGAGCGGTTCTGGCCGGGCACGCTGCAGTTGCTGCAGTTCGTGCAGACCGGCGTGGTCAGCCCCATCGGCGCGGCGCTGTTCGTTCTCATTCTGATCGCCACAATTGCGGCGGTGGTCGCAATGACGATTGCAGCCCGGCGCATCCCCATTCAGATTCCGCGCAAGGTGATGGGCCGGGGACGGGTGCGTGAGGGAACCAAGACGTTCATTCCCATCCGGCTCATCACCGCCGGCGTGATGCCGATCATCTTCGCCCAGACCATCATCATCGTTCCCGGCACCCTCGCCAGCTTCACCCAGAACCCGGTGCTGACCGATCTGGCCAGCTTCTTCCAGCCGGGAGATTTACCCTACGACCTGGTATTCGGATTTCTTATCCTCGTTTTCAGCTACTTCTACACCTCGATCATCTTCAATTCGGTCGATCTGGCGGAGAACCTGAAAAAGCAGGGAGGGTTTATTCCCGGCGTGAAGCCCGGAGCCAGCACGGCGGACTACATCGACGGTGTGCTGGCCCGCATCACGCTTCCCGGCGGCCTGTTCCTGGCTCTCGTGGCCGTGCTTCCGATCGTGGTGTCGAACTGGCTGGGGATCCAGAACACTGGTTTCGGGGGAACGTCGGTCCTGATCGTGGTCGGCGTGCTGCTGGACACCATCGCGCAGGTGGAGCAACATCGCACGCTGCGGAAGTACGATGGGTTTATGAAGACCGGACGGGTAAAGTTCCGCGGGCGGCAGCAACGGTACATCTAACAGCGTGAGCGGTAAGCAGTAAGCAGTGAGCGGGGGCGGCCGGTAGAATTCATGACGGGCCGCCCCGCTTACCGTTCACCGCTTACCGCTTACGCTTTTTCGGAGTCACATGGATATCCTGTTGATGGGCCCACCCGGTGCCGGGAAGGGCACCCAGGGCGCGTTGCTCGCTGAAGCTCGAGGCATGCCCAAATTCGCCACCGGCGACCTGTTGCGCGACGCGGTGAAGCGGGGCACGCCGCTCGGCCTTCAGGCGAAGGAGCTCATGGAGGCGGGTCATCTGGTGAGCGATGACCTGATCCTGGGAATCGTTCGGGAGGAGCTCAGCAAGCCTGCGGCGGGCAAGGGAGTAATCTTCGATGGGGTGGTACGAACCATCCCGCAGGCGGAGGGCGTGGAGCGTCTGCTCGCAGAGCAGGGTCGCAGCATGAGCGCAGTATTGTTCTTTGATGTCTCCGATGACGAGATTCTGGCCCGCCTCGCCAAACGACGCGAGATCGAGAGTCGTGCCGACGACGACCCGCAGGCTGTGGCCATTCGTCTTAAGGCGTATCGCAAGCAAACTGCCCCGGTGCTCGATTGGTATGAGGATCGGAAGCTGGTACACCATATCCCGGCGGTTGGTTCAGTATCGGAGATCGCCGAAAAAGTCAGCCGGGTGCTTGGCAAATAAACATGATCACCCTGAAGTCTCCCCGGGAGATTGACATAATGGGCCGAGCCGGCCGGATCGTGGCGGGCACATTGGCCCGCATGAGAGAGGTCCTGCGCCCGGGTATGAGCACCGAAGACCTCGACTCCGAGGCGGAGCGCTTCATCCGGAGTCATGACGGAGCGGTTCCCTCTTTCAAGGGACTTTACGGATTTCCCAAGACCCTGTGCACGTCCATCGACGAGGAGATCGTACACGGGATTCCATCGTCCAACAGGGTCCTGGAGGAGGGAAGCATCGTAAGCGTCGACGTGGGCGTCCAGCTTGAAGGTCTGCACGCCGACTCGGCAATGACGCTTCCCGTCGGCCGAGTTACACCCGAGGTGGAGCGTTTGTTACGGGTCACCCAGGAATCCCTCACCGCGGGGATTGCGGCGGCCCGGCTGGGTAACCACGTCGGCGACATCGGCTATGCGGTGCAGAAAGTGGCGGAAGGTGCGGGATACGGAGTGGTGCGTGAGCTGGTAGGCCACGGCATCGGAACCCAGTTTCACGAGGAGCCCCAAGTCCCCAATTACGGCCGGCCCAAACGGTTGGCCCGCCTCCTAGAGGGCATGACCCTGGCCATCGAACCCATGATTACCATGGGCAGCCCCACAACCAGGACGCTCGCGGACAAGTGGACCGTGGTGACGTCAGACGGGAGCTTGTCGGCCCATTTCGAACATACCGTTGTGATCACCGCCCAGGGACCGAGGATCCTGACCGCGCACTGACAATCTTCGGTGCCTTCAGCCCACCCGATCCTCCAGTAGCTGCTGCACCCGCAACTCCGACGCCTCCACCTGTTCCAGCGCCACCCACGCCGAATCGATCAGCGGGCGAGCTTCCTCGGGCCATCGAGCCGCTTTCAGATTGCTCCGAATACTCCAGTAAGCGCTCCGGCCGGTTGCGGCGGCCAGCAGGCCTGCTGAGGCGGCGTCGCCGATGGCAGTCGCCAGGCCAGAACCGGCCATTGCCTCGGCCAGGTCCGCCACCTCCGATGCCTGGTGGAGAAGCTCCAGCTGAATTCTGGCCGCCTCGATTAGCGCCGTGCGCTTGGCCGCTTCCCGGGCGGTTCGCTCGAACTCGGTGCCCTGGGGCAGGCTGAGCGCGTCCATATACTCCGCCACGGCCGCCGCATCCAGCGTTGCCATATCCAGCAGATCCCTGCGCAGCTGCTCGGCCCGCCGAAGGGTCTCACGGGCATGGTCGTGCACGGCTGCGTACTTCTCCCGGTGCATGGTAAGCCCCGCTACCATGGCCACCAGCGAGGCGGCCAGTGCGGTGGCCAGCGCGGCGACGGCGCCACCAGCGGGCGTGGAGGTCGCCGCCGCAACCGCGTCGGCCCACTCCTGTATCGAATGCTCAGAGTCGAGTGTGTCTTCCTCGTCCATTCCGGCTTTCGGTTCAAGAAACAAAAGACTGGTGAACTACCGGTCGGCATTCAAGGTTTCGATCAGCCATGCATGGATCGACGGATTACCGGCTATCACACTGGTGTGCTCGATTCCGATGTCACGGCCTGAAAGATCGGTGATGACTCCACCGGCCTCACGAATGAGAAGGATTCCGGCCGCAATGTCCCAGGCCGACAGGTGCTGCTCCCAGAACCCGTCAAAACGCCCTGAGGCAACATCAGCCAGGTCGAGGGCGGCAGCGCCAGGCCGTCGAATGCCACTCGCTGCCCGGGCCACCCGCCCGAACTGCCTCAGGTACTCTTCCAGTCCTGACAGGTCGCGGAAAGGAAACCCGGTGCCGATCAGGGCGAACTCCGGGTTCTCAATGCGGGAAACCCGGAGGCGTTGTTCTCCCCGCCAGGCACCGCCGCCCAGGGACGCGGAGCAGGTGCTGTTCCGAGGCACATCGAGCACCACCCCGGCCTGCAACACTCCGTCCACCGCCGCCGCGATAGAGACGGCGTAGCTGGGAAACCCGTGCAGAAAATTCGTGGTTCCATCCAGCGGATCCACGATCCAAACCAGTCCCGCAGTCACCAGATCCGGCGCTAGCTCCTCCCCGACCATGCGCGCTGCCGGCTCCGCGGCAGCAAGTATCTCGGCGATTATGCCTTCGGCGGTTCGATCTACCTCAGTGACGAAATCGCGGCTCCCCTTGAGGATCCACCCACTGGGGTCCACCGGACGCTGAACCCTCCGGAGGTACTCCCCCGCGCGGGCGGCCGCTGTCTCTGCAAGATGCAGTAAGTCCAATGCAGACAAGATCTTGTGTGCTCAGGGGGAGCAGGGTAATTTGCCGGAATGCCACGAATATTTTCGGGGATCCAACCGTCCGGCGAGCTGCACATCGGCAACTGGCTTGGGGCGGTACAGAACTGGGTGAACCTTCAACGTAGCTATCAGTCGCTGATTTGCATTGTGGACCTGCACGCCATCACGGGCAAATACGACAAGGACACGCTCCCGCAGCGAACCCGCGACATGGCGGTCGGACTTCTGGCCGCCGGAATCGACCCTGATCAGGCGACACTGTTCGTCCAGTCGCACGTTCCCGAGCACTCGGAGCTGCAATGGCTCCTGAACAGTGTAACTCCTCTGGGCGAGCTCGAGCGAATGACGCAGTTTAAAGATAAATCCCAGAAGTTCGAGAGCGTCCCGGCCGGCCTGCTGAATTACCCGGTGCTGATGGCCGCCGATATCCTGTTGTATCGCGCTGATCTGGTCCCTGTGGGAGAGGATCAGATACAGCATCTGGAGCTGACCCGCGAAATTGCACGTAAGTGGAACTCGGAGTTCGCCGGCGGCGAGAAGTTTTTTCCCGAGCCGCATCCGATTCTCACCGAGGCCAAAAGGATCACTGGTCTGGACGGACAGGCCAAAATGTCCAAGAGCCTCGGCAACACAATCGCGCTGCTGGACGGCCCCGAGGAGATCTGGCAGAAGCTCCGGCCCGCCAAAACCGATCCGGCACGGGTCACCAGGAAGGACCCGGGCAATCCTGAGGTGTGCAACATTTATCACCTGCACAAGTATTTTTCACCTCCTGCCACGGTGGGAGCCGTGGCAGAGAACTGCAGTGGGGCCAAGTGGGGGTGCCTCGACTGTAAGCGGGTGCTGGCCGATAATATGATTGCTACCCTCGCGCCCATCAGGGACCGTGCGCGGCAGTTTCAGGAAGCCCCCGGCCGGGTCGACCAGATCCTGGCGGAAGGGGCGCTGGGCGCGAGTGGTCTGGCGTCCGAGACGATGCGCGAGGTAAGGGGCCGGATGGGATTTCTTCCAGCCCCCTCCCGGTTGCCGACCGGGTCAGGTCATCCCGGCTGACTCTGGTTCCCCAACTTTGGTGGTATCAATGGAGAAGATCATCAAGGCGGCGGTCGAGCGCGGTGCGTCCGACCTGCACATCAAGGCTGGTGACGTCTTCCGGGCGCGGATCAACGGCAAGCTCGTAGCGCTGACCAAGCAGCGGTTGACGCCGGATCAGACCAAGGCCATTGCTCTCAAGCTGATCACCAGCGAGGAAGACCGGGCCAAGATCGATCGGCTGCGTGATTTCGACTGCTCCTGGGGGATGCCGGGTGTGGGCCGCTTTCGCGTCAACGTCCTGCGTCAGCGCTCCTCATTTATGATCGTTATGCGGGTAATTCCGTTTACCGTTCCCACTATCGAGTCGCTCCGGCTGCCGGATGTGCTCAAGATGCTTGCGGAGGCGGACCGTGGTCTGATTCTGGTATCGGGTGTGAGCGGCAGCGGAAAGAGCTCCACGGTGGCGGCCATGGTGCACCACATCAACCGCACCCTGCACAAGCATGTCGTCACCATCGAGAACCCCATAGAGTTTCTCCACCGAGACCTGAGCTGTTCGATCACCCAGCGGGAAGTCGGAGTCGACACCGAGAGCCTGGCGGTGGGCCTCAAGGCTGCGCTGCGTCAGGACCCCGATGTCGTGGTGCTGGGGGAGATAGCCGATGCCGCCACCATCGACACTGCTCTCAAGGGGGCGGAGACCGGTCACCTGGTCATCGCAACGATCACTACGCCTGATGTGGTAACCACCATCGAGCGGGTAATTGCCACCTTGCCCGCTGAAGAGCGGGATATCGGCCGTATGCGGTTTTCCGAGGCAGTGCACTCCATAGTCTCCCAGCAGCTTTTGCCCCTGAAAGGCGACAAGGGCAGGGTGGCGGCGGTTGAAGTGCTCCTTGCCACCCCCGCGGTGCGCGAGTGCCTGAAGGACGCCAAGACGACATCGCAGGTCAAGCGAATCATGGCCGACGGTCACAAAGAGCTCGGCACTCAAACCTACGATCAGCATCTGGATGAGCTGATCGAGACGGACCAAATCACCGAGGATACCAAGCGGGCAGCGCTTGCCACCGCCAATCAGCCGCTGGCCGTCACCAAGCGGACGAAACAGGCCTGACCAGCGGCGGGCGCGTGCCAACCTTGGACGAGACCGCCCGGCTGGTACTGGCGCTCACCCGCGAAGCAGGAACGGTGGAAGCGGCCCAGGCCCGGCAACACGTGGTCCACTACCTGTTGAGTCTCGGTTACGCCGTAACGACCCAGCGGTTCACGTTCTCCCCATCCAGCCTGCTGGCTTTTCCTGTGTTCGGAGCCGGACTCGGCGGCCTCGCGCTGGTTTCATATCCCTTTCTATCGTCGGACATTCTGCCCCACTGGGCGGCTCTCGCCGTTTGGTTTACCGGTCTCTTTGCCGTCACGGTGCTCGCGATTGGCGTGGGCATGGGCTGGGTACCACTGGGTGAGGGGACCCGCGAGGATGCAAATCTGATCGCAACCCGGGGTGGGCTCCCGCCGCGGCGATGGGTGGTGGCCCACCTCGATACCAAGGCCCAGGGCCATTCGATGGCGGGCCGCCTGGTGGCGGTGTGGGTGGTTGCCGCCGCGGTCATAACACTTTCGGCCATGGCTCTGACGCGGCTCAGCGGCGTCCTGTCACCGATCGCCGCGGGAGTTGGTGTTGCCCTCGTGCTGGTTGCCGGCATATTGGCGGGTCGAGGGCGTCTGAAGGGCCGCTCTCATGGAGGTCGCGATAACGGCACCGGAGTGGTAGCAGCTCTGGCGGCAGCGGCTGAATCAGAGGCGAAGGTCGGCATTCTGATCACCGGGGCGGAGGAGTTCGGATTGGTCGGAGCAAGGGTTTTTGCACGCTCCTTTCCGGCGGATTCCCCGGCCGAATTCGTAAACGTGGACACGGTAGATCAGGAGGGTACCCTTTACCTGGTCAGCCACAGCCAAAGCGGGGAGCGGCTCGCTGGAAAGCTGGAGCCCGAGCTCGCGGGGTTGGGCTTGCCGATCCGGCGGCGACGGCTGCCGCTGGGAATCTTCGTCGATAGCGCACCGCTGTCCCGAGTGGCTCCCGCGGTCACCATAGGAAGGCTCACGTGGCGTACCCTGCAGTGCATCCACACTCCGGCCGATACCAGCACGGAACTCTCCTACCGCACAGCCGAGCAGGTAGGAAAAGTCATAGCAGGAAGTCGAATTGACCTTTGAGCAGTTGCCGCATAGCTTTGCCCGAGGATTCAGGAGCCCCCGCAAAGGGGCTCCTTTGTTGTTTCAGATGGGAGCACACATGTTCGACAAGAAGACTACCTGCGTGGTGGTCGTCGGCGCGCAGTGGGGAGACGAGGGCAAGGGAAAACTCGTCGATGTTCTCGCCGAGCGAGCCGATTTGGTTGTTCGCTATCAGGGAGGCGCCAACGCAGGCCATACCGTAGTCATCGGTGACAGCCGGTTCATTCTCCGCCAGATACCCTCAGGAATTCTTCATCGAAGTGTTACCTGCGTCATCGGCAATGGCGTCGTACTTGAGCCTGAGAATCTTTTTGCCGAGCTCGACCAGCTGCGGGAGCGTGGGATCGACACCACCAGCCGGCTGTTCGTGTCCGATCGCGCGCACCTGGTTCTGCCGTACCACAAGCTGCTCGACGCGGCGAGCGAGAGAAGCCAGAAGCTGGGCACCACCGGTCGCGGCATCGGGCCGGCCTATGAGGACAAGTACGGGCGCAGAGGAATACGAGTCACCGATCTTCGCCGGGTCGAATGCGCCTCAGCTCTGTTGGCCGAGCGAGTTACCCGGGCCAACCGGCTGCTGGAGATCATGGGCAGCAATGAGCGAGCCTCGCTGGAAGATCATGTGAAGTTGCTCGAGCGCCTGGCGCCGCGCCTGCTGCCGCTGACTGCTGATACCGGCCTGATGATCCATCGGGCCATACGCGATAGCCGGCGGGTGCTGCTGGAGGGTGCCCAGGGCGCGCTGCTCGACGTGGATCACGGCACCTATCCGTATGTGACCTCGTCCAACACCACTTCCGGGGGTGCTGCGGTAGGGGCGGGGATCGGCCCTACCGCGATCAACGGAGTCCTCGGAGTGGTTAAAGCCTATACTACTCGTGTGGGCAACGGACCCCTGCCCACTGAGGCGGAGAGTCCTCAGGGAGAACGTTTGCGTGAGCTGGGCGGCGAGTTCGGCGCGGTAACCGGCCGGGCGCGCAGGTGTGGCTGGTTCGACGCTACCGTGGTTCGCTACGCGGCCCGCGTCAATGGTTTGACCGGGCTGGCCGTCACCAAGCTGGACGTACTCGACTCCTTCGCCGAAATCCCGGTCGGCGTGACGTACCGCCTGGACGGCGAGAGCTGTGAAGAGATGCCGAGCGATGTTGATGCGCTCGGTCGAGTGGAGCCGATTTACGAGTTGCACCCCGGGTGGCAGCGGCCGACGGGCGGGGTGCGGCGGCTGTCCGACCTGCCGCCCGCGGCTCGGGCCTACCTGGATCGGCTGGAAGTGCTCTCAGGAGTTGCCGTCCGGTACGTCAGCGTGGGGACCAGGCGGGATCAGATCATCGAAGTGTGAGAACGGTGAACAGTGAACGGCATTCAGGAGAGGTAAGGGGCCCGTTTACCTTTTACTGTTTACCGTTTACTCCGCTGGGGGACACCGATGGTTGAGGAGACCAACCTGCTCGTAATCGGCGCCGGCCCCTGCGGGCTCGCGGTAGGCATCGCGGCAAAGCAGGCCGGAATCCCCTGCGTGATACTCGACCGCCGGACCATTGTGTCCACAATCGAGCGTTACCCGCTCGCCATGACCTTCTTCTCGACGCCCGAGCGGATCGAGATCGGTGGCGTGCCGTTTATCGCCAGCCACGAGAAGCCAACCCGGCAGGATGGGCTCATTTACTACCGGCGGGTGGCGGAGCACTACGGACTCGATATCCGGCCGGGCGAGGGTGCCGTGGGCGTCACCAGTGGGCTCGCGCGCGGCCCGTTTGCGAGCGAAGGCTTCCAGGTGGATGTGAAGCGCCGCCACGATGCAAAGACCTACCTTGCGGGGTCCGTGGTCTTCGCCACCGGATACTACGATAATCCGAACTTCCTCAGGGCCCCGGGCGAAGATCTCCCGCACGTCAGTCATTACTTCGTCGAGGGCCACCCGTACTGGCGCCAGCAGGTGGTCGTGATCGGCGCGGGGAATAGCAGCGTGGACGCGGCACTCGAATGCTGGAGAGCGGGTGCTTCAGTGACACTGGTGCATTTTGGCGAGGGGTTCGACCGCACGGTAAAGGCTTGGGTCCTCCCCGATATAGTTAACCGGGTGAAGGAGGGGAGCATCGCGGTACGTTGGCGCTCGCGGGTGCACGCGATTACGCCCACTCACGTTGAGATCGTGTCGGACACCGACAGCGCCTTCGAGACGATGCCTGCCGATGCGGTTCTGGCGATGACAGGCTACCATGCGGACACCTCACTGCTGCAAAGGCTCGGCGTTCCCGTCGACCCGGGAACCGGAGTGCCGGCCCACGATGAATCCACTATGTCCACCACCGTGGCCGGATGCTATCTGGCGGGAGTCATTGCCAGCGGCAATGACGCCAACCGGCTTTTCATCGAGAATGCCAGAGGCCATGGGGAGCTGATAGTGCGCCATCTTCTGCATGCCCGCTCCGGCGTCAGGCCGGCATCCTCTCAGTCCTCTGGTCCCACCGCCGCATCATCGCGATAAAGGCCAGGGCAATGCCGGGGTCGAACTCGACACCGGCTCGCTCACGGATGTACGCCAGCGCCCGCTCCGACTCCCAGGCTGCACGATAGGGACGGTTGGTCCGGAGGGCATCGTACACGTCGCAGACATGCACCAGCATGCTGGCGTACTGGGCCCCTCGGGCATCGGGCAGGGCAGGGTATCCTCCTCCGTCCAGCATGACGTGGTGCTCGTAGGCCACCACCGCCGCGAGCTCCATCGGCTCGGCGCTTGCCAGAAGCATCCGCGCCCCCACTATCGGGTGTTCACGGATAACCAGCCGTTCCGAATCGGTGAGCTTCCCCGGCTTTACCAGTATCTCTCGAGGTATGGTCTTGCCGAGGTCGTGCAGCAGGCCGGCCACGCCCAGGGCGCGAACTGTAGCACCACCCAGATCGAGATGCTCGCCGAGGGCATCGCCAGCACCGCCACGTTCATGGAGTGCGTCGTGGTGTACTGGTCGAACTCCTTTAGCTGCAATAGCGGCAGGACCATGGCCTGTTCGGCATGCATGGCGATGGACAGCGAGCGGACCACCGCATCGGCCTCGACCATCGGAATCTTGGCACCATTCTGGATTTCCTTGGTGCACCCACTCCATCGTTCCCGCTCCTCCCGCAGTGAGTAGCTCAGTGTAGCCACCCGTGCCGGTTCGGTCGCGGCCGACTGACCTTCCGTCAGGGTTATCTGTCCAAAGCGGATGGCTGATTCACCCACCCATCTGCCATAGATCGGCACTGGGGGCAGGTCGGATGTTCAGACGCACGGCAAGGTGGGAGAGAAACCGGACGAATTGATCCGGGTCGACGGTATCGGCGAGCTCGCCCCAAATTGCTGATTCTGCCTCGCTTCCTTGCCACCTCCGCCAGCCCTATCTTCCCCTGCTGGTCTCGATCCTTCCTTAATCGTTTCGGAATACGATGGCTGATACCACCCTGATGGATAAGCTGGTCTCCCTCTGCAAACGCCGTGGGTTCGTCTTCCAGTCGTCCGAGATTTACGGTGGGCTCGGCTCAGTATGGGACTACGGGCCGCTGGGGGTGGCGCTCAAGAGAAACGTGAAGGACCGCTGGTGGAACTCGATGGTTCACGCGCGAGATGACATCGAGGGCCTGGACGCTGCGATTCTTATGCATCCCAGGGTCTGGGAAGCATCGGGGCACGTTGCCGGGTTTACCGATCCGTTGGTGGACTGCCGCCAATGCAAGAATCGGTTTCGCGCCGATGACCCGCGGATCAAGGGCTCGCCGGGACAACCCGACGCTCAGTGCCCCGTGTGTGGAACCCGCGGGTCTCTTACCGAGCCCCGGATGTTCAACCTCATGTTCAAGACCTTTATGGGACCGGTGGAGGATTCAGCATCGGTGGTATACCTGCGTCCGGAGACGGCCCAGGGAATTTACGTTAACTATCTCAACGTGCTTCAGTCCTCAAGGCAGCGAATCCCATTCGGCATTGCGCAGATCGGAAAGGCATTCAGGAACGAGATCACGCCGGGGAATTTCATCTTCCGAACCCGTGAGTTCGAGCAGATGGAAATGCAGTTCTTCGTGCAGCCCGGGACTGATGCCGAGTGGTTTGAGCGGTGGCGGGAATGGCGCATGGGATGGCACCGCTCGCTTGGACTTGACCCGGCCAAGCTCCAGTGGCATCAGCATTCGGGCAGCGAGCTGGCCCACTACGCCAGGGCAGCTTTCGATATCCAGTATCGTTTTCCCTTCGGCTGGCAGGAAATCGAAGGCATACACAACCGAGGAGATTTCGATCTCGGCCGACACCAGGAGTACTCCGGCAAGAAGCTCGAGTACTTCGACCAGGCAAAGAACCAGCGCTATCTCCCCAATATCGTCGAGACTTCGGCTGGGGCCGACCGGGTAACACTGACGCTGCTGGTCGACGCCTACCGCGAGGAGCAGGTGGAGGGGGAGACGCGGGTGGTGCTGGGATTGCACCCGGGGATCGCCCCGATCACTGCCGGAGTGTTTCCGCTGGTGAAGAAGGACGGGATGCCGGAGCTGGCGGACGCGCTCTACCACGAGCTGCGACGGCAGTTCGCGTGTTTTTACGATGACAGCGGAGCCATTGGACGCCGGTATCGCCGGATGGACGAGGCGGGCACCCCGTTTGGCCTCACCGTCGACGGTGACACTCTGACGGCGCGCACCGTTACGGTCCGGCATCGTGATTCGATGCAGCAGGAGCGGGTTGGGTTGGATCGGGTGGCGGGATACCTCAAGGAGAAGCTGGGAGCTGGGAACTGGGAGCTACCCCCCGCTCCCATATCCCAGCTCCCAGCTCCCGGCTCCTAGCTCCCGACTCGCATGCGCCTTTCCGACTTCGAGGCCATGGTTCGCCGCCTGTGCGACGAGGTTCCGGGGGACTTCTTCGAGGGCATAGCCGAGGTCGTGGTGTCCCCCAGGACACTGCCGCACCCGGAGCGGCCGGACATCTTTACCCTGGGCGAGTGCATTCCCCTGCCGGTCGAGGTGGGCAGTGGTCTGGATGGCATCCAAAGCCGAGTGGTTCTTTACCACGGCTCCTTTACTGCACTGGGTGGATTACGGGAGGGGTTCGACTGGCGACTGGAGGCATGGGAAACTCTCACTCATGAGCTTCGCCACCACCTGGAGTGGAGAGCACACGCTCCCGATCTGGAGGACTTCGACTGGGCGGTCGAGCACAACTTCGCCCGCCATGATCACGAGCCGTTCGACCTGACTTTCTTCCTCAGTGGGCAGCTTCAGTCGGATGGCAGTTACTGGGTCGAGGACGACGTGTTTCTCGATCGGATCGTGCGCTCGATCCCCCCGGCTGTAACGTTTGCGTGGCAGGGCCAGGACTACGAGGTGGAGCCGCCGAAGGAAGCGGAGTTGCCTTGCTTCCTGACGGTCGAGGGCGTGGTGGATCCGCCGCCTGGCGACCTAATCCTTGTTCTCCGGCGCAAACCTGGAGTGCGTGACCTGTTTGCTCCGGGCGGAGTATTCCAGGCGACTGTGCAGGTGTCAGGCTAGACGCGTATCTTTTGGGTAATCCAAGCTTTGGTCACCGAAGGGGAAGAAGATGAGTTGGTACTTGATCGCGGTTGCTGCCCTGCTGGCAAGGCCGGTGGCAGCCCAATCGGGAGACCCCGGCTACCGCGTGGGTGTTGTCAGCGAATCGGGAGACGTGGTCACCTGGCTCAAGCCGGTGAACAGCGGTCTCACGGTTGACCGGATAGTGCCGATCGGCATCATGCCCACGGATATAGATGGGCCACACAACATCGCGGTGTCGCCCGATGGAGGAAACTATTACATCACGGTGGCTCACGGGACGCCGTTTGGTTCGTTGTGGAAGTTGGCTGCCTCGGGCGACTCACTGCTCGGCCGAGCCCAGGTAGAGCTCTTCCCAACCACGATCAGTCTCACGCCGGATGGCCAGTTTGCCTTCGTAGCCAATTCCGACTTTCATGGCGATCACCCGCGGGTCAACGTCGTCTCGGTGGTGCACACCCCCACAATGAACAAGATCACCGATATCCCCGCCTGCAACATGCCCCACGGTGTAAAGGTTAACCGGGCAGGCACGAGAATCTACGTGTCGTGCATGCACAGCGATGAGATTCTGCAGCTCGACGCGGGGACATTCAGAGTTGCGCGCCGGGCCCGGACGGGGGAGGGCCATTTCCAGACGGCCACCGGCCCTTCGCATCACGGGCCGGCTGCACCGCTCGTCGGAGGTGTGGCCAGGGAATGCTCGCCCACCTTTGTCTCGGTCTCGCCCGACGACAGCCGGCTATATGTGGCCTGCAACTACGGCAACAGCCTTCAGGTCTGGGATGAGGCGACCCTGACCTTGATCAAGGAGGTGCCGGTTGGCAAAGGCGCCTACAACGCTGAGCCCTCGCCCGACGGCAAGCTGATACTCGTCACGAACAAGAAGGAGCAAAGCGTGAGCCTGGTCGACGCCGTGAAGCTGACGGAGGTGGCCCGGATCCGCACCAGCAAGAAGATCGTGCACGGCATCGCCTACTCTCCCGATGGACGACTTGCCTACGTCTCCTCCGAATCCATAGGCGCGGACCCTGGCGCGGTGGACGTGATCGATCTCGATCGCCGCAGGCTTACAGGAACCATCGCCATACCGGGACAGCCCACCGGCATCACCGTAGCGCTGTCGCCGTCAACCAAAGCCGGACGCTAGCCCTATGGTTTACGAGGCGATCACGACCCTCGCGGGCCCCGAAGTGCTGCACCGCGCCAAGCGGTTCTTTGCCGAACGCGTCCCGCTCAACGCCGCCTATCCGGAGAAGGAAGGTCCGAGCTTCGTAACCTTTCGGGGTCAGGGTGGCGAGGAAATCGCGCTGGCCATTTGGCCCCATGCCACCGGCACGAGCGTGCGCATTTCCACCCTTCTTTTCGACCAGGTGGTTGACCGCTTCCTTTCCACCCTACCCCTGGCCGACGAGCACGTGGCATGACCGAAGCGCTGAGTGTACGCGTCATGGTGGAAGATGCCTGGGACGAGGTATTGCTCGAGCTTCCGGGTGGAACCCCACTTTCCGAGCTCAAGCGTCAGGCCCTGGAGCTCACACACGTCGACCGCAATCCATCGGCATACATGATCAAGTACCGGGGAGCCGCGCTGGCGGATGAATCCTGCTCCTTGACGGATGCGGGGCTGGTTCCGAATGCGGCACTGATCGTTCTTGCCCGGCGGCGTCGTCCGGTACGGTAGGCTAACGTGAGTGGATCAACCACTGTAAGCCGCACCCTTACCACCGTAGCCGTGGCTTTTCTGACTTTTGACGGCGCGGCACTGGCCGCAGTCGGCTTCATGACCGGGCGAGTTGTGCTGGTATTCGTGGGCGCGGTGTTCTTTCTCTCTGCCGGCTTGGTCCTGCTCTACTGGCGCTGGCAGCGTCGCAGGCTGGAGGAGATTGCCGCCGAGCGGAGTGGGCTGAGCGCAGAGGCCCGGGGGATTCAACGTCTCATGAAGGAAAGCGTAAGCGGGGAAAGAAAGCGTGAGCGGTAAACGGGCTTTTCAGCTCCCGCTCACCGCTTACCTTTTTGAGCATGCCCGTCCCCGTCTTTACTCATCCGAGCTGCTTGAAGCACGATCCCGGCTCCGAACACCCCGAGACGCCCGCCCGGCTGCGCGCGGTTCTGGATCGCCTGCGCACCGAGCCGGCTGTCGAGCTCAGAGAGGCAGAGCCTGCTTCGCTCGAGCCGCTTCTGGCAGTCCACCCCCAGACGCATCTGGAAACACTGCAGGCGTTGAGCTCGAAAGGTGGCGGAGCCCTTTTTCTCGACACCATTCTGAGCCGGGATAGCTGGTCGGCGGTGCTCGGTGGTGTGGGAGCAGTGCTGGCGGCCACCGACTACGCCATGGCAGGGCAGGGGCACGCCTTCGCCGCCATCCGCCCGCCCGGTCATCACGCCCTCGCCGCCAGGGGCATGGGCTTCTGCCTGGTGAACAACGTGGTAGTCGCCGCCCGCCACGCCCGGTCCGCCGGACTAAAGCGAGTATTGATCATCGACTGGGACGTGCACCACGGCAACGGAACGCAAGCCCTCGTGGAGCGCGACGCCACGGTACGCTACGTGTCACTGCATCAGTCCCCCTGGTACCCGGGCACCGGCGCGGCCGAAGAACGAGGGGTTGGGAACGTATTCAACGTGCCGCGGGGTCCCGGTAAGCCTCCTTCGCTCTACCTGCGAGACTTGTGGACTGGGATCGTCGCAGCCACCACCGATTGGACTCCCGACCTGGTGCTCGTGTCTGCCGGTTTCGATGCGATGGCAGGCGATCCCCTCGGCGGTTTCACGATGGAGCCGGAGCACTATGCTGAGTGGACCATCCGGCTCCGTCAGCATCTCCCTTCCGCACCGATTGTCGGACTAATGGAGGGCGGCTATGTCCCGGAAAGATTGGCGGAGGGGGTTGCGTCGCACCTGAGGGCCCTGGTGTGAATCGATGACGGACGGTTATAGCGGGCCTGAGTTGGACCATTTTGTCCTGTCGGCCCATCGGCCGAGCGGACACATTATGGCCGTGCCGGCCCCGACTTTGTAGGCCTCTGATACCCTCCCCGCAATTTCGAGGAACGCCTTGGCTCATCCCCTGCGAATGGACATCGAGCTCCTTCAGCTTCGCACCAAGCACCCATTCATAATTGCCCGCGGGGGGCAGAGCGACTATCGCACCGTGTGGGTGAGGCTCACCGACGCCGATGGCCATGAGGGCTGGGGCGAGGCGGCGCCAACCAGGTTTTACGGAGAGACCGCCGAGTCCGCTGTGGCGGCGCTGAACTTCTACGGCTCGGCGCTTCCCGAAGACCCACTCGATCTGGAGCAGGCGGAGCGGCGTTGGGAAACCATGCTTCGGGGCAATGCCGCCGCCAGAGCCGCATTGTCATCGGCACTTCACGACCTGGCCGGCAAGCGACTCGGGGTTCCAGTATACCGCATGTGGGGGCTGGATCGGTGCAACGCGCCCCAATCCACTTTCACCATCGGGCTCGATACTCCCGAGCGGATCCGCGCCAAGGTGCTCGAGGCGGAGCAGTATCCTGTTCTCAAGGTAAAGCTGGGGACCGATCGCGATATCGAGATACTGCGCGCCATTCGCGATTCCACAAGTAAAGAGGTGCGAGTCGACGCGAACTGCGGCTGGACAGTGAAGCGAACCATTCGCATGCTCCCGGTGCTGAAGGAATTCGGGGTGACGGTGCTGGAACAGCCGCTCCGGCCCGAGGACCTCGATGGCCTGGCGGCAATCACCGCGCAGTCGGACATCCCCGTAATCGCCGACGAGAGCTGCGTCACTTCATTGGACATCCCGCCGCTGGTGGGGAAAGTGGACGGGATCAACATCAAGCTGGCCAAGTGCGGCAGCCTGCGCGAAGCGATACGGATGATCGCCATCGCGAGGGCACACGGGATGATGGTCATGGTTGGCTGCATGATCGAAAGCTCTCTAGGCATCACCGCCGCTGCGCATTTCACACCCCTGGTGGATATCGTTGACCTCGACGGTGCGGCTCTCCTGGCCAACGATCCCTTTGTCGGAGCTCACATAGACGGCGGCCAGGTGACGCTCCCCTCCGGCCCGGGCCTCGGTGTCAGGCGGCGATGAGCGACCGCTTCGCCCTCGTTGCTCTGCCCCTCCCGCTCGCCACCCCCTACACCTATCGCATTCCCGAGACCCTGGGCGACCGGGTCGTTCCGGGGACGCGAGCTGTTGTGGCGGTCCGGCGCCGGGAGCTGATTGGACTTGTGGTGGCGGTGGACACCGAGCCCCCGGCTGCGGCAGCCAGGGACATACTGGCCATTCCTGATTCCGAGCCGGCACTCTCTCCGGCCTTGCTGGCAACCGCGGAGTGGATCTCGGGGTACTACGGTGCGCCGATCGGTCTCACGCTGAAGAGCGTATTGCCGGCCGGCATGTGGGGGGAGTCTCAGGTCATTGTCGCTCTCAACGATGGCGCAGCGGTGCCCGGCGGTGTGGCGGGCGAGCTCATCTCCTGGCTGCAGCAGCGAGGTGGTCGAGCGGCGGTGTCTACGGCGTCGAGAGCCCTCAAGCGCCCCTTGTGGGATGTCATCGAGCGACTGGCACGGGTGGAGGCAGTAAAGCTGGAGGTTCAGCCTCCCGACACGAGCGCCGCCGGTCTCACCGAACGAATGTTGTCGCTTGCGGAGGAAAGGCCCACGCTGCTGGAGCGTGATACTCTGTTCCGACGACGGCCGAAGCAGCGGCAGCTGTACGAGACTCTGGAGATGCTGGGTGGAAGCGCATCGGTGAGGCATCTCTCCGAGCAGCTCGGCTTTGGTGACAGCGTGCTCAAGGCGCTCGTGCGCGGCAGTCTGGCCCACCTGACTCGGTCGGAGGTCTTGCGCGATCCATTCTCCGGCTCACCGGCTGTGCCACCACCGTCCGATCTGACAGCCGACCAATCGGCGGCCCTGGCCGCTGTATCGACGCTTGCGCCGGGCGAAGGGGCACTGCTGTTCGGAGTAACGGGCAGCGGCAAGACCCTGGTGTATCTCGAGGCGGTACGGCAGGTGCTCAATGAGGGTCGAGGCGCTATCGTGCTCGTTCCTGAAATCGGACTGACGCCGCAGACGGTGAGCCGGTTTCGCGGGGCTTTTGGCGACGAGATTGCAGTGCTGCACAGCGCCTTGTCAGACGGTGAGCGCGCTGACGCCTGGCGACGCCTGCGTCGGGGAGAACGCCGCGTGGCTGTCGGGGCGCGCTCCGCCGTATTCGCTCCAGTCGCCGATCTCGGCATCATAGTGATAGATGAGGAGCACGAGGCAAGCTACAAGAACGGTGAGACGCCGCGGTATCACGCGCGAGAAGTAGCAGCGGTGCGGGCTCGACTGGAAGGCGCCCGCCTCATTCTCGGAAGTGCCACCCCCTCCCTGGAGACCACGGTAGCGGCTGAGTCGAGACTGCGGTTGCTGCGCCTACCTCATCGAGTGGGAGCTCGACCGCTCCCTCCAGTGGAGGTTATCGACCTGAGGTCGGCGCCCAAGGTGGCCGGGACGGGTCCGATACCGTGGTCCGAAGCGCTCGACGCGGCCATGGTAAGCACGTTTGCGAAAGAAGAGCAGGCGCTTCTCCTCTTGAACCGTCGGGGCTACGCTGCGTTCCTGCAATGCCCGGATTGCGGTGAGGTCTGGCAGTGTCCTCATTGCAGCATCTCGCTCACGGTTCACCAGGCTCCCGCGGGGCTGCGCTGCCACTACTGCGGCCATGAGGAGCCGCTGCCGTTCACTTGCCGAGCCTGCGCCAATCCGGTCCAGCAGATGCGAGGCGTCGGCACCCAGCAGCTCGAGCGGATGCTTGCCGACCGGTATCCCGAGGCACGAATAGCCAGAATGGATCTGGATACCACCAGCACGAAGTGGTCTCACCAACGCATTCTGGCGAAAGTGGAATCGGGAGAGACCGACCTCCTGATCGGAACTCAGATGATCGCAAAGGGCCTGGATTTCCCCAATGTTACTCTTGTTGGCGTGGTTGATGCCGATACCGGACTCTATCTCCCAGACTTTCGATCGGCCGAGCGGACTTTTCAGCTGCTGGCGCAAGTGGCGGGGCGGGCGGGACGGGGTCCGAAAGGCGGGCGGGTGCTGGTGCAGACGCGCCATCCTGCCCACCATGCGCTGATGTGGGCCCGGTTGCACGACGCCGAAAGCTTCCTGCGGGAGGAACGCCGGATTCGCGAGGATCCCGCATATCCGCCGGCCACCTCGCTGGTGAATCTGTTGGTCTCGGGGTCTGACGAACGGGAAGTAGGTCAACAGGCTGCGGCGCTGGCCGATTGGTGTACCCGCCTGGTTGACCGACACGCCCTGCCGCTAACAGTACTGGGCCCGGCGCCTTGTCCACTGGTTCGCATCAAGGACCGTTGGCGCTGGCACGTACTACTGAAGGGTCCCAACGAGTCACTGGGCCGGGTGGTTCGCTATGGGGCGCAAAGGCTCCGCCGGGAGGGAAACACTCGCATCGTGATCGATCGCGACCCGGTCTCATTACTTTGAGCTGCCACCATGGTCGGTAGCGAGCGAATCGACCACCTCCCACTAGGGTCGTGAGCCTTCGGATCTTGTCGATCGTTGCCCTGGCTTCGTCAGCCAGAAGTACGATCAAGATGCCGGTGTCGACCTAACCAGGCCAAGGCCGTCATCAGCCGCTCCGAGAGCGGTTCTTGTGCGGCGCTCTGGCAGTATGCCGGGCTTAGGGTCCAGCTAAGCGGAGCTCAAACACATTGGATTCCCTGGCCGCCTGGGGCAGAGCATCGCAATCGCCGGAGTCATCGGCATGCCTGGCACAGAGCGCGAGCTCGACGCGGAACCGGCCAACGCGCTGCTCTGGGGTAATCGGCGGTTGCGCGTCAGGCGAATCGGTGCTGCCGAGGTTGACCCGGGCCCCCAGGGCCGCTCCCGGTACAACGCGGCCGGTGGGGACCCCCCCGACGCACGCCCAGGCGCTCCCCAAGAAGGTGCGCGCGGTGCTGTCCGGCCCAGTCCGTCGCACGCCATGGATCGGTTCCTCGGATTCTGGCAAACAGCGCTGGTAGTAAACCGACCGTCCTGTGGTATTGGTGTAGGTCGCTACTGCCTCAGCCGAGTACCCGCCATCGACTCGCGCCAGCGTGTAGACAGCCGAGTCGGTGGTGACCGGCGGGGGCGTGCCGGGAGCCAGCGTGAAATCCTCTTCGCCCGGTTTGGTACCGCTACAGGCCAAGGAGGTTAGCAGGACCATGCCTGTGAGATGCAGGTATTCTCGCATTGGTCGCCCCGATAATCAGCGGTGCGCCTTATGGACCGCACCAGCCTGTCTCGCTCATGGCTCCAGCTCGCGCCGGCCTATCCATGACCGGGGAAGCTTGCTGTCTGGCCGTTCATCATCCCACACCGCTCCGGTAATCCACCAGCGCGCGCCATCCCAGTACAGCAGCAGATAGTTGACCCCACGACCCAACAATGGACCATTGGCTGCCCGCCGCGTCTCATAAACGCTTCGAACCTGGGCCACATTGCCGAACCGCTCGATCCGGCGGCCGATCTCCGTCTCAAAAAAGCCCTTCTCCACGAAGTCGGCGTTGAACGCGCGCCGGAACTGCTCGGGGGTCATCAGCTCGGCCAGCGGCTTGCCATCGCGCTCTCGCATTGCGACGAATGTTGCTCCGGGCGTATACAGAGTGCTGTCTCGTCGCCATTGGCGGGCTGCCCCCGCGGGACCGCTGATGACGCCGTAATAAGCAGCTACGATCCCCTCGATCGTGCTGACGTCCGCGGAGTCTGGCGAAGGCATCTGGGCAGAGGCCCTTGCGAGACCATTCAAAGAAGAGACGACCCAAAGAGCGGCTAGAACACGACGGACCGTTCGCATAGGCAATGAGTCTCGGCTGGCTTACGGGTTGGCGCGGTATCCGATCTCGGTTCCCACGTAAACCACCCGCCCGGGCGCTGGCTCGATGACTCGCCCTCCCAGGCCGTTCAGGGTCACGGACCCGATGTACCGCCGGTCCCAAAGGTTGTTGAGGCCAAGAAACGGAGCCAGGGTTAGGGTGCCGATGTCGCCCGCCCATCCCACACGCAGGTTCGTTACTCCCGCTCCCCACGCCGGCACGATGATCGTGTTCACATCATCGGCGGCAACCGACGTGCTAATGGTGTGGTCGGCATCCGCGTAGAAGCCCGCAGGCAGGATCGAGCGCAGACCCAGGCGCCAGAAGTGCTCCGGCACTCCCGGCAGGCGGTTGCCGTTCAGCGCTTCGTCGGCGAATCGGTAGCGGGCGTAGGTATAGGCAGCACTTAAGGTGAGGGCAGACACCGGCGAAAGGGTGAGCCCTACCTCCGCCCCGTCGTTATGGGTTCGGCCGGCGTTCCTGAAGAATGCTCTGCCGCCCACCTCCGCTTGTTGCACGATGGCATCGGTTACCCGACCGAGGAAGAAGGCTACTGAGTAGCTGACGGCAGGTATGGGCTGTCCCCGGGCGCCGATCTCATAGTTCACCGCGCGCTGTGGTCCCAGTTGGGGATTGAATCCGCCCGAGCCATCGGCCTGGTTGACCAGCTCGGTAGTGGTGGGCGTTTCAAAAGCGGTGGAGACGTTGACGTAGGGGACAAATCGGTCATTGAACGCCCAGCTGGCTCCCACGTTTGCGCTCAAAGCAGACATGGTTCGCGCCCCGCTGTCATCGGTGCCGTCCCCCACGTATCGGTCGTCCAGGGCGAAGCGCACCCAGTCGTATCTCAGGCCGGTGCTGAGCAGCAGCCGCTCGTTGGGACTCCACTGTACCTGGGCGAAAGGACCGAGCTCGGTAATCTTTTCAAGTTGGTCGAGAAACACGGTGCTGGTTGGGACGCCGCCATCGTGGACCAGATTCTGGCGATCGTCCCGCATAAGCTGCAGGTCAGCACCCGTGGTGAGCCGAGGCGCCTCACTATTGGGACCCAGGCGCCGGCTGGCGCTGAGCCTCACGCCACCTACGGCGCGATCAATGGCAACGTAGGTACCTGCCGTGGGTCCGGGATTGACGTCCGGCGGGGCTGCCAGGGGGTTGGCGAGATCTCGCAGCAAACCGAAGACCGTGGCCTCGTACTCGTTGCCCGCCTCGTCAAAGTGACGCAATCCAAAGGCAAGCTGGTGTTGCTGTGCATCCTTGTCCGCTCCGCGACGAATATTGTTCGAGGCTGCCGAGTCGGGATTGGCCAGGTATTCGGCGAGGGTGAGAGCGCCGGGGTTCTGCGCCTCCGGGTTATCGGCCAGGCTCAGCCGCAACCGGGCGAGCGTCGAGCCGCTGATAGCGTAGTCGGCTCCCGCGTTGAGCTGGCGGACTTCGGCGGCGCTGTGTTGCCGGAATCCATCGGCCTTGAACTGCGAGAGCGACAGCGTTCCGCTCACCCTGCCGGAACGTCCCGAGGTCCAGGTCTGCCACTTATAAAAGTCGTCGCCGTCCCGTTCTCCACTCCCGCCCTGTACCCGGACGGTCTGGGCAAATGGCCCCGCCGTGGCCGCCTGCGACTGGAATGAAATTACGCCACCCGAGGCATTACCGTACAATGAAGAACTGGCGCCCCGGAGCACCTCCGCCCGCTCGATGGTGGAGAAATCGATGTTGGTGAGTTGGCTCTGCCCGTCGGGAAGGGTTTGAGGTACCCCATCGAGCAGGATCTTGAGGCCCCGTACGCCGAAATTTGACCGGCTGCCGAACCCTCGGATGGAGATGCGCTGGTCGAGCGAGAAGTTGTATCGGTTGGAGACGACCACGCCCGGCAGGTTATTCAGGGCTTCGTCTATTCCAGTGGTTTGCTGGCCTCGCTGGATATCGGTGCGATCGAGGACCCCGACGGCGTAGGGTACCCGTAGCAGGGGCTCAGCCGATCGCGTGACGGTGACATTCAGCTCCGGCAGTTGCCTGACCCGGGCGGTATCCTGGGCCGTGGTGTCTGCGCCGGTCGGCTGCTGCGCCAGAGACGCGCCGGCCGGTACGAGGCTCAAAAGGCCCAGAACTACCCATCTCAGCGAGGCTGAGGCATTATGGGCGAACTGCGGCGCACTCCTTGGGTACATGGCGCTCTCCTGGTTGGCGGGAAAGCTAATCTCTATTTCGGGCGGTCTGTCTGGTGCTTGAATCCCCTTTGGCCCGCCCCTAGCTTCCTCCCACATGCGCACCTCAAGCGACCTTTTGCCCGATTTCACCCTGCCGCCTTTTGCCGGGGCGCCGGAAGCCCGCTTTGCACCCCTGCCTGCGGACGGCGTGCTCCCAGAAGGTTTCTTTTCGACATCGAATCTCCCCACCTATGTACATGCGGACGGTAAATGGCTCGCCCCAATCAGGCCGCGGATGGATTGCGTGGTAGTCAAACGCCCCAGCCTGCTGGAAACGATCGAGCCGCGCCGACTTAAGCGGGGCGACATAATCGCCATGGGCGAAGCGGAGGATGGTACCGAAGGCATTGTGGTACACGCTCAGGGATTCCTGGGCGGTGGACACGGCGCCAACGAGTTCCGTTTCATGTCCACCGAGGTAAGCCGCGAACGCCCGGTAAACTACGAGGAGCTTGCCGCGCGCCTGGGTGAGGAGAAGCGGAGGCGAGGATATCTCGTCTGGGTCATAGGGCCGGCCCTGGTACATTCTCGTGCACGGGCCGATTTCGAGTGGTTCATACGGAACGGATACGTTCAGGCCGTACTGGCCGGAAATGCCGTAGCAGTGCACGATATCGAAGCGGCCGTCTTCGGCACCACGCTGGGTATGAGCAACACCGGCCAGCCCACCGAGGGTGGACACGGGCTGCACATGCGAGCGATAAATCGCGTGCGTGCCGGCGGCTCCATCGAGCGCGCGGTCGAGACTGGTCTGGTCAAGAGCGGCATCATGCACGCGTTGATTACCAGCCGGGTACCCTACGTATTGGCTGGATCCATTCGCGACGACGGCCCCCTTCCCGGGGTGTACAGCGATGCTCTCCAGGCCCAGGATGCCATGCGCGAGCACACCGTGAAGGCTACCGGAGCAATTTTCGTGGCTACGGCGCTCCACGCCATCGCGGTGGGCAACATGCTGCCGGCATTTTATCTGTGCGACGGAGTTCCGGCTCCGCTCATGACGATCTGCGTCGACCAGACCGAATTCGTGGTAAACAAACTCAAGGACCGGGGAACCCACCAGGCTTACGGCGTAGTCACTAATGCGCAGGACTTTATGCACGTGCTGCGGTTCTACACCGAGCGCTGGGAGCAAGCCCCCGCATGAGTCTACCGCCAGGGGGAGTAGCCGTGACGGCCTCAGGATGGGACCGCTTGGCTCTGGCGGTGGCCGAGGTTTTGCCCCCGGGTGAGGTGGACGCGGTCTGGGTGTTTACTCCGTTGCGTCATGACACCAAGGAGTGGGGCACCGCCGTCGTCTCCCGGGTAGACGGCGAACGACGGCGGATCTATACCGCCCGCTACGGCCTGGCCATCAAGGGAAAGGAACGCGGCAAGTTCGAGACCTCAGTACAGGAAGTGGGAACCGGGCCTCTCGAGGCTCTGGCAAGATTGCTCGAGGAGGCCCAGCGCCGCATCGATGATGAGCACCCGCCCGTTTCCATCCCGCCCGAGTCCTGGTTCCCATCAGCTCCCCCCGGCGTCCGGGTCGATGGCCCGACTCGATAAGGCAGAGGCAGCTTCCCACTCCGAGCGCTTTCGCCGTTATCTCAGGGAACACCATCAGCCGGTCACCCGCCAACGGGATCTTGTGGCGCAGGTGATCTTTCTCGCCGAAGACCATCTCTCGGTCGAGGGCATTCGCCGTGAACTGAGGGACCAGGGCGAGAGGGTGGGTACCGCAACGGTGTACCGCACGCTGGAACTTCTGGTTGAGAGTAGCCTGGTACGGGCGCACGACTTCGGCGAAGGTTTCAAGCGTTACGAGCCAATGGCGGCGCAGGCAGCTCATGAGCATCTGATCTGCCAGCGTTGTGGGCGGGTGGTGGAGTTCGCCAACGAGCGTCTCGAACGGATGCTTCCGATCCTCGCCGACGAGCACGGCTTTCAACATCAGCGACACCGACTCGAGATCTACGGTGTCTGCCGTGACTGCCGCCAGCGCGAGCTCGGCCCTCTATGAACGAGCCCGCGGCTCTAGGCTTCGTGGTGGCTTTCGCCGCCGGCCTCCTGAGCTTTCTCTCTCCCTGCGTCTTGCCTCTGGTGCCTTCCTACGTGGGCTTCATCACCGGGATGACCCTGCCCGAAGTGAGCGGCCGGAGACGTGCCGCGCTCACTCACGCCGTGTTGTTTGTAGCGGGCTTCTCGCTGGTGTTCGTGCTCCTGGGCGCCAGCGCCACCGCTCTGGGCCGCGCCCTCAACCACTACCAGGTGTGGCTTCAGCGGGCAGGGGGAGCCCTGATAATTTTTTTCGGACTGCTTTGTCTCGGTGTGTTCAAGACGGGGGTGCTGAACCAGGAACGTCGGCTCCATGTGGAAAGGAAACCTGTGGGCTATCTGGGCTCGGTCCTGGTAGGGGTGGCCTTCGGAGTGGGATGGACGCCCTGCATCGGACCGGTGCTGGGCGGCATACTCGGGCTGGCGGCTACATCGAGCGACGTGTCCCGAGGTATGCAGCTCCTCGCGGTCTATTCGGCGGGCCTGGCGCTACCGTTCCTGATCGCCGCCGTGGCGGTCGAGTCATTTCTGGGGTGGTTTCAGCGGTTTCGACCCTATCTGCCGTGGGTAATGCGCCTGAGCGGAGGATTGCTCATCTTCGTGGGAATACTCATGATCACCGGGGAGTTCACCCGGCTGGCAGGTTGGCTACAAGGGCTGACGCCGGACTTTTTGAGGGAGCGGCTGTGACAAGAAGCGTGAGAGGGAAAAGCTAAAAGCGTGAGCGGTGAGCGGGCTGCTCCGAGAGCCATGACCATCCGGTTTTTCCTGAACTAGGAGGTCAACCGTTCGTTGAGTTCCCGCTTACCGCTTACGTTTTTGCTGTTCCCGCTCACGCTCTTTCTTCCGCTTCCTCGAGTTCCTCCTCCATCTGCTGCCTGCGCAGCAGCTCCCAGTAGCGGCCACCGGCGGCGAGTAAATCCGCAGGAGTGCCCTGTTCTACGATTCGGCCGCTGTCGAGCACCAGAGTCCAATCGGCATCGCGCACAGCCGCCAGCCGGTGAGACACTATGATACTGGTACGACCGGCCAGCGCGTTGCGAAGGCCAGTCAGGATACGAGCCTCGGTATGCGCGTCTACCGCGCTGAGCGCATCGTCGAGAACGAATATCGGAGGATCCTGCGCCAGAGCCCGTGCGATCGCTGTCCGCTGTTTCTGCCCACCGGACAGGTTGATGCCTCTCTCACCCAGCATGGTTTCGTAGCCACTGGGCAGGGCCGGAAGGGCTTCGGTAAGCTGGGCGACCTCCGCCACGCGCTCGAGGCGGCCGTCGTCGGGTGCGCCCAGCAGAATATTCCGGCGCAAGGTCTCTCCGAAGAGAAAAGTCTCCTGTGGCACGAATCCCACCGCGCGCCGGAGGTCAGGCAGCGACAGCTGGCGCAGGTCCACGCCGTCGATGAGCACAGCACCCAGGTCGGGGTCGTGCGTGCGAGCGATCAGATCTACCAGCGTGGACTTGCCGGCGCCGGTTGGTCCTACAATGGCAAGAGAGGATCCCGGTTCGACCTTGAATGAGATATCCTGCAACACCCAGCCGCGCTCACCGGCCCCGGGGTACCTGAACCATACACCCTGGAACTCCACCGCACGGGAGCGGGTTCCCGGAGGGAGCGACACCGGCGCCGCGGCGCTGGTGATAACAGGCCGCTCGGCAAATATCTGGTTGATCCGGCCCATCGAGGCAGCTCCGCGCTGGACCAGGTTGAATGCCCAACCGAGCGCGATCATTGGCCAGACCAGCATGGCAAGGTATACCCCAAAGGCAACGAACTCGCCCACAGTAACGGAGCCGCGCATCACTAACTGAGCGCCGGTGTATAGGATGACTAGGGCGCTCAATCCGCCCAGCAAGCTCAGCAGCGGGAAGAATGCTCCCTGGACCCGCGCGAGCCCCAGATTGCGCAACAGGTAGGTATCGTTGAGGGCCTGAAAATGCGCGGTCTCGGCGCGCTCCTGACGATAGGCCCGGATCACACGCACGCCGGAAATATGCTCGTGCGCGTGACTGGTCAGCTCGCTGAACTGCGCCTGGATCTCCTGCGAGCGATTGTGGATTATCCTCCCGAGCGCCACCATAGCCACGGGAAGGCCAAGAAGGGGAACCAGAGCGAGTAATGTGAGCAGAGGGCTTATGGCCAGCATCGCCGGCGCAATCAGAAGCCCCCGTACGGTGGTATCCACCACGTACATGAGAGCCGGGCCCGCCACCATTCGGACAGCGAGCAGGTCATTTGTTGTGCGGGCCATCACATCGCCGGTTGGGTACCGGTCGTAGAATTCGGCCGACATGCGCTGAAGGTGATTGTACAGTCCGTCTCGCAAGTCGGTCTCAACGCGGCGACTACCGCTGTTGAGCAGTTCGCGCATTCCGTAGCGGGCTACCCCGCTCACCATGGCAGCCAGGAGCAGGAACATCACCGCGGTTTGAACAGAGTCAAATCGATCGAGCCGAAGCGCATCGATGCCCTGCTGTAGAAACCGCGGACCCAGGGTAGCAAAAAAGTTTGACACTACTACGAGTGCCAATCCGGCTAAAAACCCCGCTTGGTAAGGCTTTAGGTAGGGAAGAAGAGACCGTAGCTCGCGCATATGTAAAGGAATGTCATCGGGTAGTGGAACCCGATCAAGTCACATTTAAGGAGGCTTGGATGTCGAGAGCGATAATCGCAGGGCTTACGTTGGTGGCCGTCGCAGCCTGTGGCGGTGGCGACAGGGGGGACATGGCCACGGCAGACAGCCTGAGTCGTGATCTACAGCTGGCCCCCGTAGATACGTCGGCCGAGCTGAACGACCGTACGACAAACGAACGCCCCACTACCAGCACTCCGGCGCCGGCGCGGCGTACTACCCCCAGCCGTCCGACAGCGCAGCCGTCAGCGCCGGCCCCCACCGCTGCGCCCGCAGCTCGAAGTCTTGCGGCGGGGACGACCCTGACCGCGTCCACCAATGCCGAGATCCGCTCCCACAAGAACAAGGTGGGTGATACGGTCACGGCCACCATCGCCAACGATGTGAAGGATCAGTCTGGCCGGGTTGTCATTCCCGCCGGTTCCGAGGTTGTGCTCAAGGTGACGGCAATCAAGGAGTCGGAGAACAAGAGCGACAAGACCGGGACCCTGACGGTGCAGCCCACCTCAGTAGTGATCAGCGGTCGGTCCCATCCTCTTTCTGCCAGCATAGAGGGGGTTACCACGGAGCTGCAGGGGCGGGGCACCAACGCGGGCGACGTCGCGAAACCGGCGGCTGGCGCCGCGGTCGGAGCGGTGGTAGGACGCGTGTTGGGCGGAAGCAGCAAAGGTGCCATCATCGGCGGAGTGCTCGGCGGCGCGGTGGGCGCGCAGCGGGCAGTCGAGACCAAGGATCGTGACGTCGTCCTGCCTCAGGGCACCACGGTGACGCTGTCCCTGGACGAAAGTTTTACGCCGATTACTTAAAGCGGCGACCAAAGCGTCAGCGGGGAAGGACAGCGTAAGCGGGTCGTCACTCGGCTTACGTCGTCCTTCCCTTACGTTTTAATTCCCCGCTCACGCACTTCTTTACCGGTTTTCAGTACCCCGCCCCTCCTCCTCCCCGTCGCGGATCGGTCACTCCCTGCCAGCCTTGCGACGTGCGCACAATGGCTTCCACGTCTCCCCAGGGTTCCCGGCTCCAGAGTCCGTGGCCCTTGCCCTCGAGACTATCGAGCGTGGCCGGCAGAAATCCTCCGCCTTCGATTTGCAGGCTGTCCGGCAGCGCCTGGTGGTGGGTACGCGGGGCCCGCACGGCTTCGGGCAGAGGCATTCGATGATCGATCACGTTGGAAATGACGTGATAGACCATGGTGATGATCTTGGGCCCCCCGGGCGTACCCACGATCATGTACAGTTGCTTTTCCCGGTCCAGCACGATGCTCGGGGTCATCGCAGAGAGCATCCTCTTGCCCGGAGCGATGGCGTTGGCCTCCCCTTGAACCAGACCGTACATGTTCGGTTCACCTGGCGATGTAGCGAAGTCGTCCATTTCATCGTTCAGCAGGAAGCCTGCTCCGGTCACAGTGACGGCGCTGCCGTAGCTGTTGTTGAGCGTTGTTGTGCAGCTGACCGCGTTTCCGTCCGCGTCGACGACGGAGTAGTGTGTGGTCGATGAGCCACCTCCGGCACCGGTCTCGAACCTGGGTGTTACGGAGGCCTGTTCCCCGATCTGTTGCCGCAGCTCCGCCGCGTAATCCTTGGACAACAGCCGCTGCACCGGATTATTGACAAACCCCGGATCTCCCAGATGACGGTTGCGGTCAGTAAAGGCCCGGCGCATGGCTTCAGCTTCACGATGCATCAACGCGGCCGTGCCGAACGCAGGTAGAGGATCGTACCCTTCCATGATGTTGAGGATTTCACCCATGGTGACGCCACCTGACGAGGCTGGTGGCATTGAATAGATGGTGTGGCCCCGGTAGGAAATCTCGATGGGATTGCGCCAGATGGCCCGGTAACGGTTCAGGTCGTCATGATCGATCAGCCCATGGCCGCGTACCATCTCAGCCACGATGAGGTCTGCCACCCGTCCGCGGTAGAATCCCGCGGCACCGCTGTCGCGAACCGCCTCCAGTGTGGCGCCTAGCTCAGGCTGCCGGAAGGTGGAGCCAGTCTCCGGCGGGCGGTCATTGGGTAGGAATGTCGCCCGAGACGCGGGAAACAGGACCAGCCTTGCACTGTCCTCCCCAATCGAGCTGCTGCGGTACTCGTCAACCAGGAAGCCATCGTACGCCAGGCCGATCGCCGGCGCGATGACAGTGGAAAACGCTAACCGGCCGAACCTGCGGTGGGCCTCGGTCAGACCGGCCACCGCGCCGGGCACACCCGCCGACAGATGACCTGTGACGCTCGCCTCAGGCGCTGCTGAGAGGTACATGTCTCGCGATGCGCGCCCTGGAGCCGTCTCCCGGTAATCGAGCGTCTGCACCCGGCCATCCGCCAGACGTATGACCATGAAGCCCCCACCACCGATGTTTCCGGCCTCGGGGTGGACCACGGCGAGTGCAAAGCCAACCGCCACCGCCGCGTCCACGGCGTTGCCGCCCTGGCGGAGGATGTCCCGGCCAACTGCGCTGGCCAGGGGGCTGCCGGACACTACCAGCGCCTTTGAAGCCTCGATTACTCGTGGCGCCCTCATATTCCACGTTGGCGCCATGCCGTCGGCGGGCGTGGTGCCGGGAGCTTCAACCCGTCTGGCACATGAAGGCGACAGCACAATCAGGGTCAGTAGCAGACCGGCGGCGGGTATCTGCACACGGGCTCCGTGAAAGAGTTGGGTGATCGAGCGGAGTTGCCTGGGGCCTTGCACTTCTCCTAATTTAGCCGGGCGCTGACGCCTGGATACTCCTATTCTCCTGCTTGTGTGGCTGACGACTTCCACGACACGCGCCTGACCGAACGGCGCAATCCGCGCAGTACCACAATCGATGTCGCCTCCGCTCTCGAGATCGTCGATCTCATCGCGGCCGAAGATGCCGGTGTGCCTGGCGCAGTCGCTAAGGCTCGCTTCGAGATCGCTCGCGCCATCGACCTGATCGAAGCCGCCTTCCGGGCCGGTGGCCGGCTGATCTACATCGGCGCGGGGACCAGCGGGAGGCTCGGGGTACTCGATGCCGCCGAGTGTCCGCCTACCTTCGGAACGCCGCCGGAAATGGTGGTCGGAATGATCGCAGGCGGTGCCCCGGCGCTGGTGCGGTCCATCGAGGGGGCGGAAGACGACGTTGCCGCCGCTGAGCGCGAGCTGAGCTCACTTTGCGTCAGCCACAGCGACGTGGTGGTCGGCATTGCCGCCAGTGGAACAACGCCGTACGTGGGCTCGGCACTCTCCCACGCTCAAACGCTCGGCGCCCGCACGATATTTCTATCCTGCTCGGCGCCCCCGCAGCGGCTTCGAGACAGTTGCGATGTATGCATCACCGTCCTGGTGGGCCCCGAGATCGTCACCGGGTCTACCCGAATGAAGGCAGGCACCGCCACCAAGCTGGTGCTCAACACCCTGACGACCGGTGCTATGATCCGCATCGGGAAGACGTACGGCAACCTCATGGTTGACCTGAGAGCGTGGAATGACAAACTGGTGGACCGCAGTCAACGCATCGTCATGGAGGCGGCCGGAGTCGACCGGACGGCAGCCAGGAGAGCTATGGAGGACGCAGAGGGGAGCGTTAAGACGGCCATCGTAATGGCACGGCGTGGAGTACCGAAGGATGAAGCGGAGCGGCTGTTGGCCGAGCATGACGGCAGGCTTCGACCAGTGGTGGGAGATCCTCCTCCGGTGCCGGCAAGATGACCGAGCGCCCTACTCTGGCCGTCGGCCTCATGTCAGGAACCTCGCTCGACGGTGTGGACGCCGCATTAGTACGGCTCGATGGGCCGACCCATGCCACATTGCTGGATTTCGTTACCCGGCAGTACACCGATACCGAGCGGGCTGAGATTCGGGCTGCCTTTAACGGCGCGACAGCCCCGTCTTTGGCGCGTCTGCACGTCCGAGTAGCGGAGTGGGCCGCGGAGGCGGTGCAGACCGTGTTGGTTCGAGGTAAGGTGCCCGCCTCCGAGCTGTCGTTCATCGCCTTCCCCGGGCAGACGATCTGGCACGAGCCACCGCTCGTTTCGTGGCAGCTCGGCGAGCCGGCGGTGCTGGCGGAAGAGTTCGGCGTGCGTGTCGTAAGCGGCTTTCGCGCCCGCGATGTTGCCGCCGGTGGCCAGGGAGCCCCTCTCGTGCCCATGGCCGATGTGCTTCTCTTCGCGTCGCCCGACACACCGCGGATTCTACTCAACCTGGGCGGCATGGCTAACCTCACTTACGTGGAGCGGCGCGCGCAGGAAGCCGGGGTGCTCGCCTTCGACACCGGTCCCGGTGTTGCGATAATCGACGCCGTGGCACGCATGGTTGACCCCCGCCGCTCTTACGATCGTGACGGCCATATTGCCGCGCAGGGCACCATCCATGATGACGTGCTCTCGGATCTTCTGGCGGATGAATTCTTCGCTGTTGAGCCGCCCAAGAGCACCGGGCGAGAGCGCTTCGGCGACGGATACTCCAGCGCCCTGCACGAGCGGGTTCCCGGAGCGGACGGCGTTGCCACCGCGGTGGAGCTAACCGCTCGCACCGTGGCCCACGCTATCGGGCGCTGGACGCCACCAGGGGTCGAGGTGGTGGCCTCGGGCGGCGGCTGTCATCATCCCGGGCTGATGGCGTCGCTCGCGCGCCACCTGGCCGACCGCGGCAGCCATCCACTCCGCCGCTTCGAGGAGCTGTTCTTCCCCGGCGACGCGAAAGAAGCGGTTGCATTCGCGCTCCTGGGTTACCTGACGCTGCATGGACAGCCGGGCAACGTTCCGGCTGCCACGGGTGCCGAAGGGTCACGGGTGCTGGGTGCAGTGACTCCACCGTGACAGGCCCGCAGATGGAATCTGAAAACCCGGCCAGGCTCATCATGCCGGCGCTCCGGTCCGATGCCCTGAGCGGGTTCGCTCACGAGGCGGGGCGCATAGCTGACACGCTTGAGATCGGCGTAGGGGGATACATCATCTTCGGGGGGACTGCGGAGAGTGTGCGCCGCCTGACCGCCGATCTCCTGAGACGAGCGGGCCGTTCCCTCCTGCTGGCTTCGGATCTCGAGCGGGGCGCAGGCCAGCAAGTTGCAGGACTCACCGAATTCCCTCCTCCGATGGCGCTGGCGTCTTTGCGGGAGCCCGCCGTAGTGCGCTGGGCCGCATCAGTGACGGCACAGGAGGCGCGCGCCGTGGGCATCAACTGGGTGTTTGCGCCGGTAGCCGATCTCGATGTCCTGCCGGAGAATCCGATCGTCCAGACCCGGGCCTTCGGCGCCAACCCGAACGAGGTTGCCACGTATGTGCGCCACTGGGTCGAGGGATGCCAGGCAGCGGGGGCGTTAGCCTGTGCCAAGCACTACCCCGGGCACGGACGAACAGCTGTAGACTCCCATGTGGCGCTGCCGGTGGTTGAAGCGCCGGCCGCCGACCTGGAAGTCGATCTGGTACCATTTACTGTGGCCATCCAGAGCGGCGTAGCCTCGATCATGACGGCGCACGTTGCCTACCCCGCACTCGACGCCTCCGGGCTGCCGGCCACCCTCTCCCAGATCGTGCTCGGCAGGCTGCGCGGTGCCGGACGATTTGATGGGCTGGTGGTCACCGATGCTCTGATCATGGACGGCGCTCTGATGGGCCGTCGCGAGTCCGATGCAGCGGTAGAAGCCATTCAGGCGGGGGCAGACCTGCTGCTGTACCCCAATGATGCCCGCCGGGTGCGAGACGCAATCGAGGCCGCACTCTCGAGCGGATCGCTGGGTAAAGAGCGGGTTGGTGAATCCCTCCGGCGCTATCATCGGGCGCTGGCAGCCGCCTCAGCGCCCACGCCCCCGGTAACCCGAGGTCCCTACGATTCGGCCAACGCGCTCGCGGACGTGCTTCTGAAGCAGGGTATGATGGCGGGAAGCTCGGCTCCGACCTTGACGGCACCGCTGGACCTGGTCGTCGTGGATGACGATATCGGTGGTCCGTATTCTCCCGGCGCCAGCGACTACATTCACCGTGCCCTCGGCAACGACCAGATCGGCCGTTACGGTGGAGGCTCGCGGGTGCTGCTGGTATTCGCCGAGCCAAGGGCTTGGAAGGGACGCTCAGGCTTTGGGCCGGCTACCAAGGAAGCGCTGGCCCACCATGGGGCGGGAGCCGACCTGATTGTGCTCTTCGGCCACCCGCGCCTCGCCGACGAGCTGCCGAGTAATGCGCCCGTCCTCCTTGCGTGGCACCGGCAGCGGCTAATGCAGGAGGCCGTGGCGCGCTGGCTGGGTCAACGAGTTGCCAGCGCCTGATTAGTCAGCTGTTTCGGCTCGCCGTTCTGATCCAGGGAAGGAGGGCAAAAGCCGGAAGGGCCAGCAGGAAGGTGAGAAAGAAGTACCGCCCGTAGCCCAGGTTTTCCGCCAGAACTCCGGAGGCTCCTCCCGCGAGGGTCCGGCTCAAGGCCAGCAGGGCGGAGAGAACGGCAAACTGAGTTGCGGCATACCGGCGTTCGCACACGGACATCAGGAAAGCCAGGAAAGCGGCGGTACCTAGGCCGTGGGCGAAGTTCTCGAACAGCGCCGCGCCGATAATCAGCGGCTTCGAGGCGGGCACGCTGGCTACGGCGGTGTAGCCCAGGCTGGACAACGCCTGTACGATGCCGAGGGTCCATAGCCCACCAAAAATCCCCAACCTCGTCGTGAGCAACCCGCCCAGCACCGCTCCGGAAACCGTCGCGATGATGCGACCAGGTGTAAGGATGGCCCCGATTTCCTCCAGGGTGAAGCCACGGTCCACCCAGAAGGGACGGGTCATGGGCTCCATGGCGTATATGTCGATCTTGAACAGCAGCGCGAAGGCCGCCACCGCCCAGATACCCGGCCGCGCAAGGAGCGCGCGGAGCGGTTCCCATATCGACGCCGCCGACACCACCGTGCGCCGGGGCTCGGGAATGAAGAGCGCCGCGACTGCAAGGGCTCCTGTCATGGCGGCGCCTACCAGGAATGAGGTTGTCCAGCTGGTCCGCCCGGCGAGCCAGATTAAAAGTCCACCTGCCGTGAACATCGCTACCCGGTACGCCGCGATGCGCGCGGAATTCGCGACCCCCAGCTCGCGCGTGGTAGTTGCCTCGATGGTGTAAGCGTCGATGGCGACATCCTGGGTGGCCGACAGCGTGACCATCAAAACCAGAATCAGCCAGAACCACCGCGCCAGCTCGCCTAGCTCCATGGTACCCAGGATCAGGGTAAGGAGCGTCAGGCCGCCCAGGCATGCCACGATCCATTGCCTGCGGCGGCCGATGCGATCTACCACCGGAGCCCATATGAACTTGAAGGTCCAGGGAAAGCTGACCGCGCTGATGAGTCCGATCTCCACCAGTCCAGCTCCATGGGTTCGGAGATAGACCGGCAGAGTTTCGTTCACCAGACCAAAGGGGAAGCCGGAGGCGAAAGAGAGCGCAGCCAACCAGGTCAGGCGAGTCCGGAGGGGAGAATCCACCCCGGCGGATTCTTCGTCTTTCGCCCTGCTGGATGGGGTTATCGCCACACCGCGAGCAGAAGGAGGAGGACCCCCATGGTGATCAGGATGAGTGCTACGGTGCGGATGACGCCGGCCGGTGCTGATGACTCAGAGAGCTCGGGCTCAGGTCCGGCAGGTGGATCGTCTCCCGGCATCACCTCGCCAAGAGCGCCAGGAGCCGGCTCCGGAGCCAAGGTGGCATCCGCGAGCTGATATCTACTATGGCCCACTCCCTCCGTTCCGTCGGCCTCCGGCAGGCCTTCGCCCTCGAATCGGACTGCGACCACTGTGATGTTATCGGGTCCGCCTCGCGCGTTGGCTAGATCGATCAATGCTGAGCAGAGAGCGGGTAGATCAGCGTGCTCCCGGGCCATCTGCGCCAACTCCTCCCGCCGCACCAGACCCGAGAGACCATCGGAACATAGGATGAGCGTGTCGCCGCGCGTGATAGCCTGGCGAGTGAGGTCCACCTTGACCCGGGGGTCGGGACCGAGCGCCTGGAGGATGATGTTACGACGCTCGCTCTGCTCCGCTTCGTCCGGGGTGAGCTCGCCTGCATCAACCAGACGTTGCATCAGGCTTTGATCTTTGGTGAGCTGAACGGCGTCTGTGCCTCGCACGAGATACGCCCGGCTGTCACCGATCTGGGTGAGGTACAAATCGCGCCCGAAGACGCCGGCAGCAGTGACGGTGGTGCCCATCCCCCGCACCTCGGGGTGCTCGCGGGCATAGGAGTAGATCTGTCCGTTGGCCAGCTCGACCGCTTCCCGCATGCGGTAGGCGAACTGCCCGGGGGTGTCAGCGGCGTCGGTGGCCCAAGCAGTGGCCATATGACGGTAGATCAAGTCCGCCGCCATTGCGCTGGCCAGCTCGCCCGCGGCCGCGCCTCCCATGCCGTCAGCCACCATGAAGAGCGAGCCTCGCGCGCCGATCTGGTGGCAGCGGACTTCAGGTTGCAGGCTGGCGTTACCTGTGCTCAGGTCGGCGACAAGAAAGGTGTCTTCGTTGTGCTCGCGGGTGCGGCCGAGATCGGTCTTGCCGAAGACGGAAACCTGCACCGGGCTCTGAGTCACGCGAAGGTCCCTTCCGCCGGTTATGGCGGTTCGAGGTCTGACGAATTTATGAAGCACCGGTAAGAGCGTCAACGCCGTCTTGGCGTAAGTCATAGCCGCCGTGTACCTTGCAGCTATGCCTGTCTGTCGCTTCTTCGGCTGGGCGTCGTGGCTCCTCGCCAGCGCCTTTGCCTGTTCCCCCCAGTCCGATCCCTCCCCCGCTCCCAGCAGCGCGGCATTGCGCCAAACAGCGACTTCCGACTCGGTCATGCGCCGGTCCGAGTTGGCCGCGGTGCCCGCAGTGCGGGACCTGATCGGACTTCGCGTGGTTTATCCATTGCCAAGCGATGTCGTTCGCGCCCGTGACTCCAGTTTTCTGTTCGGCTCAGTGGCCAGCGGGAACACCCGGCTGAGCATCAACGGGCACAGAGTGCGAGTCTGGCCCAACGGAGCATGGCTCGCCTGGCTCCCGTTACCTCCCGACACTGTGATGCGGTTCCGGATCGAGGCGCACACCTCCAAGGATACCTCCGTGGTGCTCTACCCGGTCCGCCGGGACAAGGCGTTGGTACCCCGGGAGCTGAACGTGGGAAAGGCGTGGATAGATTCGGTGTCACTCTCACCTCAGGGTCAGGTATGGCTGCCGCGGAACGAGTATCTCACGCTTTCCGCCCGCGCCGTCGAAGGCGCGGATGTACGGGTACGCCTGCCGGACGGGAGGCGGATACAACTTCTGCCTCAAAGACAAGCGCAGGAGGTGCTGCCGGCACTACGAGCCTTCGATCGGGACACCACAAGGCTCCGAACCCCCGAGGAGGTGAGATATGTGGGGGTAATACGCGGGCGGCCGATTGGTCCCGACGCCGGCCCGGTTCTGCGCGGGCCCACTGCGGCT
Source organism: Gemmatimonadales bacterium (assembly GCA_013813435.1). GTDB lineage: Bacteria > Gemmatimonadota > Gemmatimonadetes > Gemmatimonadales > GWC2-71-9 > CAVVWJ01. The sequence goes on from JACCRS010000194.1 coordinate 40,062, forward strand.
CTGGTTGGCGTTCTGGGGAGAGCTGCACTGCGCTGCGTTACCGGAATGCCCTGTCCCGCCCCATATGCTGAGTTGGTCTCGCCCGACAGTTCCTGGGCGGCGGTCGAGGTGGCGCTCGGTAGCGACACTGTTCGGCTGCGCTGGCCCTTGCAAGTGGCCCTGCTCGACACCCTGCCGGTGGTGACCCAGTTCGACGACGACACCGCGGGGCAGGGGAACACCGACAGCCTCACGCCCGGCCGCGCAACTCCGGGAGGCACCTACGCCTGGTTCTTTCCCACCGGTACCCGGGCCTCGGTAACCGGCCGCATTGGCGACGACCTTCGCATTCGCCTCTCTCCCAGCTCTGAAGCCTGGGTGCCCGTCTCTGATGCCCTGCCGCTTCCCGCCGGACTCCCCGATCCCTGGGCCGTGGTCGGCCCTGTCACGCTGGCGGCCGCGCAGGATCGTGCCGTCCTGCGGATTCCGCTGACGCAGCGCGTGCCCTTTCAGGTGGTGGAGAGCGAACGAAGCCTCGATATCACCTTCTACAGCGCAGTTGGCGATGTGGATTGGATACGCTATGGGTCCGATTCGCTGGTCCGCCGGATGAGCTGGGCCCAAACCCAGCGGCACGAGGTCACTCTTACACTGGAGCTCGCTTCGCCTCTGTGGGGATATCGGACGAGTTGGAGCCGGAACGACCTGATACTCGAGATTCGTCGACCCCCCCGCCTCACGGCCACCAGTCCGCTGCGCGGGCGGATAATCGCCCTCGATCCTGGCCACCCACCGCTCGGATCCACCGGTCCCACTGGTTTGCGCGAGGCCGAAGCCAATCTGGCGGTGGCATTCCAGCTTCGTACCATGTTGGAGGCCGATGGAGCGAGGGTGCTGATGACCCGAACTTCGGATTCGGCAGTGGATCTCTGGCCCCGCGTCGCCATGGCGGAGGAGTCGGGGGCAGAGCTGCTCGTTTCGATCCACAACAATGCCTTGCCGGACGGGATCAACCCCTTTACCAACAATGGGACCAGCGTATTCTATAATCAGCCCCGCAGTGTAACCCTTGCCTCAGCGATTCAGCGGTCATTGGTTCGCAGGCTCGGCCTGCCCGACCTGGGAATCGGTCGGGCTGATCTCGCCATCGTTCGCGCCACGTGGATGCCATCGGTGCTGGCCGAGGGAATGTTCCTGATCATACCGGAACAGGAGGCGGCATTGCGCACCGCTGAGGGGACTCGGCGGTATGCTCGGGGGGTGTACGAAGGGATTCGTGGCTTCCTCCAGGACAGGGCCAAACTTCAGGTCCCGGCTGGTGTGGGCCGGCGGGGAGCAGTGGCGTCTCCTAGGGCGAATCCCTCCTTACCGCGCCGCGCGCCTGCAGCTGGCGCCTCGGACAGCGCTGTCGCCCCATAGAGTGCAGTGACGAGGTTTGGCTGATGTCTTTCTCGATGCCTTTGCTCAAAAGTCCTTGGCTTCCTCATCTATCACGCACAGGTCTCCTGAAACTGGCCGGCACCGTTGGAGTCGCGCTCTTGCCGGTTGCTCCACTGGATCTCCACCCGCAGAGTCCTGAAGAGCGAGTCGCGTTGGAGCGCTTCAGGGACTCAATCGCGGCGACGGCGGATTCGACGGGCCTCCTCACCCTCGAACGCAGGATGATCGCTTCCGCCAAAGCCGACCGTTCCGATGCCATGATCCATCTCAGGCTGGGTTTTCTGTCGCTCAGGCTCGGTGAGTTGGGCGGACAGGACCACTATGACGACGCCGCCTCAGAGTTCCAGTGGGCCATCGACCTTCAGCCATCCTGGCCCTACGCGTGGTATGGAATGGGGCTCGCCGAGTACGGGGTCGGCGACTCGCAGATTTCTTTCGTCACCGGTCTGAAGATGATGCTGGGGAAGGACGCACTCACGCGATCGGCCGTGGCCTTCGCAAAGTCTGCGGAGATCGACCCATCGTTCATCCGCGGCCTGGTAGACCTGGCTAACACGGCGCTGCGGCAGCGAGTCAACATCAAGTTGGGCGTGGCCCTGGAGGCACTCCGCCGGGCCGCCCCGACCACCGCAGCGAGCGATGGTCAGGTTCTGCTTGCCCGGGGCAGGGTCGAGCGCGAGGTTGGGGACGGAGACTCTGCTCTCGTGGCGTTCAATGGCTACCTGCAGCGGGGAAGCAACCGCGGGCTGGGCCTTCTCGAGGTAGCACGCACCCTCCTCCTGCTCGGCCGCTTCGAAGGTACTGCCCCCTACTTCGAAGGGGCACAGGAGGATGACTCGGTCAGCGTCAGCGGCTACCGTACAGACCTGGCAACCATCGCGTCGGACAGCGTGCTTGGCGAATTTGATCGGCAGCAGGGGGCCCGGCGCGCATCATACCTGCGGCGCTTCTGGGGGGAACGCGACCAGACTGACTTGCGCACCGACGGAGAGCGGCTCCGGGAGCATTACCGGCGCCTGTTCTACGCTCGCAAGAACTTTCAACTCACCGCCAACAACCGGCATTATGACATCGTGGAGCGCTATCGCTCCGGCAGTCGCGATTTTGACGACCGCGGTGTGATCTACATCCGCCATGGTGAGCCCTCCAGCCGTGCCAGCTACGCCGCACCCGGCCTGGAGCCCAACGAGTCCTGGCGCTACAGCCGCACCGACGGCGATCTGATCTTTCACTTCATCGCGCGCGAAGATGTCCAGGACTTCAAACTGGTGGAGAGTTTGTTCGACGTGTTGGGGTTCAGCAGCGCCGTAAGGCTCCAGGATCAGGTCAACGGCGTGGGCGACAACGCCGTGGCCGAGCAGTTGATGCTGTCTCGAGAGCAGCTGTCGCCCATTTACCGCAGACTGCAGTCAGCGGGGCGCGGGAGCACCGGACGCTACCAGAACCAGGAGCGCAGGGCGGGGCAGGAGAGCATAGCGGTGGGGACCAACAGCGATAGCTACGAGCTGCGTTTTCCCAATGAGCTCAAGGCAACGTCGGAGGTTCTTGCAGTGGGTCGCGACTCGACTGGCCACCAGGTGCAGATCGCCTACGCCATTGCGGGCTCCAGCCTCGAGCCGGTCACGGTTACTCGTGGTTACCTCTACAGCATACGCCTTCGTTTCGTGGCGACTGACCAGAAGGGGAAGGTCGTCTCCGCCCTCGACACCACGCGTCATTTCGTTGCTCCCGAGCGAGTCCCGCCCCAGGAACACCTGGTGGGCCGGGTCGGCACCACGGTCCCAGCGGGTTCGCTCCATTACCGCCTTGCCATTCAGCAGGGCGATGAAGCCGGCATGACGCTGCCGCGAGACACGGTACGCGTGGGACCCGCCGGCTCCGCGGCCCTGGGTCTCAGCGACCTGGTCCTTGGTGCGCGCAGCACCAACCTCGGCTGGCGGCGCACGCCGGATGACACCGTGCTCTTCAACCCGCTCCGCACCTACAAGCGGAGTGAGGAGATGGAATTGTACTACGAGATCGAGGGCCTCCGGCCGGCGCCCTATACCGTCGAGTTGGAGGTGCGCAGGAAAGGCGGCGGCGGTGGCCTCTTCAGGAAAATATTCGGGGGCGGTTCAGCCGCTATCAAGCTCAAGTTCGACCAGCAGGCCACTGCTACGACGGTCTCGACCCATCGAAGTCTCAAGCTGGATCGGTTGAAGCCAGGAATGTATGTCTTACAGTTGCTGGTGGTGGATGCCGCGGGGCGGAAGGATTACCGAACCCGGGAGTTCCAGGTGGTGGAGGACGCTAAACGTGAGCGGGCAAGTTAAAGCGTAAGCGGTAAGCGGATGCACCCAAACCAAAGACCCTCCGGCGTCATGCTCGAAGGGTCTTTTGCTTGCGATACTTCCCACTCCCCGCTCACGCTATTCTGTCCCGATTACGCTTTCAGTTTCAGAGCGGCCAGGCGGATGGACGAGAAGGTGCGAGAATAAGGAGCGGCTGGACCAGGCTCTCCGCCTTGACCACCGCCTCCACTTGAACCAGATGCTGGGTAACCCCGGTGCTGGTGTCAAAGGTGGCGATATGCATAA
>JACCRS010000218.1 GCA_013813435.1 Gemmatimonadales bacterium
CTCGTCAGCCGCACTCGGACGCTTGGTCGAGCCGAGCTGCTCCTGTCGGCAACCACGAATACCCTGAGAAATCCGGGACGACCCGCCACCAACGGAACGTCGCCCTCATACGTTTGGGTGCTCTGAGTGATGTAGAGACCATTGATGTTCAGATTGAGGGAGACCGGCGCAGCGGGGTTATAGGTAACTGTGACCTCCGCGGTGGCTCCCGCCACTACCGGCACCGTGGGGCGGCCTACGCTGGGCGTGTAGGTGGTGCCGCCGGTGGTGACGTTCTCGGCGCTCACCTCATAGCTGCCCGGAGTCAGTGCCTCCAGCGTATCGGTCCGGGTCACGACCTCAGAGAAGTCGTTGGGGCCGTCCACGGTCACTGCCGCGTCGGTTCCATCCGGTAGGCCCAGTATCGTCACCCCGAGGGCGCCCGCTGTGGCGAGGCAAGTGACGCTAAACGACACTCGGACTGTCGCTCCGGCATCGACCGCAACGCCTAGCGGGTTGTCTCCGGTGACCCCGCAGTTGGCCGCCAGACCCCGCAGCTGCACCGTGTGCTGGGTGGCCGGGACATTGGATAGCGTAACCGTGGCATTGGTGCCGATGGGTTGAGTCGCACCGCCGTCAACCGAGACCAGATAGCCGTTGGCGTCCTGAGCCGGCCCGGTGGTGACCGTCACGATTTCCAGGCTTCCAGTCGTGGGCCCCGCTGCCGTACAAGTCACCGCGAACGCCACTCGGCCCGTTCCAGCAGCCGGTATCGTTACAGCACGAGGATTCTCTCCGGAAAGCTGACAATTGGCCGCGAGTCCAAGCAGCTCGACCGTGTGCTCAGCGGCTGAAACATTGGCCAGCGTAGCCGTGGCATTGGTGCCGATGGGCTGGCTCCTGCCCCCGTCCACCGACACCAGATAGCCGTCGGGGTCTTGAGTGGGGCCGGTGGTTACCGTGGCGATCTCGAGGCTTCCGGTCGCTGGACCCGGTGCCGTGCAAGCCACCGCGAATGCCACTTGGGCCGTCCCACCGGGAAGCACTGTTACCGTGCGAGGATTCTCACCGGAAAGCTGGCAATTGGCCGCCATGCCGGTGAGCCCGACGGTGTGGGATCCAGGAAGAAGGCCAGTAAGGCTGCTGGTGGCACTTACACCGATGGATCCTTGATCGGCCCCGTCGAGCAGCAGAGAGAACCCGTCCGGGTCGGTACCGGGTCCGCTGGTCGTGATTACCACCTCAACCGAGCCAGTTTGCGCAGAGCAGTTGAGCACGAAGCCCACGGCGGCCGTAGCCCCGACTGCCACATTTACCGATTGCGGGTTCTCGCCGACCACCGCACAGCTCGCGGCAATCCCCGACAACTCAACTGAATGCTGGGCGGCCGGAACATTGGCCAGCGTAACCGTGGCATTGTTACCGATGGGCTGAGTCGGGCCGCCGTCTACCGCCACCAGATAGCCGTCAGCGTCTGGAGTGGGGCCGGTGGTAAGCGTGGCGATCTCGAGAATGCCGGTAGCTGGACCCGATGCCGTGCAAACCACCGAGAATGCCACCTGAGCCGCGTCTCCGAGAAGCACAACAACCGTGCGAGGGTTCTCACCGGAAACCTGACAATTGGCCGCCAAGCCGGTGAGCCCGACGGTGTGGGAACCCGGTAGAAGACCGGTAAGGCTGCTGGTGGAGCTCACACCGATGGAACCATGGTCGGTGCCGTCGAGCAGCAGAGAGTATCCGTCAGGGTCGGTACCGGGCCCGTTGGTCGCGGTCGACACCTCAACCGATCCCGTTTGAGGAGAGCAGGTGACCACGAAGCCTACGCTGGCCGTTGCCCCCGGCGCCACATCTGCCGATTGCGGGTTGTCCCCTCCTACCGCACAGTTCGCGGCGATCCCGGACAACTCGACTGTGTGCTGGCCCTCTGCCAGCCGGTCGACGGTGACGGTGGCGTCGACGCCGATGGGCTGAGCCGCCTGCCCGTCTATGGAAACGCTGTAGCCGTCAGGGTCGATCTCCACACCGCTGGTGGTCGTCGTGATTCTCAAAGAGGGCAGGACTACATCAGTGCCGCCCTCTCCGCCGCAGGCAAGTCCGGCCAGAGGTGCAGCCCAGAGGATGAGCTTCTTGAGGTGCAAACAAAGTGCAGGTGTCATCGGGCAACCCTCCAGGAACGGGGTCGCGACGGGGCAGGGGGCCCCGCGACGTTGGAACCAAGCGAAACATCGTTCAGATTTCAACCGCAGCCTACCCATTAAGCTTGGAGCCATGGGCTTGATCGAGAGATTCCGCCGCCATATCGCCAGCCTCGGCCTCCCTGAGGGCCGGGCTCTGGTAGCTGTCTCGGGAGGGCCCGATTCTCTGGCCCTGCTCGATCTCCTGATCCGAGCCCGGGATGTGCATCGCCTCGATTTGGTTGTGGCGCATCTCGATCACGGTATTCATCCCGATAGCAGTACCGTGGCGGAGAAGGTAGAGGCCCTGGCCGTCTCATCCGGCCTCGCGGTTCACGTTGGCCGCCGGGAGCTGGGCGCCGGCACCGGCGAGACCCGGGCCCGGGTAGAGCGCTATGCCTGGCTGGAGGCGCTGCGCGCCAAGCTTGGTGCCGAGGTCGTCTTCACGGGCCACCACGCCGACGACCAGGTAGAAACGGTGCTGATGCGGATGCTGGCGGGATCGGGCCCTGCAGGCCTTGCCGGCATGGCGCCGGTGCGCGGCCATCTGGCTCGTCCCCTCCTCCCGTTCACCCGCGCTGAACTGCTTTGCCATCTGGAGCAGACTGGCCTCAGCGCGTGGCTGGATCCGGCCAACTCGGATCAGCGGCACCTGCGTTCCTGGATTCGAACCGCCCTCCTTCCGGCGCTCCGGATGCGTCTACCTGAGGTGGACGCGAGTCTTCTGCGTACGTCTCGCCAGGCCGGCCGTGATAGAGCAGCCTGGGATGCGGTTCTGGACACGCTGCCGGCGCTGGATTTACAGGTGGAGGACGAGGGAATTTCCGTTGCTGCGTCATCCCTCGGGGACTATGATTCGGCTCTGGCCCAGACTCTCATCATTGCGGCGGCCCGACGAGCAGGGTGCCAGGTAGGTCCCCGCCGGGTCGAGCGGGTTCTAAGTCTGCTGAAGGGCGGAACCAGTGGCACCCGGGTGCCTCTTGGTGGAAGCTGGAGGGCCGAGCTGGCGTTTGGTCGGCTGCGTATCCGTCGCGAGGTGCCGACTGCGTCGCCCCTGGCGTCATGGCCTATTGAAGGAGCCAGGGGGCAAGGCAGCTGGGGGCGGTGGCGCGTCCGGTGGGCTCCCGGCGCGGTGCCGGCGCACCAGGACCGTGCCGCCCTGAGCGCGTGGTTCACCGTGGAGCGGCTCACTATCCGTGGCTGGGGGGCCGGGGAAAGGCTGAAGCCGCTGGGGGGTGTCGGGCGTAGGCTGGTGGTGCGTTGCTTCCAGGAGGCTCGGGTGCCGCGCAGTCGGCGCCAGTCCTGGCCGGTGCTGGCCCAGAATCAGGACATCATGTGGATCCCGGGCGTATGCCGCTCCGACGTCCGGATCCCCTCCCACGGATCGGAGGCACTGCGGGTCGATGTTGAGTACGCCTGATGTGCTGCGCCGGACCGGGGGACGCCCGGTTAAGTCCATCGTCTACGACGAAGGCGCCATCGCCGCGCGGGTCCAGACTCTGGCAGACGACATTACTGCAGCGTACCCCGATGGGGAGCTGTTGGTGCTCGGTCTCCTGAAAGGCGGCTTCATCTTCCTCAGCGATCTGGTCCGCAGAATTGAGCGGCCCATCCAGGTCGACTTCCTCGTTGCCAGCTCGTACGGCGACCGAAAAGTTTCGAGCGGCACCGTTAGGCTGTTGTACGACCCGGAAACCCGGCTGGAAGGCAAACATATCCTTCTGGTAGAGGATATTATTGATACTGGCAAGACGCTTCAGCGCCTGATGGTGCTGCTGGGCGCGCGTAGTCCACGGAGCATGTCGATCTGCGCGCTCCTCGACAAACAGTTGGCGGCTGAGCCCCGGCCGGAGCTTCGTTTCGTAGGGTTCCGGGCACCCCCGGCGTTTCTGGTGGGTTATGGGCTCGATCACGCCGAGAACTTTCGTCATCTCCCGTTCATCGCGGACCTGGAATAAATGGCAGACCGAACTCCATCCCGATCCCCTCGCACTAACTGGGGAAACTTCAGCAAGAACCTCGCTCTGTGGCTTGTCGTGGGGCTGTTGGCGCTCGCGTTGTTCCAGATGATGAGCCGGCAGCGGAACCCGACCCAGGAGTTTTCCTATACTGAGTTCAGCAAGCAGCTCGACCAGGGTAACGTGGCCCGGGTCGAGGTGTTCGATGGGAAGCGGCTGGAAGGAGATTTCCGCAACCCGGTTACTCAGGAGGGACGCAGCGCCAAGAGCTTCCAGGTGCTGCTGCCCGTTGCCAACAGCGAAGCGTTTATCAAGCGGCTCGAGGACGCCAATGTTCCCATCCTGGCCAAGGAGCCGAAAGGCGGAATCACGGCGCTGCTGATCGCCGCGCTTCCCTGGATCGTGATTCTTGGCCTCTGGTTTTTCCTCCTCCGCCAGCTGCAGGCGGGCGGCAGCCGGGCCTTTGCGTTCGGAAAATCGAAGGCCAAGCTCCTCGCTGGCGATACTCCGAAGGTCACATTTGCCGACGTCGCCGGCGCGGATGAGGCCAAGGTCGAGCTGCAGGAGATCATCGAGTTCCTTAAGGATCCCCAGAAGTTTACCCGCCTGGGTGGGCGGCTTCCCAAGGGCGCGCTGCTGGTGGGGCCGCCGGGCACCGGCAAAACGCTGCTGGCGAAGGCTGTCGCCGGAGAAGCCGGCCGTCCCTTTTTCTCGATGTCGGGGTCGGAC
>JACCRS010000238.1 GCA_013813435.1 Gemmatimonadales bacterium
GGATTATCCGCTGCCGGATCGGCGGATGCGAGGCAACGAAGTCGGCCAGGAACCCCTCCTTCGACGACAGTATTCCCGGCGCGGGATCCACGATGCAGAGATGCGCGGTTCCCCGCGCAATCGATCCGGTGGCAGCCGTGGCCCCGCCGAGCTTCTCCAGCGCCGACGCCAGAGCCATCGGGTTTCGAGTCAGCTGAGCCCCGGTGGCCTCGGCCAGGTACTCCCGCTTGCGGCTCACCGCCATCGCCAGAATCCGCGAGATAACCGGCGCAACCACGAGAGTCAGCAGCCACAGCACCAGAATCACCAACGCAAGCGGATTCCCCTTCCCGCTGCCCCGGCCTCCACGCACTCTCCCGGTCCGACTCCCGCTCCGCATCATCCTTCCCATGCCCTCAGACAGCAAAGCGATGGCGCCGATCATGCCGGCAAGCAGCGTCATCAGCCGCACATCCAGATTGCGCACGTGCGCCATCTCATGGGCCACCACCGCCTGAAGCTCATCGCGCGAGAGCTTCGCCAGCAGACCTTCGGTCACCGCAATGCTGGCCGACGCGGCATCCCGCCCGGTGGCAAATGCGTTGGGATCGGGGTCGGGAACCACCCAGACCCGCGGTCGGGGCAGCCCCGATGCGATAGCCATCTCCTCCACCACATTCATCAGCTGCTTCTGCTCGGGCGTGGCCGGCTCGATCAGCTCCCAGGCTCCGGTGGCCCACAACACCCGCTCGGATCCGTAGTTCCAGGAGTACCAGCAGATCCCCGCCGCGGCGACGACGCTGAACATGCCGATGAAGGGAAAGAAGTGGCGATCAGACTCGGGTGGCGCGTCTACCGTAGCGAGGTAGAAGGCTAGATCACCGCCGAAGCCCACCCACGCAAAGAACACGATAAAGCCGAGGATGAGCCAGTTAGAGCGCCGCCGGTTGGACTGCTGTTGGGCGAAGAGGTTGGCGTCGTGACTCACGCGCCGCGTTTGTTCGTCGAGAGATCGACCAAGGGCACGGCTCGCTCGGCCGAGTCCTCGATCTCCCAGAGCTCTGCCGGCGATGCCTTCGCCAGCCCAGCCACCAGATTGGTGGGGAATTGCATCTGCTTGGTGTTGTACTGGGTGGCGACGTCGTTATAGAGCTGCCGCGCGAATCCGATCTTGTTCTCGGTGCTGGTGAGCTCCTCCTGGAGCTGGGCAACGTTACCCGTTGCCTTGAGATCAGGATACGCCTCGGTGAGCGCGAATAACCGGCCCAGCGCCTGGGTCAGCTCTCCCTCGGCCTGCGCCGTCTGCTGCACCCCGCTAGCTCCCACCGCGCGGTTGCGGGCCGAGATCACGGCATCGAGGGTGGAGCGCTCGAAATCCATGGCGCCCTTGACCGTATTTACCAGGTTCGGAATCAGATCGTGGCGGCGTTTCAGCTGCACGTCGATCTGCTTCCAGCCATTCACCACCTGGTTCTTGAGAGAGATCAGCCCGTTGTATGCCCCGATTACCCACAGGACGACTCCCGCGATTATGGCCAGCAGGATAATCGTGCTCATTTCCGGTCCTTGTAGTGAGTGGTTGCGCGCAGGCGATAAGCTGACCCTGACGCCGGAACCCTGAGGCTAGCCCGGCTCGCTGCTGACGTGTGATTCATCGATCATCCCGGCGTTCTCTGCCGGTGGCCGCCACGCCTCCTGACCCTCTCGCTCCGCGGACAACGAGGCCGGTTCCAATCCTACCACTGCCGCCAGCGCCTGACGCAACGCCTCGGCAATGACCGCCGTATCACCATTCAGCCGCAGCGCAGGGTGCTGCTCGTCGATCAGAACTTCTACTCCGGGAGTTACGGGAATGCGCCGGCAAGTTGAGCTTCCGGAGCTAATCCCCTCGACCGGCGCAAGCCAGGCGAGCACCGCTCGGCCCACCCGGCCTCTTCCAGTACCCGGAGTTTTAAGGAGGGATAGATGGGCCGGTGGAGGCAGACCGGGGCCCAGTGCGCTCGCGGCACGCCGCTCGATCAGATCGCCGGTCAGACCGGCCAGTTCCTTCACCATGGATTCGAGGGTGGCGCCTTCCATCTGACGCAGTTTTATGGCAAGCACCTGCAGGAGATGGCGATAGGAGTAGACGGCGGCGGTTCCCCGACCGTCAGGAGGGCTCACCAGGCCGCGAGCAACATAGAAACGGATGGTCCGCTCACTCGGCCTTGCCCGGGCAGCCGCGTTCACCGGGACCACTCCCGATGCGTCGAGAATACCACCGGCCAGCGCGGCCAGATCCCGCAATCCCCAGGGCGCGAGCGCCCGGTACTCCCGCAGCGTGGTGAGCGGATCGGGTGACGAACCAGGGTTCATCCGTGACCATTCCCCTCGAGGAGATCAGGTTGGGCATCAGCCCTGGACAGAACGGCGTGCACCATCTCGGTCAGGGCGTCGAGACTGAACGGCTTGGTCAAAATAGGGCAGGCGGCCAGCTCGGCCGGCCATTGAGGCTGCAGGGTGGGAGGGGCGCCGCTCATCAGGATGACGCGACCCAGCAGCCGGGGCCATCGCCGGACGATGGCGAGAAAAAATGTATCGCCGGCCATCTGAGGAAGGCGGAGATCCAGCAGCACCAGATCGAAATGCGACTCGTCGAGCATCTGGTACGCCGAATGTGGGTCAGCAACCGAGACAACTTTGTAATGAAAGGCCGTGAGAGCCCGCTCCAGAGTGCGGCGGAGCGAGGGCTCATCATCCACGACGAGAATCCTGCGGTTTTTCAGGAGGCCGCCTGAGTCAGGGGTGTGAGGTAGCGCTCGTTAACGATCATCAGCGCCTCTTCGGTTGACAGCGCAACGCGCAGCTCCCCAGCCGTCAGTCCGAATACCGCACGCAAGTGCATCTGAAACGTCTTGGTCTTGCTGTAGCCCAGTCTCAGCGCCACGTCCTCCACGGTGTAACCCGGATCGAGCAGGAGCCGGTGGGCGTAAAGCAGCCGGGTCAGCACCATCACCATCCGGGGCGAGGGAAGTCCGAGCTTGGTAAACCAACGCTCACAGGTGCGCCGGGTCAACTGCGCCCGGTCCGCCAGCGCGGTCACTGTAGGCGCCTCCTCCTGCGCGTTCAGCATTGCTTCCAGGGCCCGCAGCAGCTCCGCGGGGAGCTCCTGCAAGGACCCACCCAGGGCCTGCATGATCTGCCGGGAGGCGCTCTGCTCCAGCTCGGCCTTCAGGGCGCTCCGCAGGGAGGCCGGCGCATCCTCGAAGCGATGAAATACTACGCGCGTGATCCCCGCCCGGCCCAGCTTGAGAAGTACCGATGCGGTGGCGGGTGCGAGCTCCGTGTAGATGAGCAGGGGTAGCGAGGGGAAGAGTAAGCGTATGTGCTCGATGCCGTGAGCCCGGGCCTCGCCGCCCAGAAGGGGGTCGACCACGGCCATCTGCACCGGATGGGCGCGGATAGCGTCTATGGACTCCGACCAACCGGTCCCGGAAACCCATTCATAGCGGTCAGGATCGAGAACGCGAAGGCGCAAAAGTCGTTCGGCGGGCACTGCGGCGAGCAGCAAATGTCGCAAATCGGCCCCTGTTTGTCGCAAATGGGCCCTATAAACGCCAAAGGTGGAGGCCCAGATTGGCGGCGTACCCCGTTCCGGGGCATCACCCCACTCTGAAAGGCACTCCTATGTCACGCGTGAAGAGCTACGGTCTCGTCTTGGCCCTGCTTGCCTCAGCCGCCCTCAGCACCGCCTGCACCCGGACCGATGCGACTGGCCCCTCGGAGGAGCCAGCGCCATCTTTTGAGATGCAGGGAGCCAACAACTAAGCAGCGTCACGTTGCCCGCCGCTGGAGCCAGTCTATCCGTGTGGCTCCAGCGCGGCCCGTTACGCGGACGCGGCCGCGTACTCCCGCAAGCCAAGCATCATCGTGTGTATCGCTGAGTCCTGGCTGAGTTCGCTCGGCGTCGAGCTCGGTTCGGTCCGCACGGCTTCCAAGGAGGCTAGCGCCTGGCCGATTCTGAAATACCA
>JACCRS010000009.1 GCA_013813435.1 Gemmatimonadales bacterium
CCTGAAAGATCCCCACGTTGCGATAGCTGGTCACGTAGTACTTGAGGCTCTTGAGCTCCACGCAGCGGTCCGATGGCGTGTAGCGGATGGTCAGGGTGGCAAAGTCGGGCAGGCCGCTGTAGGGACAGACCGCGCTGAACTCCCTGGTCTCGGTGACGATGTCCTGCTCGGGCCCGGCGTACTCGAAGGTCTCGAGCACCGCGGCGTCGATCGCCTCGGGTCCGACGAAGGCGATGGTCCTGCCTTCTGCAGTGGCCATGCGGGGTGTCCTGTAGAGTATTTCAGAATATAGCGGTGAGCGGTAAGCGGTGAGCGGGTCAACAACAGGACCTCACCGAGCGAGCGCCAGCGAACGAGGGACCTACTCAGCCGGGACCTTAGAGCCCGTTGGGTAGATCCCTCGCATCACTCGGGATGAGGTGCTTGTTCACACGCTTTCCGCTTACCGCTTACCGCTTACCCGCCTCTGCCACCATCCCCGTCTCCAGCCAGGTGTGCTCGTTCTTGATCACCTGCTGGGCCACCGCATACGTCGCCACGTCGTCGTTGTCGAAAATGGCGGCGAACTTCTCTTCCACCCGCCGCCGAGCGTGGCGGCTGAAGAGGCCTGCCAGCTCCACCGGGCCCCGGTTCGACGGATCCTTCTTGTACATCGCCACCGCTCGCGAGCAGGCCGCGGTGATCGCCAGCAGCTCAGCGCCGATCTCCACCAGCCGGCCCAGCACCGCCTGCCGCTTCTCCAGCTTGGGCCCGAACCGAACCATGCAATGGAACAGCGTCCGAGCCAGGCGCCGGCAGGAGCGGCTTACGAACCGCATGTGGGTAGCCAGCGGACCGAACTCGCCGTAGCGCGGAGTCACGGTTCCGGCCAGCCACAGCTTGGGGTACCAGAAGGCGTAGTACGCGCCCGAGCGGAGCAGCGCCTGGATCTTCTTCGCCATCGGCGCCTTGGGATCGATCAGGTCGCCCGCCAGCTTGAGATGGGTGTCCACCGCCTCACGCGCGATGAACAGCCGCATGATCTCGCTGGACCCCTCGAAGATCAGGTTGATCCGGTAGTCGCGCATCATGCGCTCGATCGCGTCGGGCCGCTCGCCCCGACTGCGCAGGCTGTCGGCGGTCTCGTAGCCCCGACCGCCCTTGATTTGGAGGGTGTCGTCCACGATCCGCCACCCGGTCTCGGTGTTCCACATCTTGGCCATGGCGGCCTCGAGCCGGATGTCAGCGTCGCCCCGGTCGGCCATGAGGGAGGCGAGGTCGGACACCGCCTCCATGGCGAAGATTTCCGACGCCATGCGGCCGATCTTCTGGGCGATGGCGTCGTGCTTGCCGATCGGCTGGCCCCACTGCACCCGCTTGGCCGACCACAACCGCACGATCTCCAGGCAGCGCTTGGCGCCCGCCACCGCGGAGGCGGGGAGGGTGAGCCGCCCGGTGTTGAGGGTGATGAGGGCCAGCTTGAGTCCCTTGCCCTCGCCCCAGATCACGTTCTCCACCGGCACCTTCACGTTGGTGAAGCGGATGATGCCGTTCTCCAGCGCTTTCAAGCCCATGAAGTGGAGCCGCTGCACCACCTCCACGCCGGGCCAGTCGGCCTCGACGATGAACGCGGTGATCTTCTTCTGTCCCGTCTTCGCCATGACCACCATCAGCTCGGCGATGGTGCCGTTGGTGCACCAGAGCTTCTCGCCGTTCAGGATGTAGTGCTTGCCGTCGGCCGACAGGGTGGCTGTGGTGCTGAGCGCCGCGGGATCCGAGCCCACCTGATTCTCGGTGAGCGCAAAGGCGGATACCGCACCCTTGGCCAGCCGGGGCAGGTACTTCTCCTTCTGCGCCGGGGTGCCGAACAGCTTGAGCGGTGTGGGCACGCCGATGGACTGGGCGGCCGAGAGCAGGGCAGTGAGGTTGCCGTCTTGGCTGGTCACCAGGCCAACGGCGTGAGTGTAGCTGTACTGGCTCAGCCCTAGCCCGCCGTATTCAGTCGGGATCTTGATTCCGAAGGCGCCGATCTCGCCCAGGCCCTTGACGATGTCCTCCGGGATTTTGCCCTCGCGATCGATCTTGTCGCTATCGACCCGCTGCTGCATGAAGCGCTCGAGTTTGGCCATGAAGGGCCGGGCGCGCTCCAGGTCGGCCGGATCGGGCTGGGGAAATGGATGCACCAGGTCCAGACGAAACGATCCCTCGAACAGCTCCCGCACGAAGCTGGGAGACTCCCAGTCTTTCTCGCGGGCAGCTTCGGCCACCTCTCTGGCTTCCTGTTCGGTTGCAAGGGGGGTGTGGACGCCCCGTTGAGGCTGCGCGAGAACGTCAGTCATGGGTTGTTGGCTCGGTTGAGGTTGTGAGCAGCAGGCCACGCAGGCCGTTCAACACCAGTGAGACGATGTGCCGTTTACGCTGGTCCAGATCCGCGGCGTCCTCGATCATCACGCCCACTGCTGGAGCCACGGTACGGGCGTGGATCAGGGGAAACCAGCACAGCGAGATGATGCTCAGCAGCAGCTGCGCCGCTTCGCCGGAAGGGGCGTCATCCAGTCCCAGCTCGGCACTTATCGCCGCCAACGCTTCCTGTCCGGCCGAGAGATGGCTCAGTCCTTCGGGAAGCCGACCGTCGTTCAGTGCTTCACGCTCGATCAGTCTGACGAAGTTGGGGCGCGCAGCCAGGAAGTCGAAGTAGTCGGAGACCGCGCCGGCGAGGATGGCCTCAGTGCTCTCGTTGCTCGCCAGCGCACGGGCTCGCCCGGCCCGGACCGCCTCCCGAACCTCGGCGAAGCACCGGTCCAGCACTGCCTGATAGAGGTCTGACTTGGATCCAAAGAAGTAGCCGGGAGTGGCGCGGGAAACGCCGGCAATCGCGCCGACTTCGCTCAGGCTGGTGGCACCGTATCCCTGGTCCGCAAAAAGCCGCTCGGCGGCGTCCAAGATGGC
>JACCRS010000029.1 GCA_013813435.1 Gemmatimonadales bacterium
TGTATGAGGAGTTTCTGCGAGACCCAGCTGCAGTGGGCCCCGAGTGGCGCCACCTGTTCGAGAGCGGGGTGGTGGGGGAGGGGAATGGACAGCGGGACAGGGGGAAAGCAGGACAGGGGATAGGCGGGGAGGCTCGGCCAGAGGTCGCGCAGACAGGGCAGGCTGGGGCCGCGCAGTCAACCGACCCGCTGACCCGCTTACCCGCTTCCTCTGCCTCGGGCGCCAGCCCGATTAAGGGCCCCGCCGCCAGGCTGGTTGCGAACATGAACGAGAGCCTCACGGTGCCGACGGCAACGACCTTCCGTGAGTTTCCCGTGGCTGTGCTCGAGGAGCAACGCCGGGCACTTAACGCCGCACTCGGGGCCGCCGGCCGCGCCGAAAAGATCTCGTTTACCCACCTCATAGCCTACGCCATTGTGCAAGCCACACGGCAGCAGCCGGTCATGGGCCACACCCTGATCATGCGTGACGGCGTGCCCCACCGGGTTCAGCCGGAAGGAATTGCTTTGGGTCTGGCGGTGGACGTCCAGCGCAAGGACGGGAGCCGCGGTCTGGTGGTGCCGGTCATCAAGCGGGCCGGCACACTCGATTTCGCCCGATTTCACACCGAGTACGAGAGCCTGGTAGAGAAGGCGCGCACCAACAAGCTGATGCCGGACGACTTCGCCGGTGCCACCATGTCTCTCACCAACCCCGGTGGGCTCGGCACGGTAGCGTCGGTTCCCCGGCTCATGGCCGGCCAGGGAAGCATCATCGCGGTAGGCGCCATCGGTTATCCCGCTGAGTTTTCAAGCCTGCCGGATGATCGTGTGCGCGAGCTGGGGATAAGCAAGGTCATGACGATGACTAGCACCTACGACCACCGAGTGATCCAGGGAGCCGAGTCGGGCGCTTTCCTGGGACTGGTGGATCGGATGCTTCAGGGGGAGGAAAATTTCTATCAGCTGGTCGGCCAAAGCCTGGCGGTGCCGGCAGCAAGCAATCGGATCACCAGCGCGGCTCCGGCGCCGAAGGCAGCCCTGGAACCGGTGGCGCCCGAGATGCTGTCGCACGTGGCCGCCGCGATGGCACTGATCAAGGCCTTCCGGATGCACGGGCATCTTGCGGCCCAGCTCGATCCTCTCGGTACCGACCCCATCGGAGACCCGGCCCTCGACCCGCTTTCGCTCGGGCTGACGCCCGAGGTCATGACCGCGATTCCATCCAGGGTCCTCCGCATCGCCGTGCCCGGGCTTACTCTCGCCGAGTCGCTGCCCTACCTCCAGGCAACATACTGCGGCACGATGGCGTACGAGATTGAGCACATCTCGACCCATGAGGAGCGGGTTTGGCTGCGGGAGAAGATCGAATCCGGCGCCTATCGCCAGCCGCCCTCCCGCGACCAGCAGCGCTGGCTGCTTCAGCGGCTCACCGAGGTCGAGGCCCTCGAGCGGTTCCTCCACAAGTCCTACCTGGGCCAGAAGCGATTTTCGATAGAAGGGTTGGACATGCTGGTGCCCATGCTCGACCTCACCATCGAAAGTGCCGCTGAATCCGGGGCCCGCGACGTGGTGATCGGCATGGCTCACCGCGGCCGGCTCAATGTGCTGGCTCACACGGTGGGCCGTCCCTATGAAACGATTTTCGCCGAGTTCGAGGGAGGGCGTCAGGTCGAGGGCGGCCATCCCACTCCAGAGGGAGGCACCGGCGACGTGAAATATCATCACGGCGCCGAGGGTGCCTACAAAACGGCAAAGGGCAAGGCAGTCACAGTCAGCCTTTCACCCAACCCCAGTCACCTGGAGTATGTGGCGCCGGTGGTGGACGGCCGGGCCCGGGCCAAGCAGACCCAACGCCGCGGCCGGGAACCACACCACGATCCCACGGCCGCGTTGCCCGTGGCAATCCACGGCGACGCCGCCTTCGCCGGCCAGGGAGTGGTAGCCGAGACCTTGAATCTCGGTGCCCTGAAGGGATACCAGACGGGCGGAACACTGCATCTCATCACCAATAACCAGGTCGGCTTCACCACCGACATACAGGATGCCCGGTCCACCCGGTATGCCTCCGATCTGGCCAAAGGCTTCGACATTCCCATCATCCATGTGAATGCGGACGACGCCGAGGCGTGCCTTTCCGCCGTACGGCTGGCGATGGCTTATCGCGACCGGTTTCATCAGGACGTCGTGATCGATCTGGTGGGATACCGGAGGCACGGTCACAACGAAGGCGACGAGCCGGCATACACCCAGCCGGTGATGTATGAGAGGATCAGGAACCTGCCCGCCGTCCGCGAGCTCTATGCCCGGGCCCTCGTCGGTGCTGGTGTGATCAGTCAGGAGGAGGCAAACCGGGAAGCCGAGCAGGCGTACCAGCGGCTGGTGGACATTCAGCAGGCGTTCAAGGCCAGTATGGCGCGGCCGCCCGCGCAGGAGCGCCCGGTGCGTCTCAGCAGTCCGGGACAGGAAGTGGACACGTCTCTCAGCCCGGAGTTTCTCACGGCGCTGAACGATCAGCTGCACAGCTGGCCGGACGGATTCTCGATCCACCCCAAGCTTCGGAAACAGCTCGAGCGACGCCGTTCCGCCTTCGGCCCCGAGGGCGGAATCGAATGGGCTCACGCAGAATCGCTGGCGCTGGGCTCGCTCCTCACCGAAGGGGTACCCGTCCGCTTCACCGGCCAGGATACCGAGCGCGGCACTTTCAGCCAGCGTCACCTCGTGCTCCATGACGTAAAAACCGGCGCAACGATGGCCCCGATTTCAAGCCTCCCCGGAGCTTTGGCTCCCATGGAGCTGCATAACAGCCCCTTGTCGGAGCTGGCAACGATGGGCTTCGAGTACGGGTACAGCGTGGCCGCGCCCGAAGCACTGGTACTGTGGGAAGCGCAGTTTGGCGATTTTGTGAATGCCGCCCAGGTAATCATCGATCAGTTCATCTCGGCCGGACTGGCCAAGTGGGGGCTGACCACCCGGCTCACCCTGCTGCTGCCCCACGGCTATGAGGGGCAGGGGCCGGAGCATTCCAGCGCGCGGTTGGCACGGTTCCTACACCTGGCGGCCGAGGGCAACATTCGGGTGGTCAACTGCACCACGCCGGCGCAGTACTTTCATTTACTGCGACGTCAGGCGAAGAGATCGCGGCAGCGGCCTCTGATCGTGTTCACTCCCAAGAGCCTTCTGCGCCATCCTCTGGCCACATCCACGCTGGAGGACCTCTCCCGCAGCCAGTTCCAGGCGGTGATTGACGATTCCTTCTTCGCCACTAAGCCGGAGCGTGCCACGCGTGTGCTGATGTGCTCGGGAAAGGTCTACTACGACCTGCTGCCCGAGGCGGAAAAGCTGGGGGAAGACCGGCCGGCTATCGTTCGATTGGAACAGCTCTACACCTTCCCCTGGAACGAGCTACGCCAGGTCCTGCCGCGATACAGCAAGGCAACTGAGCTGGTCTGGGTACAGGAGGAGCCGCTCAACATGGGTGCCTGGAGGTATCTCGAAGCCAAGCTACGCGAGCTTCTGGCGGAGGGTAGCCCGATGAATCTCAGCTATACGGGAAGACCGGAGCGCGCCAGCCCAGCAGAGGGTTACCCGGCGGCCCATCTGGCGGAGCAGGGACGCATCGTACGCGAGGCGCTTGGATCGGGGTCGAACAGGGCGGGGGTTGCTACAGCGGCAAAGGCGGGCGAAGGCCAGGGGTAAAGGCGGCCTCTGGAGGCCGCCCTTGGCTGCTTCAGTCCTTCGCGATCAGAGGCCTTTCGGAGGCCTGTCGCGCCAATTCCCTGAGCGGCTCGGAGAGATGCTCTCCGTAATGCAGGAGGAAAACCCCCCGTGAGCGGCGCTGCATGAGGAACGCCACCAGCGGAGTGTCGGCCTTTGCGCAATTGCAGTCCTTGCATGCGAGCACCAGGTTGTCCGGACGGTCGTAAGCCGTCTGGCCCCGGCGGGGACGCACATGATCGAGCGTAATGGCATGATCGGGGGTCTCGGTTCCGCAATACGCGCAAACTGAGCCGTGTTGTGCAAGGAGCCAATCGCGGTGCGACTGCATTGAACGACCAGGGGAACGGCGGAAGCTAGGGATGTGAGCTGCAGGATGTCTTCGTGTTCGACGTGCCACAAGATACCAAATTAAGGGTTGACTACACCTGGGCTACAGGCTGCCAGAATAACTCTCGAAACATAGCAAGATTAGCGCCAGAACGACAGGATCCGCCGCTCCCATCGGTGCTCAGGGAGCCACGGAGTGCTGCTCCACGGCTGGCGCCGGGGCCCGGTACTCACCCTCCAGCAACCAACCCCATCCCCACTTGCCGTCGTACGGGTGCACCAGGTCCGCCGGTTGGCCGCCGCGGAAGATCGGCCGTCCCTCGTTGGCCCACTGGAACAGGCTGCTACCCAGATTCTGGACCCTCCCATAACCCTGCTCGCTCAGCCAGCTGGCAACCCTGGCCCCGCGATAACCGGCCGATGAATAGGTGACGATGGGTGTGTCCTTGGGGAAACCTGCCAGGGCCTCGAGACCGGGACGGTACGGGTCAATCCGCCGGGCGCCTCGGAGGTGGCTGACCTCGAACTCCGGTTCGCTGCGGGCATCCAGTATGACCGGCTTCGCCCCAGCCGAATCCTCCATCCAGCGAGCCAGGTCGCGAGTGACGATCCACTTCACCTGGGGAAACTTGTAGCTGGTGCCTCGCTGGAGCAGCTCGAAGAGCAGCGGGCGCCCGGCGGCGACCATGACCAGAGCGCCGATCAGAGTGGGTAGTACGAAGAGGATGAGGAAGAGGCGGGCGAGGCGGCGCATGCTGGAAGGTAAGGCGGGAAGGCGGTAAGACGGTAAGGCGGTAATGGTGGAAGCGGATGTCATCCCGAGCGGAGCCAGGGATCGTTCCTCGAGACGTCGGCAAATCAGAGCTCGGCCAGGTCGTTCCACTCAGGATTCACCGAATTAGTCATGGCGATCTTCTTCACCCGTGCATAGTCCTTAGAGACGCCTAGTCTTGCTTTGCCAGGATGTAAACGAACATCGCGTGTGAACGTACGCCCACCCGATCCCTCGCTGCGCTCGGGATGACACAATGCGGCGAGGCGCGCCGAACGCCCAATCATCTTCACGCATGACGGCACCACGATAACCTCGCGCCTTGCCTTACCGCCGTACCGCCGTACCGCCTTACCGCCTATCTTCCTTTCCCGCCCGCGGCCTGGTCTCATCTCCCAAAGGAGCTGGTCCTGAACGTAAAGAGCACCCGCACCCGACCCGTGCGACCAGAACCCAAATCATCATCCTCAGAATTCGAACCGCCGCCCTCCGTGGCGTGGCGGAGCATCAATTCAATACGCGCGCTCGCGATGGATGCGGTCGAGCAGGCCCAGTCGGGGCACCCGGGTACTCCCATGGCGCTGGCTCCAGCCGCTTACGTCCTATGGCCGGTCGTGGGTATGGAAGGATTCGGTGCCTCCGCCCCGAGCGACCGGCTCTACCAGGAGTTCAAGCTCACGCCGGAGCAGGTGGCGGCCACGGCAAAGCGGCTGCTGGCCTCCCGGTGACTGGTCTCTGGAGCTTCCTCCGCCGCATTACCATCACAAAGTGGATTCTGATTTCCATGGTGCTCGGCGCCTTGGTCGGGTGGCTGAACCCCGACCTTGGCACCAGCCTGAAGCCGCTATCGACGATCTTCCTCCGGATGATCAAGTCGATCGTGGTGCCCATCATCTTCGGTAGTCTGGTCATCGGGATTGCTGGTCACGGCGATGACATGAAGCGGGTGGGGCGTCTCGCCTTGAAAGCCATCATCTACTTCGAGATCGTAACCACCCTGGCCCTCTTCATCGGGCTCGCGGCGGTGAACCTCACCCGTCCCGGAGTGGGAGTACGCCTGACCGAGTCAGCCGACGCCGGACAACAGCTGGCGCAGAAGACCACCACCTTCGGCGGCATTCTCGAGCACCTGGTGCCGCAGAGCTTTTTCGAGGCGGCCGCCAACAATGAAGTGCTCCAGATCGTCTTCTTCTCGATCCTGTTCGGGGTGGCTCTCTCTCAGGTGAAAGGCCGGCCCAAGGAGGCGATGCTCGGCTTCGCCGAGGGTCTGGCCGAGACGATGTTCAAGTTCACCGGAATCGTGATGAAGTTCGCGCCCATTGGTATCGGGGCTGCGATAGCGGTGACCGTGGGACACAGCGGGGTGGGGGTGCTGATCAACCTGGGGAAGATGGTGCTTACGCTCTACGGAGCGCTGATCGTGTTCGTCCTGCTGGTGCTGGTGCCCGTAGCGCTCCTGTTCCGCGTTCCGCTTCGCGCCTTCATCCAGGCGGTTCGGGAGCCCGCCCTGATCGCCTTCGCGACCACTTCGTCCGAGGCCGCGCTACCAAAGGCTATGGAGAACATGGAGCTGCTGGGTACGCCCAGGCGCATTGTCGCCTTCGTGTTGCCAACCGGGTACTCGTTCAACCTGGACGGCTCCACCTTGTACCTCGCGGTGGCCTCGATCTTCGTGGCTCAGGCCGCGGGAGTGGAGCTGACCTGGGGGCAGCAGCTGATCATGATGCTGACGCTTATGGTGACGAGCAAAGGCGTCGCCGGCGTCCCCCGCGCCTCGCTGGTCATACTTTCCGGCACCCTACTTCATTTCGGGCTTCCCCTCGAAGGGGTGGCGATCATCCTCGGCGTCGACGAGCTGATGGACATGGGCCGCACCACCGTAAACGTGATCGGCAACTGCCTGGCCACCGTCGTGATGGCCCGATGGGAGGGAGAGTTCAACCCGCCTCTCGCAGGCTCGGTGACATACTGATTCACCGCAACTATACGGGCCGTCGCAACGTCATAGGTGCATACCCTCACCGAGAATGCATGAGTTGTAGGTCATTTCGGCGCGCTACACTGACCTCGCTATTGCTTGCTGGCCTGCTGCCCGCAGTCCAGGCGCAGCAGAAGACGGCACCGCCGCCACCCCGGTCTGCCCCCATCACCAATATTCGCTACGACCTCACGTATGACTCGACCACCGCCAGCCGGCGGACCATAACGGTGGCCATGTCGTTCGACGTGGCCGGGCCCGGACCGGTGCTCCTGTCTCTCCCGGCATGGACTCCCGGTGCCTACGAGATCGGCAATTTCGCGCGCTCGGTGGTGGGCTTTACCGCCGCCGGTGCAGACTCACCGCTGGTGTGGGACAAGCTGGACCAGGATACCTGGCGAGTTCAACCGGGAGCGGCCAAGGCTCTCACGGTGCGTTTCGATTACATCGCCGACTCACTCGACAATGCCATGGCGTGGGCCCGGCCCGACTTCGCCTTCTTCAACGGCACCAATCTTTTCTTCTATCCGGACGGCCGGGGCTTCGATTTTCCCGCCACGGTCAGCGTCAAGACAGAAGGCTCGTGGCACGTTGCCACCGGGATGAAGCCGGCCCGGCAGGCGTATCCCTGCTCAAAGACCAGCAGCAATAACGCGAGGTCACTCGACGATGTGATGCGGCAGCTGTATCACACCACATACAAGAAGGGGCGCGGCTTTGCTGCCAACGACTGGTGGGGTATGGTCAGCAAGGCGGCCGGCGGACGCTTGTTCGCCGACTTCAACTCGCGCTATATCGACGGGCGCGAGCCTTTACCGTTCGGCCAGATCCTTCCCCTCGCGGGCATGAGGATGACGGCAGATACCGTACGCGATCCCCGGCTGGGCATCTCCACCAATGCTGATTCCGGCGGGATAGTCGTCAACGGCGTAATTCCAGGTGGAGCGGCAGAGCTGGCCGGGGTTCGAACGGGAGACCGGCTCCTTGCCATCGGGGATATTTCCGTCACCGAGAACGACTTTGGGCCCGCATTCCGTGCGCGGTTTGGAAAACAGGAAGGAGCACCGCTGCCGATCAAAGTCCTTCGCGGCACCGACACGCTGAAGCTGAACGGCAAGGTGATGCTGGCGGCACGAGTGGAACACCGGATCGAGCTCGATGCCGCGGCCTCGGCGAAGGCGGTGCGGGTGAGGAATGGGATACTGAAGGGGCGGTAGGTGGTAGAGGGAAGAGGGAAGGAGGGAAGGTAAATTCCCTCTTTCCCTCTTTCCCTCTTTCCCTCTTCCACCTACCTCACCCGGGTAATGTCGATGATCTCTATCGGCGGTGTGAGTCGCTGATTCTGCGCTCGGGCCGTCTGAATCAGTCGCACCACGTCCATTCCCCGAATCACCCGCCCGAAGGCAGCGAAACCCTGGCCGTCCGGTTTCCGCTTTCCTCCGAAGTCCAGCTCAGGCTGGCGCCCTATGCAGATAAAGAAGTCGGAGGTGGCGGTGTCCGGCCCGTCCCGTGCCATTGAGATTGTCCCATCGTTGTGCGACAGGCCGGTGTCCTTGGTGCGCTCCAGTGGAATGGGGGAATAATCCTTGGAGCGCGAGGGGTCGAGACCGCCCTGAACAACTTCGATCTCGACTTGGCTCTCCGGCTGATTGTCGGCTCTGACGGTTCGATGGAAGCGCCCACCCCGGTAGGCGCCGTGGTCGACATAGCTGAGGAAGTTTCCTGCTGTCATCGGGGCCCGGACGGTGTCTACCTCAACTTCCATACTGCCCAACCCGGTTTGGATCACGACCCGTGGAAGCTGCGCTGCCGTACCCTGAGCGGAAGACAGGGCGGCGCAGAGAAGTATTCCGGCTGGCAACCAGAGTGGCTTGGAAACCATGGAGATCCTACCATAGGTCGGCGGTAAACGGTAGAAACCAAAACTGTTCAGGCGTCTTCAACCCGGCTCAGGATGCCGGTCCAGCTCTCATCCCGGGGCCGGCCGCCCCGGAACTCGAAGTGCTCCTCCACCAGAATCCTGCGGGTGAACTCCCAGCCAGCCTGATCCTCCAGGCGATGCCGAAGAACCAGGGGGACCAGCTGTGAGGCCACGATCCAGACCCCGGACTCGAGGCCAGGGTACAGGCTAACCCACTCGGGCCGGAGTCGAGCTTCCCGTACCGCCATCTATTATTTCCCAGTAGGGCCGCGCCGCAAGTCCGGCTGGGACCGAGCCGCGGGCGGGCTTTACTGGCTGACATTCGGACAGCAGCCGTACGGCTGCAAGGATGTATGTCACAACAGAGCAACGGACTTACATTCACCTTCTATGGCGATCGCTGAAATTACCGTAAAAAGCCTGGGCGACCTGATCGACAAGGTCACCCCCACGGAACCCGACCCCAGAACCGGCCGGCGCCGCGATAGCGGGGTTTACCGGGGGGACGGAGACGCCGGCTGGCCTCTGCTCACCAGTCTGGATAAGCTGGGCGGCGTCGGATCTCCCCATTCGAAAGCGGACCTGGAAGAGCACATTCTCCGGAATTTCATTCGCTACTCCCGGCCGCATTTCTCCAGCCCCCCTATCAACGACTGGGAGGTGCTGGTGGCCGCGCAGCACCACGGGCTGCCGACGCGGCTGCTGGATTGGACCTACTCTCCGTTGGTCGCGGCACATTTCGCCACCGTATCCGGCCGCCGTGAGTCCGACCGGGTAATCTGGCGACTGGACTGGAAGAGAGTCCACCGGTGCTTCGGGCTGCCCGAGCTGGCGCTGCTGATCGAGAATCTGGAGGGGATTCTGGGCGCCGACCGTCCGATGACGCCGTGGACTCTTTTCTCCGGTGCCGCGGAGGCCAGGCAGTTCGCCTGTATGTTCGAACCTCCGTCGCTCAATGCGCGAATCGTGGCTCAATCGGCCACATTTACTCTGTGCTCTGACAAACTGGTGCCATTCGACCGTTTCCTCGACGGCCATGGCCTGGGTGCGGCCCTCACCAAGTTCATCATCCCGGCCGGAGAGGCCCCCCGCTTTCGCGATCAGCTCGACCTGGTCAGCATTGACGAACGTCGGCTGTTCCCCGATCTGGACGGCGTAGCGGCCGAGATGAAGCGCTACTACTCCTGAAATGCCTGCTTACTGCTGGCCCGAGGAGCCTGCCACCCGTTTCCGGCCCGCAAGTCTGGCCTCGGCCCGGTCGGTATCGCCCTTCGCCAGCAGAATCTCGAACCGGTCAACCGGAGCGTGGACCTGTCTCAATTCGACCAGATCGCCCGGCTGCCAGCTGGCGGCCACTGGGCGCTGGGGCAGGCGGATCTCCCAAACACTTCCATCTTCGAGAGTTACGAAGCTACCGCCGTCGGCTACCTGGGACACGGTCAAGGCCAGGGGGAGGTCGACGTTGTAGCAGTTCCAGGTGCAGCCCGCGATGGCCGCGCGACTCTGAGCCTGGGCCGAATCGGGCGAGAACAGCGTGAGTACCGCAATCAGTGCCGGAATCATTCGAAGCAGCTTCACAGGGATACCCTAGGAGGTTGGTACCCCAGAATACAATCACTCATTCGGGTCCACAGTGAGCTAGAACGCACCGCCGTGAATTTGACGGCAGCGCTTCCCTATAGGCCCCGTTCCGACTACCTATGTGTGGAGCAAAAACCTCATTTCAGGGCACAGGAGACCACGATCGTGAAGCGCAGGGGACCAAAGGTGAAGCTGGCCCGGCAGTTGGGCATTGCGCTCACCCCGAAAGCGGCCAAGGTGATGGAGAACCGTCCCAATCCGCCGGGACAGCACGGCGCCACGCCGAAACGGAAAATCAGCGGCTACAAAAAGCAGCTGATCGAGAAGCAGCGGCTCAGGGCGCAGTACAACGTCAGCGAGCGGCAGATGGAGAATTCGTTCGTCGAGGCCACCCGCCAGACCGGAAATACCGGGGTCCGGCTGCTCCAGCTGCTGGAGATGCGGCTGGACGCAGTGGTGCTCCGGGGCGGTTTTGTCCGCACCATCTACGCGGCTCGCCAGGCCGTTACCCACGGGCACATCCAGGTGAACGGGCGAAAGGTCGACCGACCGTCTCGCCGGCTCAAGCCGGGAGACGTAGTGGCCATTGCCGGGAGAAGCCGGGACCTGCTCGCCTTCACAGCGCCACTGGAAGTCGCCCATCCTCCTGCCTATCTGGAGCTGGACCGCGATGCCCGCAACATCCGGGTCCGCGAGCTGCCCGAGCGGGAACAGATTCCGGTACAGTGCGAGACTTCTCTGGTAATCGAGTACTACTCGCGGTAGAGGGCTGTTTGGTTATTCGCTATGGGCTATTGGCTGTTGACCGTTGATAAAAGGGCCTCCGACTGGGAGGCCCTCTCGTTTCCGCCCTGGCCATTAGCCAATAGCCCATAGCCTAAAGACTCAGAGGCGCCGGTCGGAATCGAACCGACTAATGGAGGTTTTGCAGACCTCTGCCTTACCACTTGGCTACGGCGCCGGGGTCAGATAAGGTAGCCGCGGGCATACACCTGCGGTAGGTGCTCGGCCGCACCCTCACGCGGGCAAATATTGCTGGAATTGCTTGCTCGCCGGAAGGGGCTCGCGTGCAGAACGCGGCTTTGCAGGCTGTATTGTAGTTAGCTTTTCGCGGTTGCCGGTTCCACATTGGCTATAGCCAACCCGGTGTTGTGAAATGTCTCCCACCGTAATCCCTGACGCTCGCAGAAGGACTGGAATGCGTTGCGGCGAAAGATCTCGCGCACACTGTGGGCGATCCGCACGTCGTGGGACGACAGGACG
>JACCRS010000033.1 GCA_013813435.1 Gemmatimonadales bacterium
TCGCCGAACGGTGCTCGGTTCTGCCCGACACCGTGTGGAATTCGTCGACATCCTGCTCGGCATCTTTCGGATAGCACACCAATCCAAACGCGTCCTGCTCGACTTCGTCCGGCACCAGCTAGAGCTTGTCCGGCGCATGCTTGGACCGAACCGGCACCACCACGTTTCCGTACTCTACCAGCTCGTCACCGAGCGTACTGCACTCGGCCCATCTGCATCGAGCTCGAAGATGCCCCGGGTTGTGCTTGACCCCTCCCCTATCGCAGTAGGGTCTGCCCAGGTCGTGCTCGACTTTGCCCGCATCACACTCGAGGACTCTGGGTTGTGCTCCAAGCCAGCCGCATCATACTTGTCGCCGCTTGGCTCCTGCTCGCGTCGGATCGACTCCACATCGAGTGCTATCGCATCGCACTTATCGCCCGCAGCATCGTGCTTGTGGCCGTCGCGTCCAACCTTCGACTTGAAATCTTCGCCAATTATTTCTGGCACACTGTTCGCGTTCCCCCCTCTTCGGCCGAGCGGTCGCCGAGGATGACCGCTCGGACCTACGCAGTATCCTCTGCACTGGAGCGGCGTCCCGGCACCGCTCGCAGCTTGGAAGGGAGAACCGTCATATGAACGCGAAGACCAGAAGGACCATCGAGCTCGGTAACCGAGCGCTGAACTTCAGCCGGGCCCATCCGGACGCGAGCGCAGGGTACGGCGCGGCAGTGGCGCGGCTG
This sequence comes from Gemmatimonadales bacterium, assembly GCA_013813435.1. GTDB lineage: Bacteria > Gemmatimonadota > Gemmatimonadetes > Gemmatimonadales > GWC2-71-9 > CAVVWJ01. The sequence continues at coordinate 723 of JACCRS010000033.1, forward strand.
GAAGACCGGCTGACTCGCGCCCAACAGCTCGCCGATCAGCAGCGTGACGGCATCACCGACGTACGCGCCGCCACAAAGCAGAAACGCGACCTGCGCAAGAAGATGAGAAGGACCCAGCTCATGCATCTGATGCAGGTAGCACGAGCCACCCGGGAGGTGCCGGAGCTGGCGCCCAAGTTCGTGATCGCGCCCGAGACCACCCCGTACCTGGCATTCCAGACTGTCGCCCGCGGCATCGTCGCCGAGGCACAGAGCAACAAAGAGGTGCTGGTGAAGCATGGGCTGGTGGAGACGGTGCTCGAGAGCCTGGTGCAGGCGCTGGATCAGTTGGACCAGGCGGTAGACAAGAGCACCGAAGGCCGCAGGGCCCATGTCGGCGCGCGGGCGGAGCTCGATGCCGTCGCGGAAGAGGTAACCCAAATCGTCCGGGTCATGGACGCCCTCAACCGCTTCCGCTTCGCCGACAACGCGGAGTCGATGGCCTCGTGGGAGAGTGCCACCGCCACGTTCGAGGGTAACTCCACCGCCGCAAAGTCGACGTTGACGGAGAAGCCATCCGCTAGCGGTGAAGTGAGGTCAGTAGCATGACGGGTGGACGGATGACTGTCCACCGCCGTACCGTCGCCTGACCGCCATATCGCCAAAACGTCTAACTATCGGAGGAAGCCGCCATGAAACAGCCATCGCCCGCCCTATTGCTCATCGTCGCCTGCTCCGCCGAAGACGTCCGGCGCTCGTCCGATATGATGATGAGCTCGCTCCCCGAAAAGTCCGTCACCACCCGCTTCGCCGTGAATCTGCCCGAGGAAACTGGACGCCACAGCACTCCCTGGACCGACAGCAGCAAGGTGGGCGACACGATCTTCTACACCCGCGGCCGAGTAATCACCACCGTGTCGATCAATACCGACTCAGTCTGGACCACCCGACCGCCTGACCGCCTGACCCTCGGTCTCCCCAACGGCCCGTTCGGTCTCCCGCCCGACAGTCTATGTACCCTGGGATACACCGGCACCACCCTTCCGGTGGTCGCCTCCTCCGTGCTGCAGCGCCTGGAGCGCACACGACACTGCGGGGCCAGGACCGTCGCCACCATTCGGCGCCACATGCTTAAGGACTCGACCGGAAACCTCAGTGTATCGGCCACTCGCACCGAGCTGGCGACCTGGCCCTGGCCGGGAGTGTGCAGCCGGGTGAAGGACTCGACCATCATTGCCTTCCTCATCGGGGACGACGTGACCGCCACCGAGTGGGGGCCGGCGCCCGTAGCGACTCGGCTGGCTCAATGGGACACCATCGGGAGTCTGATTCAGGCCCGCTGTCCCGACGCGCCGGTGGTAATCCGCGCGCTACCTACCCAACTGGAGCCGCGGTCCAGCTGGCAGTGGGTCACCACCGCGTGGGCCCAGTACACCGGTCCCCGTCGCCATGGTACACCGGAGAAGTTCCTGGCTACTGAAGTGGCCTCCGCCAAGCGGCAACGGCTGGGTCTGGTGGCCGGCGTCAATCTGCTCAACGGTGGCTGCGGTCCCGCGGAGACCGGCCGGTGCCTGCCCGACATTCCCGGCACAACACTGCCGGGCACCAAGTCGAATCTCTATCAGATGAGCGCGGCGGAGTTCATCTACTATAAGACTGTGGCGATGAGCGAGCCGTATGTGTGTGCATCGGTGGACTGGTCCTGGGGACCCAACTTCCGGAGCGACTTCCATGGGAGATCCGAGATCCGGAGTGCGGCGAAGGCGTTGGCTGTCACGGCCGCAAGGCGTCAGCTGGCGGACTGTGTTCAGAGGTAGGCGGTACGGCGGTACGGCGGTAAGGCGGTAAGATACCGCTGCTTCACCTACCGCCTCTCCATCTACCGCCTCTTTACCTGCCGCCCGCCGGCCTGACTAGAGCGTAACGAGATTCCCGTAGCCGGAGCTAACGATCTTCTCAGCCCATCTCCGCTCGAACCACTCCGGCTGCTGAGTGTGCACCGGAAGAATTCGCTCGGCTCCGATCTGCTCGATCAGCCCCTCCAGCGCCGGCCCGTCGATGTGACCCGACGCGTGATACGGCCCCTTCTCGGCGCCGGGCAGTCCCCCGACCATCTTCAATCCAAAATGGTTGAGCCAGTTGACCAGCCGCTGATGATCGATCTTCTGCTCCTCATCGTACGCCTCCGATGCCGAGTAGATGTAGGTCCCGCCGCTGGGCTCGAAATCCACCAGGTTCACGATGTCCCAGTACGAGATGCACACGATGTAACCGCCCGGATCGCGCTGGATCTGCCCGGTATCGACCAGATTCGCGGCACAGCCGGTGTGCACTCCCCGCTCCCAGAGCTGCACCGTTCCCTGGAACTCCTTGAGCACCGCTATCTCCTCGGTGGGGCAGGGAATCAGCGGATCGATCAGGTGTAGCTGCTGGAGGAGATAGGCGTCCTTCGTGGTCACCACCAGTCGGCGGTTCCGCGCCTTGGCGATGTCGCGGAAGGTGCGGAGCCGCTCGATGTTCCGGGCGCTGAAGTCGGCGATCACCAGCCCCGGTTCGGCGGCGACTACCTGTTCGATCGCGTCGTACACCTCCGGCTCGGTGATGGACCCTTCGTTCGCTACCCGGGTGCCCTCCACAATGAGAAGCGCCGGCTTCAGCGCCGCGGCCTCCTCGACGAACTTCCTGGTTCGCCAGCTGGAGTGGCCGTGAGTCCGGAGATCGCCGGAGTAGATCACCCAGCCGAGCGGGGTCTCGATCCCGAATGCGCCCGAGCCGGGGATTGAGTGATCCACCCGCCAGAACTTGAGTCCCTTCAAGGCGGGATCAACCAACTCCAGCGGCGCGGCCTTGATGTCGCTTCGGGTGCCGGGCACCGAGCACCAGAACTCCCTGAGCTCGGTCACCGCCTTCTTGATTTCGTCGCTGCTCTCGCAGATGTAGTGCTGTCGCTGGATCCGGGGACCCTTGGCGGTAGTCAGGATCTCGCCACTGCGCTCCCGCGGCACCAGGTAGCAGAACTCGCCGTCGGCTCCGGTCGGCTTGGGATCCTGGAGACACTTGCCGATGATGGCGCTCACCAGCCCGGTGTATACCGGGATGTCGGACCGCAGGAAGCCGAGACAGCCGTTGTGGTCCATGTGGGCGTGGGAGAGCAGCACGCCCCGGAGGTTGTCCACCTGGCGGTGGTCGGGACGCCCGCGATAGCGGCTCCATAGGTCCGGCTGGTGGGCCCAGAGATCGTCGCGGTAGAGACCCTCGAGCGGCGGCAGCAGCTCCATCCTGAAGTAGTCGCGCAGCCCCAGCGCTGCGGTCCTCGGCTTCACGAACTCGGCGAAGAATTTTCCGGTGGCCTTGAACCGGATGCCGAAATCGAGCAGCCAGCCGGCGCCATCCCACTCGAGGAGGATGCGGTTGCCACCGATCTCGCCGGCGCCGCCGTAGAGGGTGATCTGGAGGTCGGCCATGCCTTCCTGGATAAAAGACTTTCGGTGGCTGCGAGGAGTGAATCGGGATTAAAACCGCCCTACCGCCTTCTCGATCGCGGCGCCCAGCTCGGTGTACGCCGACGGATCCACCTCCCGGAATGGGGTCGCCCGATAGGCGATCCGCCCATCCGGCCCCACCACGAACAGGTTGCGGTTGGTCATTCCCGGCCGGTCGGCCAGGGCCCCAAACCGCCGGGCCACGATCGTCCCGGTGTCGCTCGCGAAGAGAAAGGGGAACTCCGAGTCACGGGCCCAGGAGGCGAGGGCGGTATCGGGGTCGGCGCTGATGGCGATGAGCACCACACCCTGGCCGTTCTTGAAGAGCTTCGCGTACTGATCACGGTACGCGTCCATTTGGACCGTTCAGCCGCTGGTCCGGGCCTTGAAGAAGAACGCCAGCACCACGGTCTTCCCCCTGAAGTCGGAGAGCCGGACCGGGTTGGCCAGGACGCCGTACCGGGTTGCGCCTTTCAGGGCGAAACTGGGCGCCACCGCGCCGATTTCGAGGGGAGCTGGTGTCGCGTCACGAGGCGATTGCTGAGCGGGGAGCACCGCCGGCACGGCAGCGAGAACGATGGTGAATGAGAGCGGTCTCATGGCGGCTCGATAAAGGGGTCACTCGCAATCTAGTGCGAGGCGGATCGGCCGGCAGTCTCGCGCGCCTCAGCGATCCAGCACCTCGGCGAAGAACGCTGTCAGATCGAGCTTGAATGGCTCTGACGATTCTGGTAACTGCCAGCTGAGCGTCTCATTGAGAATCTCAGGTCGCTCGTCGCCGGGACGCCACCGTTCGACCAGGCGCGCATCGAGATCCACGATCCAGTACTCCAATATGCCGGCCTGCTGGTAGAGCCGGCGCTTCACACCCCGGTCTCGGGCAGCGGTGCTTGGGGAAAGGATCTCGATGACGAGCACTGGACGACCAACCTCCCGCCAGTGTACCTGGGCCGTGGCGGGCCGGGGGATGACACACAGGTCGGGTTCGACCACTGTACGAGGGCCGAGGACGATGTCGCCCGGCAAGGCCACAAGCTCGAGCTGCGGCTGCTGGTCCACCGCCGGAAGCAACGCACGGCCGAGTGCGAAGGATGCTCGTTGATGCCGGAAGCTGGCTTCCGGACTCACGACGTAGATTCCCTCGAGCAGCTCGTGCCGCCGGATGTTGTCCTCCGGCAGCGCAAAGAACTCGTCGAGCGTAGTTACCGAATGCGGAACGGCAGCCATACCCATAATCTGTGATCCTGGGCGAGAGGCAGGCAAGGGCGCATCGCTCATAATGCGATGCCCTAAGCTTTGAGCTTAACCATTTTGCCGCGAGGCCAGAACGGTTCTCGTCATGGGTACGGAACGTGGCGCCGCCTTACCGTTTCCCGATAAACGCCTTGGCTCTGGCCAGCTCCGGACGGTCGCCGTCTGCCTTCGCCATCAACGCGAGAAACTCCCGATACCC
>JACCRS010000097.1 GCA_013813435.1 Gemmatimonadales bacterium
CCGAAACCTACCGCCGCTACAGCAGGACACCGCTGATCGATCGCACCCGGATGCTGTTGCGGGCGGCGGACATCCTCGAGTCGGAAAAGGAGAAGTTCGGCCGGCTGATGGTGCTCGAGATGGGCAAGACGCTGAAAGCGGCGGTCGAGGAAGCGGCGAAGTGCGCCTGGGGATGCCGATACTACGCGGAACACGCGCAGCGCTTTCTGGCCGACGAGGTCGTTGAAACCAGCGCCACTCGAAGTCTCATCGCCTACCAATCCATTGGTCCGATCCTGGCCATTATGCCGTGGAATTTCCCATTCTGGCAGGTCTTCCGCTTCGCGGCACCGGCTCTGGCGGCGGGAAACGTCGGCCTGCTCAAGCATGCCTCGAACGTGCCGCAATGCGCGCTGGCTATCGAGGAGGTATTTCGTCAGGCGGGCTTCCCCCAAGGCTGCTTCCAAACACTGTTGATAGAGACTGCGCTGGTTGAACGGGTAATCGACGATCCGCGTGTGGCAGCTGTGACTCTCACCGGAAGCACCGGTGCCGGAAGCGCAGTGGCCGCCGCGGCGGGGAGGAAGATCAAGAAGTCCGTGCTCGAGCTGGGCGGAAGCGACCCCTTCATCGTCATGCCGAGCGCCGACCTCGAGACCGCGGCCAGCACGGCCGTCAAGGCACGGGTCATCAACAACGGCCAATCCTGCATTGCAGCCAAGCGGTTCATAGCAGTAGGGGAGATCGCCGATGAGTTCGAGCGGCGGCTGGTTGAGGGGACCCAGTCACTGGTGGTGGGCGATCCGATGGACCCGGCAACCGATGTGGGCCCGCTGGCCAATGAGGCCCAGGTGAGCACCCTGGCCGACCAGGTAGAGCGCTCCGTTCGAGCTGGGGCCCGTCTGCTTACCGGGGGGTACCGGCTGGACCGGCCGGGGTACTTCTTTGCGCCCGGGGTACTGACCGGCATCACCGCGGAGTCCCCGGCTTACCGGGAGGAGGTCTTCGGCCCGGTTGCACTGCTCTTCCGCGCTCGTGATATCGACGAAGCGATCCACATCGCTAACGACTCGCCCTTCGGGCTGGGCTCAAGCGCATGGACCAACGATGAGCAGGAGCGCGGGCGTTTCATAGCGGACCTGGAGTACGGCATGGTCTATATCAACGCCATGGTGGCATCCGACCCCAGGCTACCGTTCGGAGGTGTCAAGCAGTCCGGGTACGGCCGCGAATTGAGTGTATACGGCCTGCGAGAGTTCGTTAACATCAAGAGCATATGGATCAACGCCGGGAAACCCGCAGCCCCGCTAGCCAACTCGGAATAGCCGTCCCGGTATCAGCTGCTGGCGTACCTGGTGGGTTTCGGCTGTTTCTTCACAGCTCGGGAGACTTTCTTACCGACCGACTTGGCTCTCTTCTTCAGAGCTTTCCCGACAGCCTTAGCCTTGCGGCGAACACGGGGATCTTCGGCCGCTTTTTGAATCGCCTTCTCGACCAGTGCGGTTGCCGCCAGCGCTACGGCGGTCTTTACCAGACTTTTCTGCTGCTTGCGAGCCATGAGATCTCCTGGCCAGAGTGTAATCAAATCTGCTCATACTTCCCGCTGCCGGAGGTGAGGATTGTCACAGGAGCATAGAGCATGAGCCTCAGCGAGCTCTGGGCCGTTCTTCGGCGTGCAATCGCCGGCTGGTGGAACGACAACGTCCCCCACCTTGGCGCGGCGCTTTCCTACTACACTCTCTTCTCGCTTGCTCCGATACTCATCGTCGCCATCGCTATTGGCGGGCTGGCCTTTGGGGCAGAGGCGGTACGCGGAGAGATAGTGGTGCAGATCGACGGCCTGGTTGGCCGCAAGGGTGCCCTCGCCGTTCAAGCCATGCTCGAAGGAGCCGCCAAGCCGTCTTCCAGCATACCCGCTACCATCATCGGTGTCATCACTTTTTTCCTTGGGGCCACCGGGGCATTTCTCGAGCTCCAGACGGCGCTCAATACCATCTGGCGAGTGAAGCCAAAAAGCGGTGGAAGCTGGTTCCGTGTTCTGCTGATGCAACGACTGATCTCGTTTGGGTTGGTTGTCGGGGTTGGATTTCTACTGCTCACCTCGCTGCTTGTCAGTGCCGGACTGGGTGCCCTGCATCGCTACATGGGCGATGCCTACCCGGGCGTTGCCGTCCTGTGGGAGGCGCTCAATGTCATCGTGTCTCTGGGAGTGATCACGCTCCTGTTTGCCATGGTTTACAAAGTGCTGCCCGACGTGGAGC
>JACCRS010000121.1 GCA_013813435.1 Gemmatimonadales bacterium
AGCTTCTCCGCCGATGCCCTGCACGGCCCCGGTGTTTTCGAGACCCTCAAGGGCGTATCCGAGCTGGTCCTCAAGAAGCTGGCCGCTGGGAGCCAGGTCGCGTGACCGCCACTCTGAATCCGCTCTACCGGTTCGACACCATGGTGGTCGGCGCGGCAAATCGACTCGCCTTCACGGCCGCCAAAGCTGTGGCGGAATCACCCGGCACGGTATACAACCCTCTCTTCATCTACGCGCGCCCCGGGCTGGGCAAGACTCACCTTCTCATGGGGCTGGGCCACGCCGCTCACGCGATCAACCCGGCACTATCGGTCGAGTATCTCACCCTCGATGAGTTCGTCGAGTCGTTCCACGCCGCCATCGCGGCGGGGCAGGGCGATGCGTATCGCCGGCGGTTCAACGATGTCGATCTGCTTCTGGTGGATGACGTGCAGTTCCTCACTCATCGCCGGGAGATGCAGTCCGAGCTCCTTCGGCTCACCGACGCGCTCCAGTCCGCTAATCGCCAGATCGTGCTCACCAGCGACCGGCCGCCCTCGGAGATCGAGTCGCTGGACGAGCGCCTGATCCGCCGATTCGCTGGGGGCCTCGTCATCGATGTCTCTGCCCCCGACTATGAGACCCGGGTGGCGATTCTTCGCCGAAAGGCCGAGGAACGTCGAGCCACGTTCGGCGCGGGGGTGCTCGAAGGCGTGGCTTCGCTGGCGATCGATAATGTGCGGGAGCTACTTGGGGCGCTCAACCGGCTGGTGGCATTTCAGGCGGTGAGCGACACTCCGCTTGAGCCGGCGCAGGCCCGGGCGCTTGCGGGTGGTGGAAAGGCGGCGGACAAAGCAGAGGCGGCGGACCCGGCGGACAAGTCCGACGCTGCCGGCCGAAAGCAATCCGAGCCTTCCGACATCTCTGGGAGCGATGAGTTCACTGATTTTCTCTCCGAAGTCTCCTCCACGGTGTCGCAGCAGGTGGACTCGTGGCGTACCAAGGTCGCCGCCGCCATTCTGCGCTGGGAGGGTGAGGGCTTTCGCACCAGCAGAATAGAGTCTCTTCTCCAGGAAGAGATGACGGCCGATCCGGAGCAGGTGCTGCGCCAGTTTGCCGCCGACGTCGCCCGGCTCCAGGCACTCCACGCCGAGGCGGTCGAGCTGGCTCCCGACCTGGCGGGTTCCACCGCATTCCGGGACCCGGACGATATCGCAGGGGCAGAGACTCTCACCCAGCGAGCTCGACAGGGCGCCCATCCACCACCCGCTCCGTCGCCTCTCTGGAGGTTGGAAGACCTGGTGGAGGCCCCGAACAATCGCATGGCCTTGCAAGCCGCGCGCGCGGTCGTGGCCGAGCCCGCTTCACGCTACAACCCGCTCGTGATCGTGGGGACCAGTGGCGTGGGCAAGACCCACCTTCTTCACGCGCTGGGCAATGCCCTGGCAAGCGCCAATAAAACCCCTGTCGCCTGCCTCAGCGCACACGAGTTCACCAGTGAGCTGATCGAAGCCATCGATCGGGACGCGGTCGGCGCCTGGCGCGCCCGATACCGCTCAGCCGCCGCGTTTCTGTTGGATGATGTGCAGCTCGTGGCCGACAAGGATCGCACTCAGGACGAGCTGTTCGTGCTCTTCAATTTTATGATCGAGTCCGGCCGGCAAATGATTTTCAGCTCCGGCATTCCCTTAGCCGAGCTGACAGGAGTAGAGGCTCGCCTTCGAACCCGCCTCGAGGGCGGCCTGGTGGTAGACCTGCCCGGGCCCGATCGTGATATGCGCCACCAGCTGTTGCATCGCGTTCTCAAGGGAAAGACGACATCCCCCGATGCCGAGTTGGTGGATTACCTCGGCTCCCGCCCGGCCGACTCAGTGCGCGCCCTGCAGGGGCTGGCTCAGCGGGTGCTGAACGCGGCCGAGTCGAAAGGCGTTGCTCCCTCGGCGGCGCTCGCGCGGGAGGTGCTCGAAGCTCCGCCACCTAAACCGGTCCGGCGTCCGGCCGCACGTTCGAGCGGCATCGTGGCGCCGGCAAGCGGAGCGCGCAGCCGGGAGAAGATCGTTTGGGACTGGCCTGACGTGGGTGACCGCATCGTCGAGGAGTGGCGCTGATCGCCATCAAAGGCAGTCTCAAGGAGGCCAGTCTACCCGACGTCATCCAGCTGCTGTTCCTGGGCCGCCGCACGGGGTGTCTCGCCCTGGCTGACCGGCACAACTTCGGAACCATCTATCTCGACGAGGGGCAGATCACGTTCGCCACCATCGTCAACCGGCGTGATCGGCTGGGAGACCTGCTCATCCGGACCGGCCGTATCAGCGCGGAGCAGCTCCGGCAAGCAATCGCGGCTCAGGAGGACGACCGGGGGCATAAACTGGGTGAGATTCTCGTCGGCCTTGGCATACTGAGCCGGGCTGAGCTCGAAGATTACATGCGCCTCCAGATCGAAGAGGCGGTTTACTACCTGTTTACCTGGACTTCGGGGACGTTCAACTTCGAGGCCGGCGTAAGGCCTGAGAGCGAGGACTTCCTGGTGCGGATCAGTCCCGAGGCACTGCTGCTCGAGGGCGCCCGCCGGGTAGACGAGTGGAGCCTCATCGAAAAGAAGATCCCGTCGTTCGATCTGATCTTTTCGGTCGATCAGGACCACATCAGCCAGTCGGCCCCGACTCTCTCGCCGGAGCAGCAGAGACTCCTGCCCTTGATCGAGGGAACCCGCGATGTGCGCCAGCTCATCGATGAATCGGGCCTGGTTGAGTTCGAGGTAGGCAAAGCGCTTTTCGGACTCATTACCGCGGGGTTTGCGCACCGCGTAGGCACTTCCACCGCCGCTGCGCCGAAGGCCAACAACAGCCGGGTGGAGGAGCACCGCAACCTCGGGATTGCCTTCTACAAAGCGGGTATGCTGGAAGAAGCGCTGCGGGAGTTCCGCCGGGTAACCGATCTTCGACCGTCAGACAGCACTGCACCGCTCTTCCTCGGTCTCATTGCTATCCGGCAGGCACGCTGGGACGAAGCTGCCGAAGCCCTGCGGCATGCATCCGACAACGGAGTGCCCAGGCCCGCGGCCCTCCACAATCTGGGCTTTGCGCTGGAGCAGCTCGGGCGGCTGGACGAAGCTGAAGCGGCCTACGGCGACGCGGCGGGGCGCGCGCGCGACGATGCCCGGATCATGTTGGGCTGGAGCATCGTGGCGCTGAAGCGGGGCGATAACCAAGTGGCTCAGAGTCGTCTGGTCCAGGTCCGCCAGCTCTTGAACGGCAAACCGGTCCCTGCCCTCTGGTATTGGGCCTCCAGCCTGGCCAGCTCCGGGTTGGACGACGCGAACGGCGCCCTCCAGGCGGCCCGGGATGGGGTGGAAGCCTATCCTAATAATGCCGTGCTTCAGAACAACCTGGCCGTGCTGCTCGAGCTCAACGGCGATATCGACGGCGCCGAGGCGATGTTGCGGGCCGCCCTCGCCGAAGATCCTGCGCTGCCTCAGGTCTCGAAGAACCTGGCGGATATTCTCTACCGTATCGGACGCTATGAGGAAGCGGCGGAAGCCTACCAGCGCGCGGCTAAGCTCAACCCTGAGCTGGGGGACGACCTGTACTTCAAGCTTGGCAACATCGCCTACAAGAAGCGGGATCATGCCCGGGCACGGGAGAGCTGGGCGCAGGCAACCACCCTCAATCCAGGGCATCAGCTCGCCCGGGCCAACCTCGAGATGCTGGACCTGGCGCAATGATGTCCGCGGACGATGCCGCCTTCGCCGCGCTCACCCGCAAGATCTCGCGGGAAGCCGGGCTATCGCTCAATTCTTACAAGGACAAGTGCCTGCGCCGGCGCATCGCCGTGAGGATGCGAGCATGCGGTGTGCACACCTTCGCGGATTACCAGGCCGCGCTCGATGCAAGTCCGGCGGAGTACGAGCGATTGAAAGATGCAATCACCATCAACGTCACCCGCTTTTACCGCAATGCGGATACCTGGAATCTGCTGCGGGGCAGCTTCCTGCCTGAGGTCTGCGAGGGCTTCGGTGGCGAAGTGCTGGCCTGGAGCGCCGGGTGTTCCTCTGGTGAGGAGCCCTACACCCTGGCCGTCCTTCTGGCCGATCACTTCGACCGCCGGGGACGCTCCGAGCGACTCGGCAAGGTCACTGTGGATGCGACCGATATTGACCGCCAGTGCCTTCAGTTGGCCAGGGCGGGCCGCTACCGGAAGGAAGCCCTGGCCGACGTGCCCGCCGATCTGGCGGCGCGATACTTCGAGATCGACGGCGGCGGATGTCGGGTCATCGAGCGGGTACGCCAGCGAGTCGTAGTCCGATCACTCGACCTCAGCAGCGATCCGCCACCACGCCGTAACTATCAGCTGATTCTCTGTCGCAATGTCCTGATTTATTTCGAGCGAGCGGCTCAGGAACGGCTGCTCCTCGCCTTTGTCGAGGCACTGGCGCCCGGTGGCATTCTGGTGCTGGGAAAGGTCGAAACGCTTTTCGGCGCGGCCCGCGAGCGCCTCACACTGCTGGACCCGCGCGAACGGGTCTACCGGCGGACGGCGTGAGCGGGTGGGAACTACTGGTGAGGGTGGCCGACCTCCGCAGCGGACTGGAACACGACACTTTGGTAACGGTGGGCCTGGGTAGCTGTGTGGCCATCATGCTCTACGAACCCGAGGCCCGGATTGGCGGCATGGCGCACATACTCCTGCCATCGCCCGTGCTCAGCCGGGTGGACAGCAACCCGGCGAAATTTCCCCAGTCCGCGATACCCCGCCTGATCGAGCTGATGGTTGCCGAGGGCGCCAGGCCTCAGCGGATCACAGCTCGTCTGGCCGGTGGCGCCAGCATGTTCGCGGCGCTCGCACCACCCGGCACTATCCAGATGGGTGAGCGCAACCTGGTGGCGGCGCGGCAGGTCCTAAACACTCACGGGGTGCCCCTTGTTGGCGAAGCAGTCGGAGGGGATTACGGCCGAACGGTGCGGCTCCGAGTCTGTGATGGCCGGGTCGAGGTGAGCACGGTGGCGCATGGTATCAAACACCTCTGATCTCAGCCGGGTGCTGGTGGTTGATGACAGCCCCTTCTTCCGCCGTCTGCTGACCGAAGTGGTGGACGGCTCGGGCGAGTTCCGCGTGGTGGCGACAGCGCGCGATGGGATGGATGCGCTCAGAAAGGTGCGGGCTCACTCTCCCGACCTGGTGTTGATGGATATCGAGATGCCGGAGCTCGACGGGCTCGGTGCCATCGGCTACATCATGGCGGAATCCCCCCGAGCCATCGTGGTAGTCAGCGCGCACGTGGGGCCCGGTGCTGCCGCTGCCATCCGGGCGCTCGAGCTGGGCGCCGTCGACCTGGTGGCGAAAGAGGATGAACGTGGCGCCGCGGCCACGTCTCGCTTCGCCGAGCGGCTGATGATCGTTCTTCGGGGTGCTCGCTCCGCCACCGTAAAGCGAGTGTCTCTGCCCGAGCGTGACACGCGCGAGGTCGTGCGGGAGACGTCATCCACTATGACTTCCCGGGCCAGGCTCTGCGTAGCGGTGGCAGCCTCGACCGGTGGACCGAGGGCGTTGGCTGAAATCGTTCCCCAACTTCCCACCGGACTCGATGCCGCCGTGCTGATCGTGCAGCACATGCCGCCAAAGTTCACCCGGAGTTTGGCGGAACGGCTTTGCAGCCAGAGCCATTTTGCTGTAGTGGAGGCGGAGCACGGAATGCCGATCCTGGCCGACAGGGCATTCGTAGCACCGGGCGACTTCCACATGCGCGTGGTCGCCAGGAGCGGCGGGCTGGAGCTCACGCTCGACCAGGAGCCCAGTCTATGGGGGGTCCGGCCGGCTGCGGATCCGCTCTTCAGCAGCGTAGCGCACCACTTTGGCGCACGAGCCATTGGCGTGGTTCTCACCGGGATCGGCCGGGATGGGGCCGACGGCTTGCGCCAGATCCACGAGGCCGGGGGCATCGGCATTGCCCAGGATCGCGAGTCCGCCACTGTCTACGGAATGCCTTCGGCGGCGCTACAGTCCGGCGGCGCCCGCTACGTGCTGCCGGTAACCGAAATAGCCGGCCGCATCGCCGCCGAGCTGACCCGGCTGAAGCCCCGATGACCCGAGCCAACGGGGGCTTTCTTCTGGTGCGCACGGGTAACAGGCGGGTCGGTCTCGAGCTTGCCCACGTGATCGAAGTAATGCAGTTGGGTACCGTGCACCCAGTTCCTTCCCGTGAGCCGGCGGTGCGTGGCGTAGCCGATGTGCGCGGCCGCATAATGCCGGTACTGCATCTCGGCGCCCTGCTGGACGCCGGAGCGGCTCCAGCGCCGGCCGGCGATCTCGTAGTCGTGGTGACAGTCGATGGCCGGAGAGTCTGCCTGGAGATCGACGACGTAGAGGTTGTGGTGCGCGAGCCCGCCCTGCCGATCCCTCCAGGCTCAACTCTTCCCTGGGCAATCGGTGTGGCCCGCCACCCGGAAGGATTGGTTCCACTGCTGGATCTGACAGCGCTCGGCTCGCGATTCATGGAGGCTCTACCGACATGAACAGCGGCGATGATATCCAGGTCGTGACCTTCCGGGTGGGTGGGCAGGAGTTCGCGTTCGACATCCTTCAGGTCGAGCGCATACTCCGCTATACCACGCCGTCGCCGCTTCCGAAGGCCCCACGGTTTCTCGAGGGCGTGATGCCCTATGGTGACGGGGCCGTGCCGGTGCTCGACCTGCGCAAGCGCTTCGAGCTGGACGCGTCAATCCGGGAGGAGACGCGCCTCATGGTGCTGGAGCTCGATACCCAGCGTGTGGCTGTCCTGGTGGACGAAGTCCGCGAGGTGTTGCGGGTCGATACCACCACCATCACGGCACCGGGTCCGGTGGTGAGCGGCCTGGCGGCGGCTTACATCTCCGGAATCATTACCCGCCCGGGTCGCACGATCATCATCCTGAATGCCAGGAAACTGCTGTCGGCTACGGAGCGACTCGAGCTGGACAAGCTGGGGGCGGCATAGCATGAGTGATCACTGGCTAACCGAGCTCAAAACCCAGTTCGAGGATCTGGCGGGGCGGGTGGATGCCGCCGCGGCCGGTGATCGGGAGACTCTCAAGCGTGATATCATCATGCTGTACAAGCGCGTCGACGGCACTCTGACTGATCTGGCGCAGCTCAAGGAAGACATTAGAGGACTGGTCGAGCGCTATAAACAGGCAGGCAGCGCCGACACCACCCCGGCTCCCCAGTTCAACGGAGACCGGCCGGCGGTCCACGCCGACCATCTCGGTGCCTCGACATTCATAGAGAAAGGATGGAGCCTGATCTCGCTGGGCGACTACAGCGGCGCCATCCAAGCTTTGGAAAAGGCGCTTACCTTGTCACCGGGCGCCGTGCAGGCCCAGTCGCTCCTCGGTTGGGCCCAGATGCTCCACGAGGACTACGATGAGGCCCTGGGGAATTTTTCCCGGGTGCTGATGAAAGAGCCGGCGAACGCCCTGGCACGCATCAATGTGGGCTATATCTGCCTCAAGAAAGGCATTTTTGGCGAGGCCATAGAGCACCTCTCCAAGGCCATTCGGCTCGACAACGATCGCAAAGCAACGCTCTACGCCCACTACTATCTCGGGTTGGTGTACCTCGAGCGCGAGATGTACGAGGATGCTCAAACGTTTCTCCGCAAAACCCTCAAGCTTGGTCCGAACCTGATCGAGGCCTACTTCGAGCTCGGCCGAGCCCTCTGGCTGGGCGGTGGGCGAGAGGAGGCCGTACGCGTCTGGAGCGAAGGCAACAAGGCGAACAAGTTCAACCCGTGGGCTAAACGTTGTCAGGAGATGTTGGACGTGGCTTCGGCCGGAGGTGAAGTCCCGCGCAGCCCCCTCGCTCAATAATCCTCCCCGGGTTGGCCGTTTGGCTTTCTCTTTCCCTGGTCCTGACGCGGACTTTAGCGGCGGCTCAGGAGGAACCCACCGCGACGCGTGTGGGGCAGGTGACGGTCGTGTCATGGCCTCTCCAGCGGGATATCGCCCTCGAGTTGGCCCGGCTGGCGGGCAAGAGCACCGAGTGGCCGGGACTAGGGCAACGGACCCCGGGGCCGTTGCAACTCATCATCGTCCCCGACGGGCGTCACTTCGAATCCCTCTCCTCGGGGCGGGCTCCTCCCTGGGGGGCCGCGGTGGCGCTTCCTGGCGCCCGCATGATTCTGCTTCGAGCCGATCAGGGTGATCTCTATCGCACGCTTCGGCACGAGCTGGCCCACCTGGCGCTGCACCAGGCGGTCAAGGTCCGGGTTCCTCTATGGTTCGATGAGGGATACGCGTCATGGGCAGCCGGCGAGTGGGACCGGCTCGATGCTCTCGAGCTGAACCTGGCGGTGGTGCGCGGGGGCGTTCCCGATCTCCGGTCACTGGATGGTGCTCTGCGGGGGTCCGCCACCACCGCAGGGGCGGCTTACGCCCTGGCCATATCGGCAGTAACCGAGCTGGCGCGGCGGAACCCTTCCGGCTCGCTCGATCCATTGATGGCTCGTCTCGGATCGGGCGATGATTTCGCGGCCGCGCTTCTGGCTACCACTGGGCTGACTGTTTCACAGTTCGACATTGAATGGCGCAAGGCGCTACGCCGACGTTACAGTCTCGCAACGTGGCTCCTGGCCGGCGGTGGCTGGGGCCTACTGGTGATCTCCATGTGGCTCTGGGTGAGGGTCAGGCGAAAGGCTGATCTTCCCCGCCGCGCCGCCCTGGATGAGGGGTGGGAAGTTGCACCCGAACTTGCAGGGACGCCCGAACTTGACCGACGCCAAGAACCGTAGTAGGCTCAACGCTTATGTCCAATCCGCGACCTTCTGCTCCGCCCCGGCATTTTCTGCTCGCACCGCGTAATCTCATCATCCTTGCAGCAGCGGTTATTGTTCTGATAGCTGGCTATCTGACGTTACGCGCTGGATACCCCAGTGCAGCGGCCGTGATTCTGGTATTCGGCTATTGCGTCCTGTTTCCCGTAGGTATCGCCTCATAGCCGGTGTCGGTCATCACGGCACGGTCCCTGCGATCTCGCTAAAACCAGACTGGGCCGCGCTGCCTTCGGGCGAATAGCTCAGCTGGTTCAGAGCGCCTGCCTTACACGCAGGATGTCGGGGGTTCGAATCCCTCTTCGCCCATAGACCCGCGGAAACGCGGGGGTTTCCCTGGCCCACCAGGGCCATCTTGTTTGGAGGTAGAATGTATCTGCTGCGTTTGGTTCCGCTCGCGCTCGTCGGTGTGTTTTCGGCCGCGCCGCTGGCAGCGCAAGGCATCCCTCGCGGTGCTCGTACGTCGCAAACGGTGAATGTGGCTCCGAGGCTCATGGTGGCCAATCCCTTCGCCTTTGCCGCCGCCGATTCGGCGAATGCGGTGAGGATTGGAACCGCGGTTCGAGAGGAGATGAAAGACGTCGCCGGCCGCAACTACAGCGTCGTCGAGCAGGCTCAGATGAATGACGCCCTGAGGCAATACGGCTATCCGGTCGATGCCATTCTGACACCCCCGCTGGCCACGACGCTCGCGAAAAACATACAGGCTAGAGTGCTGACCACCGCGACGATGGCTCGGGGCGGAGCTGGTCGAACGGTGGTCACAGCCCGACTCGCCGGCGTGAACGACGACGCTGGCAACGTAGTGACGCTGAGTCAGGGACAAGGGCAGAGCTTCCAGGACTTCGGAAACAAGCTGGCCCGGGCGCTTGCACCAGCGGTCAAGGCGCTGCCTGATGCCAAGGCGTGTATCGACCAGCGAACCAGCAAGCCTGACAAGGCGGCCGAGGCCGCAAACAAGGCCATCAAAACGCTTCCCAATCACGGTCTCGCCCAACTCTGCCTGGCACAAATTGCCATCGACAAGAAGGCGCCGAGAGCCCAGGTGGTAAAGCACCTGCAGGCATCGGTCAAAGGAGATCCGCTGAGCCTGCCGGCGTGGACCGCGCTTGCCACGCAGTACCAGCAGGCAAACGATACCGCGAATACTCTGGTGGCCTTCAAGCAGATGCTGCGGGTGGCTCCCACCAACCAGAAGCTCCGGGAGGAACTGTTCAAGTACTTTCTACAGTCGGGCCATCCCGAGACCGCCCGAGAGGTCGCGGACGAGGGTCTCAAGCTGGATCCCTTCAACGCCGACCTGTATGACCTGAAGAGCAACGCTTGCCTGTTCCTGAGCGACTTCAAGTGCGCGGTGGATGCCCTGGAAACCATGTACGCCACCGATTCGACCCAAGCTGACACGCTGTTCTTCACCAAGATCTCAGCTGCCGCCGCCGAAGGCGAGAAGCCCGATACCGTCCGGTTGCTCAAATGGTCCCAGGCCGGGGTAAGGAAGTACCCCAACAACATGACGTTGTTGGGTTATCTCAATCGTGCCTACTCACTGTCCGGTCCAGTGGACAGTGTTGTGGCTGTGACCAACCGTATCATCGCCAAGGACACCACGGCCGTTGTACCTGCTTTGGAAGCGGCTAGAGCGCTTATCACGCCCCCCGCACACGGGGATTCCACTTCAGCAGGCACGGCCCCGACCGGCACCGCCACCTCCACCTCCACGCCCGCAGACGCTGTCTCGCGGGGTAGAGTGAAGGAGGCCGTGCCGTTCATCGAGTTCGCCATTAAGCACGGAGACGCACAGGCCAAGGAGAATGCTGCGGCGCTCCTGTACACTGGCGCGGCGCCGTTGCTTCAGGAGCCACAGGACCTTGAGGGTGCTGCCGAGTTGCTGAGGACGGCAGTTGCTTCGGCCAATCCAACCGGAAAGGTCTATCCAGCCGCTAACTATCTGCTGGGTCTGGCAACACTGTTCCAGGTCCCAAAAATCGATCCTCTAGCCGAGAAGCAGAAGTCCTGCGACCTGGCAAGGCAGGAGGAGGGCCTGCTTCTCGCCGCCGACTCGGCTCTCACCGCCGGCCGTCCGGTCAATCCTGAGGCAGTCGACAAGAATCTCGATATCATCAAGAAGTACAAGCCCCGGATTGCATCGATGTTGAAGGCATACTGTAAGAGGAAGTAGTCTAGGGTCGAGAGTCTAGGGTCTGGTGCCGGCGCGGTTGACTGGGGTATGACGGTGCCCGCATCACGCGGACGCCTCGACTCTAGACTCTAGGCCGTTTTCACTCTAGACCCATTCTCTCCGACCCTCTATATTCCGCCCTCCGCTCAGGGGGCTGTAGCTCAGCTTGGTTAGAGTGCCGCACTGTCACTGCGGAGGTCGCGGGTTCGAGCCCCGTCAGCCCCGCTCGCTTGAATCACCTCACCCCGTCTGAAGGCGGGGTGTTGTGTTTCAGCCTGTCAGGGTCCGCCATGCCCCATCGAAGTACGACCTTTCACGTGCCGGTGCTTTTGGAGCCGGTTGTCGCGGCTGCCGGCAAAGCTTGCCGGGCGGTCGACGCAACCCTCGGCGATGGGGGACATGCGGCCGCGTTCCTGGAGTTGGGCATGCAGGTGCTCGGCATCGACCGTGACCCCGAGGCACTAACCATAAGCCGCGCCCGGCTGGGCGAAAATCGGATCCAGTACCTTCTGGCACCCTTCGCCTCCTCCGAGGCGATGGCGGCCGTGCAGAAATTCAGGGCGGATTTTATCCTGCTGGATCTGGGCGTATCCTCCCGGCAACTGGACCAGGAAGCGCGGGGATTTACCTTCCGTCCGGGCGCCCCGCTGGACATGCGGATGGGGGCCAGCGGGCTTTCAGCGGCGGACATTCTGAACACCGCTCCAGCCGGGGCGCTCGAGACGCTATTCCGCGATCAGGGAGATGAGCGAAGGGCGCGCCGTCTCGCTACCGAGATTGTCAGGCGGCGCACCCGCCAGCCTTTCACCACCAGTGACGATCTGGTGAATGCCATCCGGGCAACTCTCGGCGCCAAGGCGGGTCCGTCTGAGTTCGCCCGGCTTTTCCAGGCGGTCCGCATGGCGGTAAATGACGAGGCCGGCCAGTTGACGCGCGCTCTCTCCGCCTTCCGGGATGCGCTTAACCCGGGCGGTCGTCTATCGATAATTACCTATCACTCCGGCGAGGACCGCTTGGTAAAGCAGGCGTTCCGCGATTGGGCTCGCAGCTGCGTATGTCCCCCTGAACTTCCGGTCTGCATCTGTCGGGGCAGGGCACTGGGCCGGGTCGAGCCTCGAAAGCCGATCCTGCCCGGACCAAACGAGCTAGCCGTCAATTCCCGGGCAAGGAGTGCCAAACTGAGAATCTTTCAGACCGATAATGCGGCCTAAGGGGCGGCACTGGGTGCTGCTCTGGCTTTTGATCTTTCTCGGAGGGGCGGTAGCCGTGGTGGCTCGTCAGACTGCTGCCCTCCAGACGGCAAGACGGCTTCACGACCTGCGTGAGGAGCGCCGTAGCCTCGAAGCTCGAAGGGCTGAGCTGGAGCGGCGTATCCGACTCGCCTCGAGCCGGCAAATACTCGTTCCCATGGCAAAGCGGAGCTTCGGTCTGCATGAGCCTGCCGACTCGGAGTTCGTACTTTTTCCGGTGCCGTTGGCACCGGCCGAGACTGTGCCCTGATGGCCCGGCCCCAAGCCCGTATAGCGGTGGTGCAATTCGCCTTTGGGCTGGGTGTCCTGGGAATCCTGGCCCGGGCGGCGCAACTCCAGTTGGTGGAGGGCAACCGCTGGGCCGAACAGGCTCAACGTCAGCGAACTGAACGGGCTGTTCTACCTGCCCGGCGGGGCGCCCTCTACGATCGCCACGGTGTTCCTCTCGCTGTCAGTCAGGAGTTCTACCACGTAGGCGTGGCTCCGAACGAGCTCACCGATGGGCGTGTGACCGCCAACGTGCTGGCCCGGCATCTGGGAGTGTCCCGCTCATCTCTGGAGGGAGAGCTACGCGCCAAAAAACCGTGGATCTACTTCCACGGTCCTTTCAGCGCCACTCAGGTGCAGCCGCTACGCAAGCTGGACGGCATCCATCTTACCGGGAACTTCAAGCGATTCTACCCCTCCCGATCGCTGGCACGACCGATCATTGGCGGGCTCTCGCCGGATGCGCCGACAGGTGCGGCGGGGCTGGAACTCTCGCTCGACTCCATACTCATGGGACAGCCGGGAGAAGCGGTCCTGCTGAAGGACCGGGCCGGCCGGCGGTACGACTCACCCGCTCGACTGGTCCGAGATCCGGTTCCGGGGAACGATGTAGTTCTCACTCTTGACGCTGAGCTGCAGGAGATTGCGGAACGCGGGCTGGACGACGCGCTTGCTCAGATGAAGGCCGAGGGGGGAGACGTCGTGTTCCTCGATCCTACCAATGGCGAGCTCCTGGCCCTGGCATCGCGCCAACGTGGCCGCTCGGGGCTCGCGTCTATGCGGGCGTCGGCCTTTACCGATCCGTTCGAGCCGGGGTCCACCGCCAAGCTCTTCACCGCGGCCGCACTGCTCATCCACCGGCGAGTTGACACGGCCGATGCGGTCTTCTCCGAGGGCGGGCGGTGGAGCATGCCGATCACCAGCAGTGGGCGTACGCGGGTGATAACGGACGTACACAAGACCACGGGAAATCTGACCCTCGCTCGCACCATCCAGGTGTCGAGCAACGTTGCGATGGCCAAGTTCTCGTCTCGACTGTCTCCCGAGGAACAGTTCGAGATGCTGCGTGATTTCGGGTTCGGCACACCGACGGGAGCAGAGTTTCCTTCGGAATCCAGAGGTCGTCTGGCGCGCCCGGACAAATGGCAACCGATGTACACCCGCGCAAGCATGGCGATGGGCTACGAGTTTGGCGTCACTCCGGTTCAACTGGCTGCGGCCTATGGAGCCATCGCCAACGACGGGTTGCTGCTCACGCCCACCCTGGTGCGGGAGATCCGGAATCCCTCGGGGGATGTGCTCTATCGGCACCAGACTGAGCCGGTACGCCGGGTGGTATCGCCCGCAGTGGCCGCACAACTCCGAGATTTCATGAAAGGCGCGGTGGGCGAAGGCGGAACCGGCGGAAATGCCCAGCTTGCCAACTACTCGCTTCTCGGCAAGACCGGGACGGCAGTGCGCTTCGAAGGCGGGCGGTATGTGAGCGGCGAGTATACCGCCTCCTTCGCCGCACTCTTTCCGGCCGAGGATCCTCGACTTGTGGTGGTGGTCAAGATCGACAATCCGACCGGCAAATACTATGGCGGACTCACAGCGGCTCCGGTAACAAGGACCATGCTGCAACAAGCTCTCGCTTCGCGCCGTATCGGCATCGACCGGAGCCGTCTGACCCGAAGGGACAGCGCGTCGTCGCATGCACCGCGGAAGGTTGCTTCTCCTGCCGGGGTGTCTCGCGTCGTGCTCTCCTGGCCCTACCAAGCGGAGCGTCCCACCATGACAGCCACAAAGGTACCTGACGTCACCGGCCGGCCGGTACGTGCGGCGGCTCTCGCGCTGCACCAGCAGGGCTTTCGCGTCATGCTCCGGGGCCTGGGGGAGGTAAGCCGAACCGTCCCAGCGGCGGGGCGGCACGCGAAACCGGGTACGGCCGTGACGGTCTGGGCCGAGTGAAGACAGCCACACCATGACGCTCACCTGGGTCGCCCTGCTGGAAGAACTCCGCCGGGCCGATCTCCTTGCGGCTGCCCCGCCCAGGGGTCCGGATCCGAGCGGAATCGGGGTCGACAGCCGGACAATTCGCGCCGGCATGTTGTATCTGGCACTGCGCGGTTCGCAGGCAGACGGCCACCGCTTCGTAGCCGATGCGGTTCGTCGCGGAGCAGCCGCTGTTTTGGTCGAAGCGCCGCAGCAATCAGGGGTATCGGAGATCATAGTACGCGACAGCCATGCGGCGGCACAGGTTCTCGGCAGCGCGTGGTACGGGCACCCTGGCCGCGCGCTCACACTGATCGGGGTGACCGGAACCAATGGAAAGACCACCACTACCGGTCTGATAAGGCATCTCTTTAACGAGAGTGAAGCTGCCGGCAGCATCGGAACGCTGGGCGCGTTCGATGGCCGCGGCCAGGATATACCGTCGACGGCCGGATCGCTCACCACTCCGGGGGCGGTCGACCTGCAGGCCACACTTGCGTCGATGCGAGATCGGGGCGTCACCCACATCGCGATGGAGGCCTCATCTCACAGCCTGGACCAACGGCGGCTTGATGGAGTGACGTTTGCGGCAGGCGTATTCACCAACCTTACCCGGGACCATCTGGACTACCATGGCACTATGGAGTCTTATCTGTGCTCCAAGCTCCGCCTGAGTACACTGCTTGGCAGCCGCGGCATCGAGATCGTGAATCTGGACGACGAGGCCTGGCGGGTGATGCCATCCCGATCCCCGCGTTTGACGTTCGGACTGCATCCCTCCGCCGATGTTCGTGCCAGCGATCTCGTTCTCGACGCGGCCGGGTCCCGGTTTCAGCTGGGCGGCCGGTTCGGCAGTGCCGACGTGGCCCTCCCTCTGTTGGGGGACTTCAATGTGGCCAACGCCCTCGCTGCGGCGGCAGTCGGTCTGGCGCTCGGCCGCTCGCTGGAAGCTGTAACACAGCGGCTGTCACTGGCGCCCCAAGTGCCTGGGCGAATGGAACGGATCAGCGACACCCCCTGTGTCGTGCTCCGGGACTATGCCCATACTCCCGACGCGCTGGAACGCGCTTTGAATTCGCTGCGGCCGCTCACCGGTGGAAGACTGATCGTGGTGTTCGGCTGCGGCGGTGACCGTGATCGCGGCAAACGGCCGCTCATGGGACGTATAGCCGGTGAGCTCTCTCATCTCGCGATTGTAACATCGGACAACCCGCGCACGGAAAACCCCGATGCCATCATCGATGATATAGAGCAGGGAATGGAAGGGACGCCGCACCTGCGGGTGCCGGACCGCCTCGCCGCCATCCGCACCGCCTTGAACGAGGGCCGGGCTGGTGACACGATCTTGCTGGCCGGCAAAGGCCACGAAACTTACCAGATCATCGGTTCCGAAAAGATCGACTTCGATGAGCGTGAGATCGTGCACGCCGAGGTGAAAGGTGAGCGGTAAGCAAGGGGTTGTCGTGACGCCGTCGTGGTCAGAGAGCGCAGTCCGGGGAGCGCTGGGTCTCGAACTTCCTTCAGGCCGGAATCCCGCCACGTTCTCAGGCATCAGCACCGACAGCCGTTCTGTTTCAACCGGCGCGCTGTTCGTGGCCCTCGAAGGTGAGCGGTTCGACGGACACGACCATCTCTCCTCCGCAGCCGAAGCCGGGGCGACCGGAGCCATAGTTCGGCGGGGCACTCCCCCCGTTCGGGGTATGATGTTGTTTGAGGTCGCCGACACGCTTCGAGCATTCGGCCTCCTCGCGCGGGCGCGGCGACGGCTGCTGGAGGGCCCTGTGGTGGCGGTGACCGGCACCAACGGAAAGACCAGCACCAAGGAGATGCTGGCCGCGGTGCTGCGCACCCGCTACGCCACGTACGCTACCCGGGCCAACCTGAACAACCTGGTCGGCGTGCCACTCACGATCCTGGAGGCGCCAGCCGATACTGAGGCGCTTATCGTGGAGGCGGGCGCCAATCTGCCGGGAGAGATCGCGCGCTATCGCGATATAATAGAGCCTTCAATCACCGTCGTCACCAACGCGGTTGCGGGCCACCTGGAGGGCTTCGGCTCACTTGCCGGCGTGGTGGAGGAGAAGCTTTCCCTCGCTCAGGATGTTCCTCTCGCGATCGTGGGAGTTGAGCCCAGTGATCTGGCCGCTGGAGCCCGAACCCGAGCGCAGGCCGTTCGTACTGCCGGACTCCGGGGCGCCGACCTCGTGCCCGAGCGGGTGTCGCTTGACGACTCTGCCCGCCCGGTAATCACCCTGGGCGGGAGAACATTCGTGTTAGCCGCCCGAGGACTTCATCAGGCCGACAACGCTGTCCGAGTGTGGGCTGTAGTGGAGGCCCTGGGCCTGGACAGGGATAAGGCGGCGCGTGCTTTGGAGCAGTTTTCCATACCGGACGGGCGCGGTGAGCTCATTGTAGAGGGCTCGCTGACGATTCTCAACGACTGCTACAACGCGAATCCGCAGTCATTCCGTGCAGCCATTGCCACCGCAGCCGCTCTCCGCGGCAACCGCCGACTGGTATTCGTCGCCGGGACCATGCGAGAGTTGGGGAGCGATTCCGCCAAGTTGCATGGGGAAGTGGCCCAGGCCCTGGTAGAGCTGCAGCCCGATCTACTGGCAGTGGTGGGTGAGTTTGTCCCGGCCCTCGAACCGCATGCCCAGGTTCTGGGCGACAGGCTGCTCCGTGCGCCCGACCCAACGGCGCTCGCTCCGGTGCTGGTATCCCGCCTCAGAGGTGATGAGCTAGTGGTACTGAAAGCATCCCGGGGGGTGGCGTTGGAGCGTATACTTCCGGCGCTCGCGACCCGCGAGAAGAGTGCTCCCCCAGCACCTCTCCGTTCCCGCTGAGGATCGATGTTCTATCACTGGCTCGCCCCGCTCGGCAAGCAGTACATCATATTCAATCTCTTCAACTACATCAGCTTTCGCGCCGCCGGCGCCACCGTCACCGCGCTAATCCTGGCCTTTGTGCTGGGCCCCTCGGTGATCCGGCGCCTCAGAGCCAAGAAGGTGGGTCAGGTGATCCGGGCGGAGGGACCGGCCAGTCACCAGTCAAAGCGGGGAACCCCGACCATGGGTGGCCTGATCATCCTGTTTGCCACCATACTACCCACCCTGCTCTGGGCGCCGCTCTCAAACCGCTACGTCGTGGTGGCAATGCTGTCGACGCTTTGGATGGGGTGTATCGGCTTTCTCGATGATTATCTCAAGATCGTCCAGGGTAAGTCGCGCGGATTGGTGGCCAAATGGAAGCTGGCGGGGCAGGTCAGCTTCGGCCTCCTGCTTGGTCTGTTTCTGGCCTTCAACCCGGTGGTACCGGCAGATACCATTCCGGCCACAGCTACCACGCTCCCATTCTTCAAGTATCTAGTGATCAACTTCGCGCCCTGGTTATTCGTAGTCTTCGTGACGGTGGTCATCACCGGAGCCAGCAACGCGGTCAACCTCACCGATGGCCTCGACGGACTGGCTACCGGCCTGGCCGGAATAGCCGCGGCGGCATTCGCGGTGTTCGCTTACCTCTTTGGCCGGGTGGACGTCACTACCTACCTCAACGTTTTCTATCTTCCTGGCGCAGGCGAGCTGGCGGTCTTTTGCGCCGCCCTCATGGGCGCCACGGTGGGGTTCCTCTGGTTCAACGCGCATCCGGCCGAAGTGTTCATGGGAGATACCGGCAGCCTCGCTATCGGCGGCGCACTGGGCACGGTGGCGATTCTACTGAAGGCGGAATTTCTCCTGCTGGTCATCGGCGGCGTGTTCGCTGCCGAAGCGATCTCGGTTCTCATTCAGACGGGAACCTACAAGTGGTTCAAGCGCACCCGAGGCCGGGAGTACGCCGATGCTCATCGGGTCTTTCGCATGGCTCCCCTCCACCACCACTTCGAGAAACTGGGCTGGGCCGAGACCACCGTGGTAACGCGTTTCTATATTTTGGGATTACTCTGCGCCCTGGTGGCGCTGTCGACGCTGAAGGTACGATGACGAGCGCCGCCGGAGGTGGGCTCTTCGATCGATGGCGCTCGAGCGGCAGGGAAGTGGCGGTTGTAGGCCTGGGGAAGAGCGGGCTATCGGCCACACTCCTGCTCCGTGCCCGGGGCATCCCGGTATATGCATCCGACAGCGGAACCGGTCCCCACTTCGACGCCTGGGCTGGCTCCCTGCGCGAAGCGGGAGCGGACGTTGATCTCGGGGGCCATAGCCTGGAGCGGATCACGAGATCCGCCGCGGTGGTAGTGGCGCCAGGCGTGCCACCGGATGTGCCCCCCCTGGAAGCGGCCCGCCGCGCGGGAATCGCTATTCATGCGGAAGTTGATGTGGGATTTGTGGCGCTGCGAAGCACGCGCTGCATAGGCATCACTGGAACAAACGGTAAGACCACAACGACATCCCTCATTGCCCATGTGCTGGTTAGCGCGGGGCTGGTGGCGGAGACCGCTGGGAATATCGGCCGGCCGCTATGCGAGGTAGCCCGGGCAGACAACCAGCCCGATTGGCTGGCGCTCGAGCTCTCCTCCTTTCAGCTTCACGACTCGCCCAATCTCAGGCCCGTCATCGGAGTGCTTACCAACCTGGCGCCCAACCACCTCGATCGTTACAGCACGTTGGGCGAGTACTACGGGGATAAATCGCTGCTGTTTCGCAACGCGGATGCATCATCGTTCTGGGTCACCAACGCCGACGACCCTGAGGTGGAGAAGATGACACGCGCTATCGCGGGGAGCCGGGTCCGCTTCTCGATCAACGGACGGGCGGACGCATGGTACGACCGTGCCGGCGGGCAACTGATGCTGGCCGATGCAGCCGTGCTGCACCGAACCGAGCTTCCCCTGCTCGGCGACCACAACGTAGCCAACGCCCTGGCCGCGGTGCTGGTTGCACGTCGCGCCGGCTGTTCTATCGACGGGATGGGCCAGGGGTTGCGCTCCTTCCGCGCCATCCCCCACCGAGTCGAGCCGGTGCGTGAGGTGGAAGGCGTGCTCTGGATCAACGACTCGAAGTCCACCAACATCACGTCAACCGAGGTTGCAATCGCGGCGCTGGACCGGCACTTCGTGCTCCTGCTAGGCGGGCGACACAAGGGGGAGCCCTACAGTCGTCTGGCCGAGCCACTGCGGAATCGCTGCCGCGCGGTAGTGGCCTACGGCGAAGCCGGTCCCCTGATCGTGAGGGATCTCAGCACCAGTCTGAAGG
>JACCRS010000124.1 GCA_013813435.1 Gemmatimonadales bacterium
CTGGGCTGGTTCGAAGATCCCCTCCTCTCTACCGCCATCTCCGGTGATTCGGTGGAGCTGGCGGCTACCGTCTTCCACGAGATTGCACACAATACCTTGTACGTGAAAAGCGCCACGCCGTTCAACGAGAGCTTCGCTCAGCTGGTGGGTTATCGGTCGGCTGAAGCCTTCTTCCGCGACCGCGGCGACAGTGCCAATGCCAGGCACGCGGCCGACCGATGGCATGACGAGATCGTCCTCGGCGACTACTACTCGGCGTTGGTTCGCCGGCTGGACTCAGTTTACGCTCAAAAACCCGACTCGGCCCAGCTGGAAGCGGGCCGGCGCGAAGCGGCGGTCTGGGCTCGGAGTCAGCTGATGGGCCCGGTCGGGGAGCGGTTCCGCGGCTTCCGCGTGGGCCGTCTGGCTGAGCGTCCGATCAACAATGCCCAGCTGATCGGCTCACGCATCTATCGCACGCGGCTGGATCTGTTCGACCGGTGGTTCGAGCGTCATGGACGGGACGTGCGGCGAAGCGTCAGTGCGCTCGAGAAACTCATGGATGGGGTGGAGGGAGACAGCGCGTACGCCCGATTGGAGCAGGCGGTTGGAGATTCCTCCATAACGGAACAGTGATAACCCATGGATGAGAGCTTCGTAAAACGCGAACAGAGCAGGCTACTG
Source organism: Gemmatimonadales bacterium (assembly GCA_013813435.1). Taxonomy (GTDB): domain Bacteria; phylum Gemmatimonadota; class Gemmatimonadetes; order Gemmatimonadales; family GWC2-71-9; genus CAVVWJ01. Next base: position 664 of record JACCRS010000124.1, read on the forward strand.
GCGGAGCTCAACGAGTTCCTGGCCATTCCCAGTGTCAGCGCTCTACCGGCGCATGCAGCCGACTGCCGCAGAGCCGCGGAGTGGCTGGGCGCCCACCTCCGGAAGCTGGGGTGTCCGGTGGTTGAAATTGTCGAAGGGCAGGGACATCCCGTCGTTTGGGCGGAGAGTCCCAAATTGCCGGGGAAGCCCACTCTTCTGATATACGGCCACTACGACGTGCAGCCGCCCGATCCACTCGATGAGTGGACCAGCGGGCCCTTCAGCCCCACCGTGCGGGATGGCAAACTGTACGCCCGCGGGGCGGCTGATGATAAGGGACAGGTCTTCTGTCTGCTGAAGGCCTATGAGTCGGTTCTCGATGCCGGCGGGCAGCCTCCGCTGAATGTCCACTTCATCTTCGAAGGAGAGGAGGAGTGTGGCGGGCGGGTAATCTTCGATCTGCTGCACGAGGAGCCGGAGCGGACTCGAGCCGAAGCGGCCCTGGTGTGCGACATGTCGTACTATGCCCCAGGATGGCCTGCTGTCTACACCGCGCTTCGCGGCCTCTGCTATGCGGAGATCTCGGTTCGTACCCTGGAGCGCGACCTCCACTCGGGCACCTACGGCGGAGTGGCCCCGAACGCCATCGAGGCGTTGATACGGATCCTCAGTAAGCTGAAAACAGAGGCCGGCGAGATCCAGGTGCCCCGGCTGTACCAGTCCGTCGAGCCGCCCACCCAGCGGGAGCTCGACACCTGGAAGCAACTACCGTTCGATCAGGAGCGGTTTCTCGCCGATGAGGTCACCGGCAAAGCTCTCACCGGGCTCACCGACCGTTCGATCTACGAGCGGGTGTGGGCCCTGCCAACCTTCGAGATCCACGGCATCCGCGGGGGTTTCGTCGGCGATGGGGCCAAGACGGTGATCCCGGCACAGGCAACCGCCAAGGTGAGCTTGCGGCTGGTGCCGGGCCAGGGATTCGAGGAGGTCGGCATGTCGCTGCAGAAGGCCGTGGCGGCCCTTGCTCCTGTCTGGGCGGACGTTGAAGTAACGTTGCTGCACGGGGGCAACCCGGTCCAGATAGACGTGGACCAGCCGGCATTCGAAATTCTGAACCAGGTGTTCGAGTCAGTCGAAGGACGGCGGGCGGTCCAGGTCAGAGCCGGCGGGTCGATCCCGATCGTGCCGGAGCTGGGCCTTGCCGGGGCACCAGTTATTCTCACCGGCATCGGGCTTCCCGACGACGGGCTTCACTCCCCGAATGAGAAGTTGGATCTGCGCCAGCTCTGGAGCGGTATAGAGATCTTCGGCCGATTCTTCGAGTTGTTTGCGGAGAAAGGCGGAGGGGAGAAGAAGGAGGTCTACTCTTCGTCGGGCGTTATCCGCTTGACCGGGCCGGAATAGCGGGCCTCGGTGCGGGCGTGGAGCTCATCTACCCCGATCAGCGCGCGCACAGAAGCGATAATACCGGCCACTACATCATCGGCCCAATAGGGGTCAGGCCGCTCCCCCGGCGCTAGCTCGGCGGCGCAGCTCTCCAGATATCTGATGGCGGTGGTGATCCATTCGGTCTGGGCCGAGGCTACGATGGCCCAGGATCCCGTCGACCGAAGCTCCAACTCTTCCAATGCCTTAAGATGGTGATCCACCCCTTGAGTCACCGGCGCTGATCGCAGCCGATCAGCCACCATCACGAGCAGAGTCCGGCGCTCGCTCTCCTGCGGCTCGGGAAGAGGAGCGAGGTAGTTCCTCTGGTCTGCCACCATCTCCGCCAGGCGAATGCACACCGCTCTGATTGCCGGCATAAGGGCCGTGGGCGCCTCCCTGGACCAGCTGTCCGCCGCGCGGAGGATCTCCTGGATCCGCTGATCCGCCTGGGTATCAGGCGAGGGGCGTCGGGTCGAATCGGCCATGGTAGGGAGAAAAACCGGTTGCTTCCCCAAAGGCAACCGGCTTAGCGAATTGCTGGGGCGGTGTCTCCTCGACCGGCTGAAGCTGCAGGGCGTCAGCCATCCCGGCGATAACTGCGTGGCGGGTCTCTTCCCACAGCCCCCCTTGATCGTCCCGCCCGAGCTCCCGGGAGACGCTGGTCATAACTACATCACGGATGCCGCAGGGAATCATGAGATCGAAATAGGAGAGATCGGTGTTAACGTTCAGGGCAAAGCCGTGGAAGGTGACCCACTGCTTCACGTGAATGCCGATGCTTGCGAGCTTGCGTCCCCCGGTCCATACCCCTGTGAGTCCTGAACGAGTGCCGGCTTCGATTCCCAGCAGGCGCAGCGCGCCGACCAATCCGGCCTCCAGCCGCCGCAGATACCAGTGCAGGTCCTCGCGGTGCCGGCGGAGATCTATGATCGGGTAACCCACCAGCTGCCCGGGGCCGTGGAAGGTCACGTCTCCGCCCCGCTCGACCTCGAAGACTCCAACGCCTCTTCGTTCCAGCTCTGCCGGTGATGATGGAAGACTTCCGGCCCGAGTGCCCCGACCGAGGGTTACCACTGGCTCATGCTCAACCAGCAGCAGAATGTCGTCTGTGATCTGTCCGGCGATGCGCTGGCGGCAGAGGCTCCGTTGAAGCTCGAGAACTTCGCCGTACCCGCGGTGACCCAGGTCCTGCACCAGGAGACGGGTACTCACATTCCCGGCCCGAGCCGCTTGACCTGCCGGGCGAGCAGAGCCGCCGTAACACCGCTCAGGCCGAGCAGCATAATGAGGCCAGTACGCCCCAGGACCTGGTTGATGGGAATACACACCAGCATGAGCAGCACGGTGGCGAACCCCGAAACCATAGCCAGGCCGCCCCGCCGGTAAGAAGATGAAATGGGTCCCAGAAGGTGCCACGCGGCCCACGCAGCGATCAAAATACCGGCGACCGTCCCGCTAAAGAGGAGGTAAAGCCGCAGCGTTAGATTTTCCGGGTCGGCTCCGCCCCGCAACGCATCTACCAGGAGCACGGTGGCCGTAACCATCACCAATCCCGCCGAAATGGCGCAGGCGAGCGCGGCCGTCAGGAAGCCTCTCACTTCACACCTCTCGCTTCTAACCTAGATATGCACCACCCGTCCCATCGAATCGAGCGCCGCCTCGGCGATCGCCTCGGAGAGGGTCGGGTGGGCGTGGATCGCAAGGTCGACTTCCTCAACGGTATACTCATTCTGACGCGCCACCGCCAGCTCGTGGATAATCTCGGAGGCGTGTGCCCCAACGATGTGGGCCCCGAGTATCTCGCCGTATTTCTTGTCGCGAATGATCTTCACGAAACCCTCGGTTTCGCTTGACGTACGTGCCCGCCCGTTGGCACTGAAGGGGAATCGGCCAACCTGATAATCCAGCTTCCTCTCCTTAACCTGCTCTTCAGTCATTCCGATACTCGCCACCTCGGGATGGCAGTAGGTGACGCTGGGCACGTTGTCGTACTTGATCGGCTGCGGGTGGTGCCCGGCAATCAGCTCCGCAGCGACGATTCCCTCCCGGCTTCCCTTATGGGCCAGCATCGGAGGTCCAGCCACATCACCGATGGCGTAGATGCCAGGGGCAGTCGTCTCGAGCGTAGCCGGGTTCACTTTGATGAAGCCGCGCTCGGTCAGCTGCACCCCAGCTTCCTGAAGACCGAGGTTTTCGGTGTTCACTGCCCGGCCGGCCGCCATCAACACCTTTTCTGCCTCGATATTCTCGTTCTTACCCCCCGTTTCTACCTCCAGTGCCGCTTTGTCCTTGGCGAGGGTGGCTTTCTTCACCTTGGCACCCGCGTGCACCGCCATCCCTCGCTTCTTGAAGCTCTTGCTAACCGTGTCGGAGGACTCGCTATCCTCCAGCGGCAGAATGCGCGGTAGAGCCTCGATCAGGGTGACCTTGCTTCCGAAAGCGTTAAAGATGTCGGCAAACTCGCACCCGACGGCCCCCGCGCCCACTATGATCAGGGTCTTGGGTGGCGACTCCAGAAAAAGCGCCTCGTCCGAGCTGATCACAGTGGTCTTGTTGATCTCCAGCCCGATTTGCGGGATTCCCTTCACCCGTGACCCGGTGGCGATAACGACGGCTTTCCGGGCCTGGTGCTCGTCCTTTCCCACTCGGACCGTACGATTGGGGGCCAGAATAGCGCTTCCCTTGAGCACTGTTACCTTGTGCTTCTTCATCAGGAACTCGACCCCTTTGGAGTTCTGCTCCGAGACCTTGCGCGAGCGCCGCATGGCTACACCGTAGTCGGTTTTAACGGCCCCCACTTCGATGCCCAGCTCCTTGGCGTCGTGTGCCACCAGATTCGCGACGTACGCACTGTGCAGCAGGGCTTTCGTGGGGATGCAGCCGATGTTCACGCACACGCCGCCCAGCTTTTCTTTCTCGACCACGGCAGTGGTCAGGCCGAGTTGGGCCGCCCGGATGGCACAGACATACCCGGCGGGTCCGCCGCCCACCACGATCACGTCAAACTGATTTGGCACGATCTTCCCTCATAGTTGAAAGCGTGAGCAGTAAACGGTGAGCCGTAGGCGCGCGTGGCTGCGCTCATGGCAGCGTTCCCGCTCACCGCTCACCGCTTATGCTTTTTCCTACCAAACCAGCGTTAAAGGGTTCTCCAGCATTCCCTTGAGCGTCTTCAGAAACTGGGCTCCCGTGGCTCCGTCTATCACCCGGTGATCGCAGGACATGGTGAGCCGCATTCGCCGACGCAAGACTACCGCGTCTTCGTGCCCCACCGCCTTCTGCCCAATGCGGCCGACAGCCAGAATGGCGGCTTCCGGGGGATTGATGATCGCGGTGAACTCATCGATGTCCAGCATGCCGAGGTTGGAGACCGAGAAGGTGCCGCCGGTGTATTCCTCGGGCTTGAGCCGCCGCTCCCGGGCGCGGCCGGCCAGGTCGCGTGACTCGGCGGCGATCTCACGAAGGGTCTTCTGGTCTGCGTGCCGGATCACCGGCGTGATCAATCCCTCTTCGATGGCCACTGCCATGCTCACGTGGACTTCGTTCCAGTATCGAATGCGGTCGTCCTGCCACCACGCGTTACAGGCGGGATGCTGCCGGAGAGCCAGGGCGACCGCCTTGATGGTGATGTCGTTGAACGAAACGCTGACGTCCCGCCCGCCCTCCCCGCTTTCCAGCTTCCCCACCGCGCCCTTCGCTCCGCTCAGGGCAAGCTGCGCCTGGCGCGCCTCCCATATCCGCTCCATGTCCACCTCGGTCGTGAGGTAGAACGTGGGAACCGGTCCGATCGACTGGGCCAGCCGCCGCGCGATCGTCTTCCGGATCTGGCTGAGGGGGACGTCGGTGTATGGCTGGGCAGCTGGGCGGCTGGGCGGTGGGGCAGTAGAAGACTGAGCCTTCGCTGCCACTCCTTCGAGATCGCGAGCGACAACCCGCCCCTCTGGCCCGGATCCGGTGATTCCAACCAGGTTGACACCGCGCTCAGCGGCAATCCGGCGGGCCAATGGCGAGGCTTTAACCCTGGGTTCAGCTTGCTGGTCTCGTGCAGGAGCCGGCGAGTCGGATTTGACGCCATTGTCTTTGCTGCCAGACGGGCTTTCTGGAGACGGCCGGTGTTCAGTGGCGGCACCGGCCGGTGGCGCTGGCGGCATGGACACCGGGCGGCTCTGGCCCGGCGACGGCTGGGTGCCCTGAGATTCCTTACTGTCCCGCTGCCCCGCTGCCCCGCGGTCCTTCTCCCCCGATGCGCCGCTGCCTCGCTGTCCGGCTCCCGCTTCCCCGCCTCCCCGCTTTCCCCCTTCCCCGGTGTCGTCGCCCGGCGAGCCGATCACCGCAACCGGCTCTGACACCGGCACGGTGGCACCAGCCTCAACGATGTGCTTGAGCAGGGTGCCGGCGGCGCGCGCCACCAACTCCATTACCGCCTTGTCGGTTTCGACCTCCGCGAGCACGTCACCGACCGCGACGGCGTCGCCCTCCTGCTTCTTCCATTCCACAAGGCGACCCTCCTCCATGGTGGGGGAGAGGGCTTCCATGACGACGTTTGTTGGCATGCGTCTCTTCCGTTAAGAGAGTCAGGAGTCAGGGACACGAGTCGGGGCGTGATCCACGGATCTCCCCAAACCTCCCGACTCCCAGCTCCCGACTCCTGACTAGTCCCGATACAACACCTGGTTCACCGCGCTGACCACCTTGGCCGGATCGGATTTGGCCGCCTTCTCCAGCTGCTTGTTGTAGGGCATGGGGACGTCGGCACCGGTAACCCGCAGAACTGGGGCGTCGAGCTCGTCGAACACTTCTCGTTGGATGGTATCCACCACCTGAGCGCCGACCCCGGCGAACGGCCAGCCTTCCTCCACCACCACACATCGGTGCGTCTTGGCGACCGAGTTGAGCACCGCTTCAGTGTCCATCGGCCGGATGGTGCGCAGATCAAGCACTTCGGCGTCGACATCTTCGTTCGCGAGCTGCTCGGCGGCCTTGAGCGACACCCCGACGCTCTTTGAATGGCAGATGATCGTTACGTCGCTGCCCTGCCGCTTGATGTCGGCGCGGCCGAGCGGGACGACATGCTCACCCTCGGGCACCTCGCCCTTGATGTTGTAGAGCATCTCGCCTTCGATGAAGATCACCGGGTTGTCGTCGCGTATGGCGCTCTTGAGTAGGCCCTTGGCGTCGGCCGGCGTGGCCGGCATAACAACCTTGAGGCCGGGGATGTGAGCGTACCAGCTCTCGAAGGCCTGGGAGTGCTGGGAGGCGAGCTGTAGCGCTGACCCACCGGGTCCCCGAAACACGGCGGGTACTCCCACCTGACCGTTGGACATATACCGCATCTTTGCCGCAGAGTTGACCAGTTGATCCACCGCCAGTAAGGCAAAGTTCCAGGTCATGAACTCGATAACCGGCCGGAGACCCACCATGGCGGCTCCGACCCCCACCCCCGCAAATCCAAGCTCGGTGATTGGGGTATCCACCACCCTCATGGGGCCAAACTCGTCGAGCAGCCCGCGGCTTACCTTATAGGCACCCTGATAGACCCCGACCTCCTCACCCATGAGGAAGACGTTCGGGTCCCGTTGCATCTCCTCGCGGAGGGCATGATTGAGGGCGTCTCGGTATGTAAGGGTCGCCATAAACAGCGTTAGCGGTGAGCGGTGAGCGGGCGCCGGCGGAAATCTGCCGGGGCGTCCCCCTACCGCTTACCTCTTACCGCTCACCCTCCTCTCCAGCGTACACGTGGGTATACAGCTCCTCGGGAGCCGGATCGGGTGCCTGATCGGCGAACTGATAGGCCTCCTCCACCTCTTGCAACACATTCTTGTCCATGCTCCGGACGGAATCTTCATCCATCAGTCCGTCGGCGATCAATCGCTGGGACCAGCCGGCAATCGGGTCGCGCTTGCGCTGCCCCTCGACTTCCTCGCGGGTACGGTAATGGCCGTGTATAGGGTCCGACATGGAATGGCCCATGAACCGGTAAGTACGGACCTCGAGCAAGGTGGGCAGCTTTTCGTTGCGAGCCCGCGTCACCGCCCGCTCCATGGCCGCATTCATGGTCAGCACATCCTGCCCATCCACCACTTCATTGGCCATATCGTAGGAGCAGGCCCGCTCGGAGATGTCGTAGAGCGCGCTGGCGCGCTCGAGTGCGGTGCCCATGCCGTAGCGGTTGTTCTCGCAGAGGTAGAGCGCCGGGAGCTTCCACAGCGCCGCCATGTTCAGCGCCTCGTGAAACGCGCCATTGTTCACCGCGGCCTCGCCGAAGTAGCAGACCGCCACCTGGCTGGTGCCGCGGTATTTGGCGGCAAATGCCATCCCGGTGGTGAGGGGGATGTGCCCTCCGACGATGCCGTGGCCGCCGAGGAAGCCCAGGGATGCGTCGAACAGGTGCATGGAGCCCCCCTTGCCCCCAGTGCATCCGGACGCCTTCCCGAACAGCTCGGCCATCACAGCCTGAGACGAGATCCCGCGGGCCAGGGCGTGGCCGTGCTCGCGGTAAGAGCAGGTGATGTAGTCATCCGGCCCCAGGGCGGCGAGACTGCCGACCGCCACCGCCTCCTGACCGATGTAGAGATGACAAAAGCCGCCGATCTTGCCCAGGCTGTACGCTTCCCCGGCCTTCTCCTCGAAGTGGCGGATCAGCAGCATCTGCCGAAGCCAGCCTCGGTACTCGTCGGCGCGGGCGGGATCGAGACCCTTGGATTTGGTCTTGGACCGGGGAGCGGCGGAGCTGGCCACTAACGGTGCTCAGCCGTGGATTTGAGAGGTCCCTCGCGGAGCCTGCCCTGAGTAGCGGCGAAGGGCTCGGGATGACCGCCGCCGTTCGGAGTAGATCCTTCGCTGCGCTCAGGCCGCGCGGAGCGCGCCTGTTCCCACGCATGATAGGACGACCGCGTAAGCGGGCTGGACTCCACGTGGGAGAATCCCATCGACAGGCCTATCTCCCTCAGCTCTGCAAACTCTTCGGGGGTGTAATAACGCGCCACCGGCATGTGGTTCCCGGAGGGCCGTAGATACTGGCCCAGAGTGAGAATGTTGACGTCGCTGCGGCGCAGGTCTCTCATGCAGACCAACACTTCGTCCCACTCCTCTCCCATTCCTAGGATCACGCCCGATTTGGTCAGACCCCCTGGAACCATGCGCCGCGCGGTCGACAGCAGCCGAAGTGCCCGATCGTACCGCCCGCCGGGACGTGCCATCCTATAGAGGCGCTCCGCGGTTTCAAGATTGTGGTTCAGGATATCGGGACGGGCATCCATGACTATGTTGAGCGCCGGCTCGGAGCCTTTGAAGTCGGGAATGAGCACCTCGACCGAGGTCTCGGGCAAACGCCGCCGGATTTCCGTTATGCACCCGGCGAAGGCCTCGGCCCCACCGTTCGGCAGATCGTCTCGATCTACCGAGGTAATCACGACGTGCTGGAGCCGCATCCGATAGACCGCTTCCGCCAGACGAGTGGGCTCCAACGGGTCGAACGCCTTCGGAGTTCCGTGCGAGACGGCGCAGTAGGTGCAGTTGCGGGTGCAAACGTCGCCCAGAATCATGAACGTGGCGGCCTCGTGCTCCCAGCATTCGCCTACGTTGGGGCAGCGTGCTTCCTCGCACACCGTGTGAAGGCCGAGCTCGCGCATCATGCCCTTCAACCGCACGTAGTTGGCGCCGCCCGGTGCCTTGACCTTGAGCCAGCTCGGTTTTCGGGCCGGTATCACCGGAACTGCTGAAGATGAGCTCGACGCCTGGACCGAGGCTGCTCGCGTCAGTTGGACCAGCGGAACTGCCACTGCTGCTCTCCTGACTGGCCGATTCTAGGCCGCTGTTGGTTCGCCGTGGAAGCTAGCAGGGGCAGGCTGCCATCAGCTAGCTGCGACACCGCTCCAGCAGGGCCTGCGTATCCGTTTTCACCTGCTCCGAGGCTTTCTCCTGTTGTTCGGTGGGCCCGCGGTGCGTGGCGTACTCCGCGAACGTCCTTCCGAGAGCCTCGATACTGGTCTGTCCGTCCGCCTCGGCAGCTACATCCACGTCCAGCTTGTTCAGCATTCGCCGGAACTGGGTATCGGCCCGGCGAGACTTCAAATCGATCTTGGTTGACGTTACCCGGAGCTCGGCTGCATCCAGCGAGGTCTGTCTGTAGCCCAACTCCCCCAGCTGCTTCTTGACACAGGCGAACGTCTCATCAGGTCCCGCGGAGGTGCGAGTACTTGCGGGGGTTGAAAAGGATTTCTGGCCGCATGCCGAAAGGGCAACGACGCCTGCGAACAATGCACGGTGCAGCATCGGGTCTACTCCGAGGGTAAATGGGAATCACGAAATCTACACAGACCACGGGGGAACCCACTGCGTTGGGTGCTGGATGAGGAGAAAAAAAGACGGCCTCCCGAAGGAGGCCGCCGAACTGCAGGAGCAGAACCGCTTAGAAGAACAGCATCAGACCGACAGCAGGAGCCACCGACTTATTGTCGTCGGTGCCGCCGTCGTCGTCTCCGGTGACGGCGTAGTTGAACTCAGCCACCGCCTTGAGCGACTTGGTGGCCTGGTAGTAGATGCCGCCAGAGGCGAGCCAGTTCTTGGTCTTGAACGCGGCTTCCGAGTCGGAGTTCTCGAGGATGCTGATGCCCCAGCTACCGGCAACCGTAAGCTTGCTGTTGGCCGGCGTAAACGTCACCTGACCGATGCCCCCGTAGGAATTCCGCAATTCACCACCGCCGTCGTCCGTGGCGCCGTTCAGGAACAGCAGCGTGGTTCCGAGACCCTTCCCGTAGTAGCCGCTGGCAGTCAGTGAGAACGACGCGCCACCGAAGCGCACGCCGCCGCTGCCGCCGAAGGCCGTGGCGCTCTCATCGGCTACGCCGCCCGTGCTGTTGTTCTGCAACAGGCCACCGACCCACACCTTGGTATTTCCGGCGCTCCATACACCCTCCGCCTCGAGCCGCGGAAGCTCGATCGTGGTAAATGGAGGGTTGGTTGCGGGATCGAACAACCCGACGGAGAGCTGAAACGGCCGCCCCGCAGGGGTGCTGTAGGTCATTTGGGCCTTGAACTGCGGATAGATGTATCCGAAGCCGATGCGACCCAGCGTGGTGCCGCCGCCGAGCTGCCCACCGGTGGCGCCGATGCCGAACAGGGTCTGGTCGGTCAGGATGTTCTGGCGCCCGAAGAGCCCGAGCTCACGACCGGCGAGTATCTGGCCCCAGGAGCCACCCACGGTCAGATACACCTGGCGCATGTCGATCTGGGCGCCGAAGCAGTCGTGACCCTGCCCACCAACACTGTTCGAGCCGGCGCCGATGCCGCACTGAATCTGGGGCGCAAAGCCGAAGTGAACGCCCACGTCAGTGTTGCCTTCCTTGCCCTTCGCATCAAAGACGGCGAAGGCGGGGAGCAGACCGGTACGGATACGGGTTACGCCATCTCCGCCCGCGCCTACGACTCCGCCGAGCGGCTCGCTCGGGGTGGTGACGTCGCTCGGCTTCTCGTAGACCAGGAAGGCGTTGACGTTCCCCCCAAATGTGAAGCTCCAGCCGTTGCTCATCTGCATCGTCAGCTGTGCCTCGGCGGCGCTCGCCGCTCCCATCACCAAGCCCATACACAACATTGCGACTCGCCTCATAGATACGTCTCCCTCAGAAGTAAGGATGCCGCCAACGATAGCTCCACTTCAAATCCAGGTATGGTGCAAAGCTCCTTCATTCCTACGGCAGGGTGTCGGAAATCGGCCGGCCAAGAGCCGTGTTCACCTCCAGGAAAGCGTGCCAAGTAGGCAGGGGGACGTGGTTCTTCCACCAGTAAAAATCGCTGATGCGACTCGAGTACACGTTGGCACCGAAAGCGAAGCGGAGTCCCCCATCGCGATGCAGCTTTTCTATGGCCGTGCGAACGCCGGTGGAGTCACTGGCAGTGGCCGCCGCCTGACCCAGGGCCGCGCCCGCCAGAAACCCCTCGACATAGGCGAGCCGTACATCCGGATCCATGCGCCGCCAGTCGGCACCGTTCACCCCCAGCCAATGCCGGGGAGGAGCCTGCCGGGACCAGGCGGATCCTGTTACAGCTCCCGCCGCCAGTAATAGTGCCCACCCCCATTGCTTGATGGCCATCGCAATCGAGCGCTTCGAGCTATCTCTGCGCCACGGCACGCTTCGGGAGCCCGAAGACCAGAACCGCGTCGCCCAGCGGGTAACTCAGCTGGAAGTTGCCGCCACAGGCCACCGCGATGAACTGCTCACCGCCGTGCATGAATGTCATCGGCGCGGAGTTGCAGCCGGCGCCGCCGTTGAACTGCCAGAGCAGCTTACCGGTCCTCGAATTGTACGCGTTAAAATTCCCGTTGCCTTCACCGGTGAAGGTGAGGCCAGTGGCCGTGGCCAGCGCGCCGCCCATCATCGGCTGTGGAACCTTGTTCTGCCACGCGATCTTGCCGGTCTTGAGGTTGACGGCGGAGTACAGCCCGTATTGCTCCTCGCCCGGAATGGCAACGAAGGCTGAACCAAGCCAGAGCTTGCCTTTTTCGTAGGGCGCGGAATGGGTGATGTAGTTCATCGGCTGGTGCAGGCCGGCCACGAAGGCATAGCCCAGCGTTGGGTCGACCGCGATGGGAGACCACTCCGCGCCCCCGTTCGCGCCGGGGAGCATTCGGGTGCCCTTTTCGGATGGCAGCGCGAACATGTTTTCTTGCGGCGTGAAGTTATCGGTCTTTCGGATCAGCTTGCCGGTTTCGGCGTCGAGAACGTAGACCCACGCCGTCTTGCCGGCGTGAACCACGGCCTTCCTGCCTCCCAGGTTGATCACCACCGGAGGCGACACGGCGTCGAGGTCCCAGACGTCGTGCGGCACCGTCTGATAGTACCACTTGGTCTTGCCGGTGGTCGCGTCAATGGCAACCACGGCGTCAGTGTAGAGGTTGTCTCCCGGGCGGCTGGCGCCGTCCAGGTCAGGTGAGGGATTGCCCACCGCAACGAAGATCGAGTTTAGAGCCTTGTCGTATGCGGGAGTCATCCAGACGCCGCCACCGCCCACTTTCCAGGACTCGGCATACTTGGCGCTGTCAGCCTTTTCCTTGGCGATATCTCGGTGCAAATCGTGGGCTTCAGCCTTGGCCGCCCAGGTTCCCCACCAGCCGTTAGGGGCCTTCTCGTCGTATGTCGGATCGCCCTTTGGCGCGGGAATCGAGTACCAGCGCCAAACCTGATCTCCGCTCACGGCGTTGTAAGCCGTGACGTGACCGCGGATGCCATACTCGCCGCCCGAGACCCCGACGATCACGTTGTCGCCGATAATGAGCGGTGCGTGAGTGATACTGTACCCGAATGCCGGATCGCCAACTTCCTTGTCCCAGACGACCTTCCCGGTCTTGGCGTCGAGCGCCACGAGATGCGCGTCCAGCGTGCCCATGTAGACGTGTGTCCCGCCGTGGATTGCCACCCCGCGATTGTTCGGACCGCAGCATGTGATGGTGGTTCCGAGCTTGTGCTCGTAGCGCCAGAGCTCCTTGTTCGTCTTGAGGTCGTACGCCATGGCGGTGTTGTACGGGGTCGTCACGTACATCACTCCGTTCTGTACGATGGGCGTGTTCTCAAAAGAGCCAAGTTTGGAGATGCCGGTCTGGAAGATCTTTCGCGGAACCATCTGGGATACGTTCGCCGGGGTTATGCTCTTCAGCGTCGAGTACCGCTGGTTCCAGTCATTGCCACCGTAGGTGGTCCAGTCCCCGGTTCCTTGCGCGGCAGCCGGGCCGGCAACAGCAACGAGCACAGGGGCCACCCACCAACGAGAACTGATCCTCATGGCACTCTCCTCAGGGGCAGGGTCTGGATGCGTATAGCCACACCGCAGGGCGGCAGGCTGAGGGCCTCGTTGGCGACCGATGGGCCCGGCTCGGTTGGTGACGAAAAATTAGATTACTAATCACGGGGGCGGCACGGCGGCCCAGGGAAAACTGTGGCCGACGCCAGTAGTTCCAGGCTCTGTAAGTGTTTAACGGGTTACAATCTTACTAGGCTGATGTCGGCGTCAAGCCCCTTAGGCTCCGCGAACACCCGGCCGGGTACGGCATAAGCATGCAACATTATGCGATGCAATCGGTTGCACTCAAGCGCGGGGGCTACGCCCGAATTCGGCCGGTCGGGTGGGGCGTCAGCGGAACAGGACGGCCGCCTTCTTGACCGTCTGCCAGATCCCCCACAGCAGCGGCAAAGTTACCGGCAGCCAAGCCAGAGCCACCTTGACCCAGCTGCTGTCAGGCGACCTTGCAACCCCATCGCTATCTCGCAAGGAGCCTCCATCAATCCAGGTGCTGAGCGGACCTCGCTCGCAACAATATTCGTGGGAGCCGTATTTTATGCAAAGCCGTCAGGCCCGCTGCCCGGCTTGGGCTGCCCGCGCTGCCGCGAGCTGTTCGGCCGTCATGTAATGGCGCTCCTCCACCGGCTTCACCAGGAGGTTGCAGATCAGCCCTACCACGAGCAGGGCCGCCAGCACATACATCGTGACATTGTAGGCCTGCGCATTGGGAACCCCACGCGCGATCTGGTACTCTCTGATGTAGTTGACCAACACCGGGCCAAGTACTCCAGCAGTGGACCAGGCCGTCAGCAGCCGTCCGTGTATAGCCCCCACATACTGGGTTCCGAAGATGTCCGCCAGATATGCCGGTATCGTGGCGAACCCGCCGCCGTACATAGTGAGGATGATGCAAAAGATGATCACGAACAGCGTCACGCTATCGGTGCGTCCCGCGAATGGTGCCAGAGAGTACAGCACCAGGCCAAGCGCAAAGAAAATAAAGTAGGTGCGCTTCCGCCCGATGTAATCCGAGAACGACGCCCATCCGATGCGGCCCCCGATATTGAAGAGACTGAGCAGGGCGGCAAAGCCGGCGCCTATGCTGGCCAGTTGCGCCTTCTGCCCCAGGGAAAGCTCCTGAAGCGTGCCAGGCACTCCGATAAGTCGCCCGCCGAAGATCTCCTGAATCATGGGGGATGCGATCCCGATGACACCAATGCCCGCGCTCACATTCATGCACAGTACCATCCAGAGAAGCCAGAACTGGGGAGTGCGCCAGGCTTGGTGAACATGCACGTGGCGGGAGGTGATCATGGCGCGCTGCTGCGGAGGGGCAGTCCATCCCGCTGGTACCCAATCCGCTGGCGGTACCCTATAGCCGAAGGCGCCGCCCATCATGGCTATGAAGTAGATGACGCCCAGGGCAACAAAGGTCTGCCATACTCCCACCGAGGTTGAGGTGGCAAAGTGCTTCATGAGGATGTCGGCCAAAGGCGCTCCGATCATGGCCCCTCCGCCGAACCCCATGATTGCCATGCCCGTCGCCATTCCGCGCCGGTCGGGAAACCATTTGATCAGGGTGCCAACCGGTGAGATGTAGCCTAACCCCAGCCCGCAGCCGCCAAGGACGCCGGACCCGAGCCACAACAGCCAGATCTCGTGGACGTAGATCCCCAACGCGGAGATCAGAAAGCCACCGCTCCAGCACAGGGCGGCAACGACCCCCGTCTTGCGCGGGCCTACCCGCTCGACCCACGGCCCGAAGACCGCGGCGGAGGAGCCAAGAAAAACAAAAAAGAGGGTGAACATCCATCCGAGGGTACTGATCTTCCAGTCGTTCGGGGCCGGCTCCGTGATACCGTAAGCTCGGCTGAGCGGCAGCCAGAAGACGCTGAATCCGTATGCCATACCGATGGACAGATGAATGGCCAGGGCTGCCGGGGGCACCAGCCAGCGGTTGAACCCAGGCCGAGCGACGATCCGTTCCCTCGACAGCAGTCCAGCCATCACCAATCCCTCGAGTTAGGTTGCAATCCGGGGCCGGCGGAAATCTGTTGTGTGGAGGACAGGTGTTCCTGCGGGCAAGCTACCCAAGGTATCAACGACTCCATCCCGAAACCAGAGCAACCTGGATCACCACGATGCTTCGTTTCTTGTTCCCGAAGTTCGCCGTCGCTGTTTGTGCTTGCCTGCTAGCGTGCTCGCACCGGGAGCCAGCAGTAGCGGCTGCGGTGCCGAATCGAGTGTCAGATACAGTTCCGTCCCCGCCGGCCTCGCCTCCTGACTCCTTCCCCTGGCTCGTGTTTGACAGTTCCGCCCGCAGCGCCACCCTGGATCTCGAAGTGACGGCGGAACCCGGTGCACCGTCAGCCCTGATCAACGGATACCGCTCCGGTGAGGCCCGGATCATCGTTCCGCTGGCGTGGACCGTCAAATGGAACTGGCGGTCGTCGGACTCCTCCGCCTCTCACAGCCTTGTGGTCATGGTGCAGCGAGAGAAAATCCCCCTGGAGGGCGGCCGGGCGTCGTTCGCCAACGCGATGACGAGACTGGTGACCGAAGGGCTTCGGCCCGGGCAGAACGACCAGAGCAGCTTCGTGGCCGAGGAGGCTGGATGGTACTGGATGCTGTGCGGTGTGCCGGGCCACGCCGTCAACGGCGAGTGGCTGGAGCTACGAGTCGATCCAGATGCGAATACGGCGTTCGTAAAGGTCAAGCAACCGTAAACGGTGAAACAGGAAACGGCCGCCGCACCCCGATTCACCGTTTGCTGTTTACGCTGTTCTCGGCTAGCAGCTTCTCGATTTCGACTTCGAACTCCCGAACCTGCCGCTGATGTTGGGCCCCTGCGGCCAGGCCGTGGAACCCGGCATGGACCCGGCGCACTCGCCCGTCCCGACCCAGAAAGACAATTGTCGGGAATGCGCCGGCCCCGCGGAGCTGGGGTAACGCGCCCTCGATTGCCTCGACATCGCTGCTTCCGGCCAGGAGCAGCGGAAAGGGAATGCGGAACTTGTCGCGGTAACGCCGGACCAGAGGCCCGTCCACGGCCGAATCGCCGCTGACCTCGAAGGCCAGACCCACGATCTCCAGCCCCCGGCCACGGTAGCGGTTATAGAGCCGAATCAGCTCCGGCGTCCCTTCGTGGCAGGTCGGACACCAGGTCCCGAAGATGTCGACCAACACGACTTTTCCTTTGAATCGAGGATCATCGCTCCCGATCACGCGGCCCTGGAGATCGGGGAAGCGGAAGCGGAACGGCTGAGATGTGTCCGCGAAGGTGATCTCGGTTGGTGCCTTGAGATGGGGCGCGCCGCTGCTGCGCACAGCCTGCCACGGTGTCTGCGTTCTCAGTCCGGCGTGAAAGATCCCCCGCAACGTATCACCCTTCATCTTGCCGGTAATAAGGTAGACGAATGAGCCGTCGAAGTATCCGATGGCAAAGCTGTCGGCCGATGCCGTTCCCGAGAAAGGGCCATAATCCGAAGTGCTCGAAATAAGCGTTCCCTGGATGCCGTAAGGCCCATCGCGAAACTCGAATACGCGTGGGCTGGTTCCCAGGTCCTGGAAAAACGTCGCGTCCCAGCGGCCGACCAGGTTCCTGGGGGCAGGAGTCACCGGCGGGCGGCCGCGCGCAGCTCGGAAGGGGATGGTTCTGGGCCCGTTGCTGCCGACGTTGCGGTAACTCCCGGCCAGAGAGTCACCCCGAAGCTTGGCTGTCATCGTGGCCGCATAGTCGGCGATCTCGAGTGTCACGCTGTTGCCTTCCACACCCACCTTCGAAAACGCTTGGCACTTCTCTCCGTTGCAAAGCTGACCGAACCACCCACCCCCCCCGGCAGGGCGCCCGATCTGCAGTGCGAACGGCAGGGGGCCGCCGGCGAGGTCGAGCACGGCCCGCCAGGTTCCCTCCGGCGAAGCGACCGCGGTCAATGCCACCGCGCCCTGGAGCAGTAGTGCCAGCATCACTTCACCTCCAAAACCGGTGGAGCCTGCAAACCGCCTCCGGCATAGCGCTCACCGGCGCGTACCGGGGCCGATATGCTATTGCCTCGCCATGGAGCGGGGCAGGGATAGACCGCGCTATAAGCGCAGAATGGGTTCCGCGCCCGATTGAAATCCAGACGATACTGCCCGTCAGGTAGAGGAATGAGACTCACGAAGCGGCCGGCGGGATAGGTGCCCTGGCTGTTGCTCTCGTCTCGAAAGAAAATCTCCAGCTCCGACTCCTCGCCGCCTGCGCTGGGAATCCGCATTACCCGTAGGCGAGTCAGCGCGCCGAGCGAAATGACAATACTCCCCGCCTCGGTGGCTTCTACTTCGACTCCGTCCGCAGCCAATACTCGCAGGCGCTGGGGGTTTTTGGCCGGTAACAGTGGCCCGAT
This sequence comes from Gemmatimonadales bacterium, assembly GCA_013813435.1. Taxonomy (GTDB): domain Bacteria; phylum Gemmatimonadota; class Gemmatimonadetes; order Gemmatimonadales; family GWC2-71-9; genus CAVVWJ01. Next base: position 18,231 of record JACCRS010000124.1, read on the forward strand.
GAACACGACCGCCGGATCATACTCGTAGTAGCCCGGAGGCTTCTTCTCTGAGGGCTTGCCGAACACGGTTACCACCGGTCCCCGTGCAGACGCGGCAAGGTACAGGGTATACCCTCCTACTTTCACCGGCCGGCCTCGGCTGACCGGCTGCCTGCCCGACGGAGTTTTCAGCAAGAGCGCCCCGCCCCTCATCTCAATGGTGTGCTCGGCTACGTCGCGCAGAGGTATATCCGCATCGGGCGGCCCGAGCCGTACGCCCGCACCTAGCGGCTGCCGCGCCACCGCCGCCAGAGGTGAATTCGTGGCGGTCTCGAGCCAGGAGAGATAGTCCCCCCGCTCCCGGGCAACGTCTTCGCGTGACTGAGCGCCGAGGTCCGAGACCCTGCCAGCAAACAGGACAAATACCATCACGAAAGCACGGTAGAACGAAAGCACGAAGCAGGCTCGACTTGTAATTAAGGTTCGGATTTCTGGAGTACTTAGAATCGATCCACTGCGAAGGCGCCAAGGTCTACAGCCGGAGCCTCCCGCTCCAGGAGTTGCCGCACCAACACCCCAGTGATCCCCGCCAGCAAGATTCCGTTGCGGCCGTGTCCTGTCGCGTACCACAGCCCTTCGAGCAGCGGTTCTCTACCGATAATGGGGAGCCCGTCGGGTGTCATCGGCCGGAGCCCCGCCCAAGTACGGCGAACCTTGGCTCGAATCAAGCCGGGGCAGAGCGCCGTCGTAGCCGCAAAGATCCGCGCCAGGCCGGCGGCGGTGACTTCTGAGCGAAACCCGGCCTCCTCCATCGTGGACCCGATAATAGCCTCGCCGCCGCGGGCGAGCAGATAACAATCCTTGTGATACACGATCGCACGCGGGATATCGGGCGGCCAGGGCAGGGCAGCCATTTGCCCTCGGACCGGCCGAACCGGAACGGCACGCGGAAGCCCCTCCAGCAGACCGGACCACGCTCCCGCTGCCAGTACAACGTTTCCCGCCGCGTATCGGCCGGCCTCTCCGCTGAGCCCCACTACTCTTGCGCCTTCTCGCTCGAGACTAACCGCACGGTTCGTCACGACGGTTGCGCCCATCCGCTGGGCATCCGCCAACAGTCCACATACGAGGCGTTCCGGATCTAGGGCGCCATCATGGGGGGCCCACAGCGCGCCGGCCGTGGGCCCGAGCCATGGCCAGCGCTGTTTTACCTCCCTCGCCTCGAGCCAGAAACAGCCATGACCCTGGTCCTGTTGCCAGGTTACTCTGGCCCTCAGCTCCTCGGCCTCCGGCCCGGAGGCGGCGACACGAGCGATGCCCTCCTGCCAGAGACCCACGTCGATGTTGACCCCATCGCTCAAGGCGAGCGCGAGCTGCTGATAATGGTCTCGTCCGGCCAAACCCAGCTGAAGCAGCTGGTCGCTGGCGTCGGCTTCGATCTGCGGCGCCAGCATTCCCGCGGCCGCACGCCATGCCTGGCCGGCATCACCTCCAGCCTCGAGGATTAGAATCTTCCGTCCTGTCGAAGCCAGCTCCCGCGCACACGCGGCTCCGATGGCGCCACCTCCGACGATGATTACATCGTAGTTGGCAGACACCGCTAGCCTATGAAACTATCTGAAACGTCGGGGCGTACTGCTGCCTGACCCGCTCCCGTGAGGAAACTCAAGTGCTTCGGAACCTGTTTGGATTCGCGGTCTTCGCTGTGGTTGCCATGGTCGCGCTGAAAATTGTCTTTGGATTATTCGGCCTGGTAGTGGGACTTGTGGGCACGGCACTCTGGCTGGCCTTCGTAGGATTCACGCTCTACCTGATGCTGAAGCTCCTGGCCCCAAATACAGCAGCTCGAGTTCGGGAGATAATTTCGGGGAATTGAGGTCGGGGAGACGGAATCGGGAGCGACCCCGTGAGGGGTCGCTGCCTACTTTCGGTTTCTTTCCTTGCTTTCTGCAGCCCCGACTCCTGACTCCTGACTCCCGACTCTCTCCAGTACCCCCCACACCAACAGCGGAATAAGAATCTCGTGGTGGCCGGTGAGCAGGAAGCCGGCACCGCCGGCACGAGTAGGCCGCTGGACCACATTCATTCGGGGGCGGTAGTGCCGCTGCATGTCGAAGTCGGCGGCAGTGAAATGGGTCGGGCGCCCCTGGTCGAGGTTCCGCGCGATAGTTAGAGCCTTGAGAAAAATCTCCGGCATCAGTACGGCGCTGCCCCAGTTGAGCACCACACCGCCTTGATGGAGATCGGGAATAGCGGCCGCCAGTCGGCGGAAGTCGCGGTAACTGGTAGCTCCGACTGCGGCGCCGTCCGTTGCCGGGTGTTGGTGGATTATCTCGGCGCCGATGGCGGCGTGTACGGTAACCGGCACCCCATGTTGTTGCGCCGCCAGGAGAATAGATGCGTCTGCCCCGGGAAGATCCTTTCGATTTGTCAGTGCCCGGCACAAACCCTCCCCCATGCCCTGGCCTGCTCCGGCCGCAGCGGTGA
>JACCRS010000141.1 GCA_013813435.1 Gemmatimonadales bacterium
GAGAGGTATAGCAGCCAGAGAGTATCGGCCAAGCCGAAGACCACATAGGCAATGGCGGAGGCGCTGAGGCCGATGAGCAGCGCGGGTCTCCGGCCGTATCGATCAGAGACCCGCCCCCAAAGCGGGGCCGCCACCAGCTGGGCAATGGAATACGAAGCGATCATCTGCCCAACGACCTCGGGCGATGCGTTCAGCTTGAGGGCGTAGAAAGGAAGTAGCGGAAGCACGATCATGAAGCCGATCATGTCCACGAAGTTCACCCCGATGAGCACGGCCAGACGGCGAAAGTTCATCCACCGCTTCCCTGGTCGGCACCCAGGGCGAACACGGCGGCGCTCACAGCCATCAGCACTACACCGTACGCGGCCGCCACCCCCACATCGGACTGCCTGAGGCTGGAGAGAATCTCCAGGGAGATGGGCCGGGTGTCGTAGGTGTACAGCATGATGGAAGTCACGAAGTCGCCAAACGCGGTGACGAATGCCAGACTCGCCCCCGCGAGCAGGGCCGGACGAAGGAGCGGGAGCGTCACCTGGCGGAGGGTCCGCCAGCGGCCTGCCCCTAGTGTCGCAGCGGCTTCGTCCAGGGACGGATCGAGTGCCCGGAAACCGGCCAGGACCGCCCGGCTGGTGATCGGTAAGTTCCTGACGAGATAGGCCAGCGGAAGGATCCAGAGCGTTCCCACCAGGACAAACCGTCCGGCCAGGGGCGCCCGGACGCTGAATGCCGTGGCAAGCGCGATGGCAAATACGGTTCCTGGAACCGCCCATGGCAGGGCCAGCAGCCCCTCGATCAACCCGCGACCAGGTACCCGGCTCCGAACTGAAAGGATCCCGGCGGCCAGCGCGATGGCGACAGCTGCCACGGTGGATGCGCTGGCCAGCCACAGGCTGTTGAACAGAGGCCGGGCCCGAACCGGATCTTCCAGCAGGGTCAGGTAGTTTCGCCAGGTATAGGCAGGCGGAAGCGGCTCGGTGGTCCAGGTGCCCAACGGGACGAAGGAAACCAGCAGCAGCGTCAGGTGGGGCAGCAGGAGCAGCACGGCTAGCCCCCAGCCGAGCAGCGCGAGAGCCAGGCGTACACCGCGGCGCTGCACCCGCACCCTTACCGGAGCCATGCCCTTGCGGCCCCCCGCCAGACTGTCCAGCCGGCGGGGGCCGCGTAGCATCCAGAGAGCGATCAGCGCCACCATTGTCAGGGACACCGTCTCAATCATGGCGAGCTCGTCATCGCCATTGAGCCGGGTCGCCACGATTTGAGTGGTCATCACCCGGAAGCCGCCGCCGAAGATGTACGGCGCGCTGAAAGACGCGAGTGAGGTCATGAACGTGAGGAGCGCCGCACCCCCTAGCGAGGGGTAGAGCAGTGGCAGGACCACCCGCCTCAGCGTGCGCCACCGTCCTGCCCCCAGACTCGCTGCGGCCTCCAGTACGGAGGCGTCGAGCGAGGCAAGACCCGCCCTGGTGAAGAGGTAGAAGTACACGTACATCGAATAGGCATGGACCAGCAGAATCGCGCCCGCGCCCTGAAGCATCCAGGGCGGCTGCTCCAGACCGAGCAGGCGCTGAATCATCAGCGAGACGAAACCGCTTTCTCCATAAAGAAAGAGAAAAGCGATCACTCCAACCAGCGGAGGGAGGACGGCCGGCAGAGCCACCAGCCAGCCCAGGATTTTCCGGCCTGGGAAGTCGTACCGGCCGAACAAAAAGGCGAGCGGAATTCCTACCATAGCGGCGAGCAGCACGCTCACCAGGGAGATCCATACGCTTCCCCAGAGCGCACTCGCTTCATGCGGCTGAAGGAAGCTCCGCACGAAATCGAGGGTCCAGCCCTGAGGTCCCCGAAATCCTTCAATGAGTACCAAAATCAGCGGGTATACGATGAGCCAGATCAGCAGGAGCAGGAGTACTCCGCCGAGAAGCTCGACCCGCCGAATGCGGGTCACGGTAAAGCTCGAGGAAACAGGTGGATGCCGCCCCCGGCCCGCCGACTGGGCATGATGCCAACCCGCTCGCCGGCCCTCACCGAGCGGGGAGGACCGGTCACCTCGAGCGAGGCCCCACCCTCGGTGAGGATGGTGAAGAGGCTGGCGGCGCCGGTAAAGCGGCGTTCCGTTACCGTACCTATGAGCGCCCGCGGCGCGGGTGACATGAGCCGGAGTGCCTCGGGCCGCACCACCATGAGGGCCGGACCAGCCGGGGCGGCGTTGGTGTCGGTGAGATCCCACTCCGCGCCCTCGATAATCACACGGAGCCCGCGGTCGGCGGGGCCGAGTATCATCACTCCGATACTGCTGGAGCGGCCGACAAACTCGGCCACAAACTCGTTTGCCGGAGAAGCATACAGATCCTCGGGTGTGCCAACCTGCTCCAGCCTGCCACGTCGGAGCACAGCCACCCGATCGCCCAGATCGAAAGCCTCGTCCTGCTCATGGGTAACGAGCACCGTGGTGATGCCAACCCTGCGGATCAACTCCCGGATCTCGCGACGGGTCCGCTCCCGCAGCGAAGGGTCAAGGTTGGACAACGGCTCATCTAGCAGCAGGACGCGAGGCTCGGGGGCAAGCGCGCGCGCCAGCGCCACCCGCTGCTGCTGACCACCCGAGAGCTGGCCGATGCGACGACGCTCGAACCCGGCCAGATCTACCAGCGCGAGAGCCCTCGCAACCCGCCGCTCGAGCTCCTCCCCGCTAACGCCAAGCGACTCCAGCCCGAATGCCAGGTTTTGGGCTACGTCGAGGTGGGGAAAGAGAGCATAATGCTGAAACACCATGCCGAACCGGCGAGTCACCGGCTCCAGTCGGGTAACGTCGTCTCCCTCTACCATTACCCGCCCCTGGTCAGGTGACTCGAAACCGGCCAGCAGCCGGAGGGTGGTTGTCTTCCCGCTTCCGCTCGGTCCGAGCAAGGAGAGCATCTCACCCCGCTCGATGGTGAGCGACAGGCCATCGACCGCGGCCATTTCGCCGAAGCGTTTGGTCAGGCCCTCGAGACGCAGAAACGTCATCGCTCAACCCTCACTTCTCACCCGTGCCTCTCACGTATTGGTCCCAGTAACGCATCCATTCGGGTCCCCGGGTGGAGACCAGATTCCAATCCACATCGGTGACTACCATCTCGCGCTCCACCTCGGCTACCCAGTAGGGAACGGAATCGGGAGGCAGATCGTGGCGCGCCGGCAGACGAAACACCTCGCGCGCGGCCAGCAGCTGGGCTTCCTCGCTGCCCACGAAGTCGATGAATGCCCGTGCACCTTCGGGGTGCCGGCTCCCTCGTACCAGTCCAATGACGTCTTCGATTACCACCGTGCCGCTTCGGGGAAAGACATAGCCGAGCGGCATTCCCTTGGACGCGCTGATCAGTATGTCCTGGAGATCCCAGAGGCTCACCAGCCCTTCCTGCCGGACGAGCTTTTCGTAGAGTAGAGCCGGATTGATGGTGTAAGTCTTGGTTTGACCGTCCAGCCGACGCAGCCAGGCCATCCCCCTGGCCGTGTCACCGGTCTGGCGCAGACTGCGCACCAGGATAAGTCCCCAGATGGCGCGCATCGTTCCGCTTGCCATGGGATCACGGATAATGACCTTGTTCTTCCATCGCGGCTCCAGGACTTCATCCCAATCCCGCGGCGCCTCTGCCCGGGACACGGCCCGGCTGTTGAAGGCGATGACAGCCGGAGTGCGGTAGACCGGGAAGTACAGATCGTCCCGGCCGATTGCCTTCGCATCGACCCTATCGGCCCACACCGGACGGTACGGTGCCAGCAGAGAGTCTTGAGTTCCCCGCTCGAAGATGGGGCTCGGCCCGCCGAACCAGACATCGGCTTGCGGATTGACCCGCTCGAAGCGCAGGCGATCCAGAATCTCCTGGGATCCCATGTCGAGCCATCTTACGTCGATGTCGGGCCGGTGGCGCTCGAATGCCCGTTCAAGCAGAGTCAGCTGATCGCGACCGTGGGGAGAGTAGAGGACAACGGGTGTACGATCGTCGGTGGAACAAGCGGGGAGGACGGGGAGGAGGGGGAGGAGGGGAAAGATCGGCGCAAGAGCGCGGAAGCAGCGCGCGAGCACGCGGGCAGTGACACTCCCGCCCTTCCCCTCACCGCCCATGTGGGAGGGCGAGGAGATTGGCGAACAACCTGAAAGCACCCGGCACTCCTGCCGGCAACTGACGAAAAAAGCTCAGGCCGGTATACACATAAGTCCCCTTTCCCAGCGGCGCGATCAGCAGTCCACCTCGCAGCGGAGGCTCACCGGGATCGTGGGTCTCGAGTACGGTCTGGTAGCGCCGGTCCCAACTGCGGGGGAAGTAAAGTCCGCGCTCCTGAACCCAGTTCTCCCAGTCTCCAGTTTCAAGACGGTTCGGCACACCAGCAGCCGGGTGACCTGGGGCGAATATGCGCACCGGGGCGCTCTCGTCAGTCACTCGGTCGTGACTCACCTGGGGCCCACCCACCGACATCGGGTAGGGAGCGAACCGGCCGGTAAAGAAGCGATGTTGCTGATACTGCACGATGACGAGACCTCCGCGCCGGGCATACTCCAGCACACGGCGATTGTTCGCCAACAGGGCAGGATCCGTTTCATAGGCACGAGGACCAATGACAATGGCGTCGAACCGCGACAGAGTTCCCCGCTCAAGAGTTTCGGCGCTCAGCAGCACCACGGGAACCCCGATACTCGCAAGCGCCTCTGGAACCTGGTCTGCCGCACCTCGGATGTACCCCACACGCGTCAGCCGAGGCAGGGTCAGGGGAGCCGTGCGAAGTGTGGCGGTGGCCGCTTTCGCGAACGCACGTGAGCGTATGTGGGGATAGTCCACCGTAAAAATGCCAAGTCCGTAAACGCGGTCCTCCGAATCGCGAGCGATGGCGCGAATCTCGGCCGAGCCCGCAGGCATCCTGGGAGGCGGCCTTACCAGGAAGCTGAAGGTGCCTCGCTCGTCTTCCCGGGTGAAGCGAAACTCCTGCGGTGGCACCGCTCGCCAGCCCCGGGGCAGTTGGAGGCTCACGGTGCCGGAGGTCGAGTCCGGTGCGCCATGTGTCAGGGTGACGGTGAACCGGTGGGGTACCACTGAATTGATGGGCCAGAGCTCGGTGGCAGGGTCGATCTTGACGTCAATGCGCGGCACCACCGTTACCGGGCGGCGTACTTCACCGCGCGCCTGGTCGTTGAACCGGAAGACAGCTTCAGCCGACCGGGCAGCACCCAGACCGTTGGAATGTCCTGAATTCACTTCGACTGACCCCAGGAAGGTGGGTGACTCGAACGGCTCTCCGTAGGGAACTCCACCGGTGATCCCCGCTTGGTCGGGGCGCTGCTCCGGCCACTGGTACACATCGCCGACGCGAGGCGCTCTCAGGAAATACGGTGTAGAGGGAGGCTGATCGAGCACCGGGTAGTCGACGGTGTCGGTGCTGACCTGCCCCGGCGGGATTGTATGGGACTCAGACTCCTGATCCGGTGCGCTGCACTCCGCCAATGGTATGCACTCAGCAGCGCGCATAGCCGCCATCCGCGGCTCCTCCGAAGCGTTCCACGAAGACAACGTCCACCGCAGCAACTGACCGGGAACGACCCGGTCATCATCGATCGTGGCATCGAAGACCACTCGTCCGAGATGCCAGGCAGCGGTATTGAGGTGGCCCAATTGATCTTCGAGCTCGATGCCCCGGGTGTAGTACACTCCCTGGTCGGCCGGAGAGGCGCGGGGAGGCTGGGCGACTGCCGTCTCCAGATCAGAGGCAGCGCGCGCCAACAAGGCCCGCCGCCGAGCGGAGTTTCCCCGGGCCGCGTGCACGGAATCAATCCGCGCAACGTAGCGCTGCAGCGCTGGCTCCGGCTCGATGCCACGCACCACCCTGGTTGATTCCTCACTCCTTCGCTCCCCGAAGGGCATGGACTGGAGGGTCGTGTCGATCCCTTCGAAGAGTCCTGCTCCGCCACCTGCACGATCCTCGACCAGCGCCAGACGGACCTGAGAGGGCCCGATCCCCTGCAGCTGCCCCATGTCCTGCGACCGGTGCAGGCTACGCCCGGCCATGGCGATCTGGTGAAAGGATTTGCCCACCGCGGGATCGAGGATGCCCCCGTTCAGAGTGAGCGTCGTGGCGGCGGTGTCAAAGCGGGTGCTACGGTACAGCTTGAGCGGCTGCCAGGCAATCAGCCCTTCCTCGCGAAATAGCTCCCGAAACCGGCTGGAGTCCCCAGCTATGCGGAACGCTTCCTGTGCCGCCCAGCCTGCCGCCTGATGCTGTCCATGACCATCCCGTGGCGTTCCGCTGAAGATCGAAACCACGATCTGAGGACGAAAGCGCCGCACGATTCTGACCACGTCCTTGAGGACCGTGTCGCGGGGCCAGTGCAGCCAGGTTTCGTCGATTGTCTTGGAGTAACCAAAGTCATAGGCCCGGGTGAAATATTGCCGCGCGCCATCCAACCGCCGGGCGGCGAGCAGCTCCTCGGTCCGGATGAGCCCCAGCGCCTCACCCAGCTCCGGCCCGATCAGATTTTGCCCCCCTTCACCCCGATTAAGGGAGAGATATGCCGCTTCAGCGCCCATTCCGCGCACCAGTACCGTGAGAAGCTCCGTGTCCTCGTCGTCGGGATGCGCCCCGATCATCAGCACGCGCTTATAGTGCCCGAGCATGCGCAGTTCCTGATCCAACGCCACAGCGCCTCCAGTGGAAGGCGGCTCTAGCTGCCCCACTACGGGCGATGCGAACAATGGGAAGAGAAGTAGCAGCGGGAGACCGGCTAAAGCTCGCTGGCGCACAGACCTGGCCGTTGTAAGGTGAGGCTGGAAGGTAAGATGGGAGGAGGGAAGGAGGGAAGAGTGAACGAGGGAAGGTGGGGAATGGTGCAGGGGAAGGATGAAAAGGAGCGGACCAGAGAACGTGGAAAATGTACCCTCAGCTCCACTGTCTTTCCCTCGTTCCTCCTTCCCTCCTTCCCTCCTTCTACCGGGGCGCGTCGCCCAGCGGGATATCCTGAATGGAGCGGCGGAAATCCGGGTGCCGGACCCAAAGGTAGATTCCCATACAGAGCGCGGCCAGCGTGTTGGCGGTAACCACCGCCCAGAAGGGAAAGAGGGTGTTGGTCCGTTCGGAGAAGACCTCCAACAACCCGTAGAACATCACCTCGAAGACGAGAAACACCGGCAGCAGCGCGTAGCGCACTACCGAGTCACGCACTGCCCAGTGGACCAGGACCACCAAGCCCATTCCCAGAAGGGCAAAGACCGCGAAGTGAAAGGCGGTATACACGAGGATAGCTCCGAACACCAATCGGTTGGTGTCCGGCCTGGCCTCTCCAAAAAGCACCACCTGCCCGAGAAGGCTGGGAGTCTGAAATGGGTGGCCGGCGATGGTGTCGAGTATCAGAAACCAGACAGCTACGGCCAGACCTCCGATGATCCCGACATCGGTGCCTTCAGCCATGGTCGAGTGGGAGTGGTCCAGCATGGATAGCCTCCGGAGCGGGCCCCTCGAGTAAGTGATGCCATCAATTGCAGCTTGCCACCACATTGTGGGCGCCGTGTCCGGAACGCAAGGCACCCCCATCCTTATTTCAGGCCATGGGTCCGCCCGGGGGGTGAGGCGGCGGCTTGACCTCGGCTCCCAGAGGCAGTTTCTGGAGACTTCCCCGCAGAGCCGGGTGCCGCCGCAAGAGATAGAGTCCTATCGACCCATGGCCCAGTAGGGTTCCTACGAACGTAGTCCACCAGGGCAGCCGCTGATCGGTCACCCGGTAAAGCGCATAAGAGATTCCGAGCCAGAAGGCGAACCCGATTACCAGGAAGAGCCAGACACCCATGCGGAAGGCCGGATTGCGGGTGGCAAGATGGGTTAGCGCTGTCAGCACGATGCCGAAAAGCAAAAACCAACCGAAGTGCAGCAGGGAGTACTGAATCACTGCAGGGCTGGTAATCGTGCGCGTGCTTGGAATCGTATCACCTTGCGCGAACACCTGCCCCAGTACGTTAGGGGTATAGAACAGCTCTCCTCGTCCCAGATCCACGGCAAAATACCAGAGGGCTACTAACAGCGCTCCAACGAGACCCGCGACCAGACCTTCGCGGAGATTTGAGTGGTGCTGGTGGGGCATTGGCAGCTCCGGCAATCGAGATGCGGGTGGGGGAACGGTTAGGGTACAGAGTGCCTCGACAACAGAGACCAGGATGTGTCGCCGCTCACCGGCTGCTGATACAATGGATACAAGGACAGCTTCGGAGCAACTGCTCGAAGGTGTAAATGCCGGTCGAATGCCCATCACTCCACTGGATTTTGATCCCATAGGCACCCACCAGAGCAACCGAGGCTGGACGGATGTCCATCGGTATGGTGTCTGGATCCAGCAGCGGCCGTCCGCTCATCTCTTCGACGCAGCCGGCGCAGGGGCAGGCGAGGCGCAGCTCGCGAGCAGGATAAAAGCCTTCGTGCCCCGTCTGATCCCATTCGATCCGGAGCCCGTTGTACTGGCGATTGATGGCGTGAGGGAGGGTGGGCTGCACTCGAATCAGCTACGGGGGACGCTAGGAGCTAGGAGCGGAGAGTTATGAGCGTCTTTAAGCAGAAACCCTCCTTGTCGTGGAGGGTTTCTCGCACTTCGGAGCAGCTGCTAGCTCACAACTCGTAGCTGCCTCACGCCACCAGGTCCTTCAGCCGATCTCCGGTTTCGCCCTCCCGGAGCCGGAGCAAGGCGCGATCCCGAAGCTGGCGGATCCGCTCGCGGGTAACTCCCATCATGCGGCCGATCTCTTCCAGGGTACGGCTGTTGCCATCGTCCAGCCCGAAATAGAGCCGAAGCACCTTGGCATCCCGCGGCGGCAGGGCGGCAAGAGCCGCCTCGATATCCCGCGTCTGGCTATTAGCCATGGTGGACATGTCGGTGCTTTCCTGCTCCCCACTGGTGAAGCGTTCAATGCGTTCGTTGCCTTCTCCATCGCGCGTTGGATGGTCCAGCCGTACCGCCTCCGAATTCAGCGCGCTGAGCGAACGTACCGCTTCTACCGTCAGGCCCGTCGCTCGCGCGAGCTCCTCGGTGGTGGGCATGCGGCCCAGCCGATCCTTAAGCAGAGTTGTAGTACGACCCAGCCGGCTCAGATCGGCGGTACGATTGAGCGGCACGCGAACCGGCCGGCCGTGCCGCGCAATAGCCGCCTGCACCGCCTGACGGATCCACCAAACCGCGTACGAAATGAACTTGACACCCCGATCGGGATCGAACTTCCGGGCAGCCGTCATCAGCCCCAGATTTCCCTCGCCGATGAGATCCACCAGCGGGACGCCCCGGTTCTGAAACTTCTTGGCCACCGAGACGACGAATCGGACATTGTGACGGGCCAGCCTTTCCTGCGCCAGCACATTCCCCTTGAAGGCCTTCCGGGCCAGCTCCATCTCCTCTTCGCGATTGAGGAGTGGAACCCGGCTGATCTCGTCGAGATAGAGGTCGAGACTTTCGCGACCCTCATCAATTGCCCGAGCGATCTGTGCCGGGCGAACCGGACGGCGCTTACCGCGAGCCTTAATTGTCACGCCTGTACCTCCTACGGGACTATCGTCCCTTGCTCGGTTGCCAGCCACGACTGAGGCCGAGCCAGATTTGGGGTCGGCCAATATAACGTCTAAGATATGAGAAATCAACACCTTAGATAAACCACAGCGGGATGGGGGGTTGCGGAGTCGATTCCGGGCTCAGAACAGGTCTGACTGGCGCACCTGCACTATTGGCAGTAGACTGGAGCAGCCTGCCATTTTGAAACGTCTGATGTGTTGCTAGGGTCGGTCTGTGGAACCTCTATTTACCTCTTACCTCCCATGCTTTGAGGCTCTTCGTTGATGGAGGATTTGGCTCCCTCTCCATGCCCCTTCAGGGCCAAATCGAAATCCTTTCCCACCGATTTTACCAGTGAGAACGGTACGTCAGCCGAAATCCAGCTGTCTGAGGAGTACTTGGCGCTGTGGTAACGCCGGCCTTCAAATTTGCCCGCCGGGACCGAAACCGTTTCGGAACCGACCAGCGTCACATCCTTGCAGATATCGTTGAGGAATGACTGCTTCTCCATGTGTCCGCGTATCATCTTCAGCATCATCCCGTCCATCTTCATTGCCGGTCGAGTCCCGTGCTTCATGACAATAGCCTGTACCTCGCCCAGCTGAGAGACCGAGCCCGGCACCAGCATCTGGTAGACCACGTCTCCGTCCTTTTTGTTGCCCACCGTGCGAAGCTCGAGCCACTTTAAGCCGTTCCCTTCGCGCGTCTCGCCACCAATCACGGCGTAGCGCATCGTATACGGGTCTTTTCCCTTGAAATCGGCATGGTACTCGGCCCAACGCCCCACCTCGGGAAACTTGATCTGATCGATACAGGCTTCCTGCGCTTGCACGACTGAAGCCATGATAAGTACGAGGACCGAAGGAAGGATGTGGGCTATCATATTCATTTTCAGGTTGTCAGTGGATTGGTCTGGGCCGGAGGCAATCCCGGAGGCCGTCAATGCACGGCGCTGCCCGAGAGCTGTTTGACCAGCTCGCCGACGACGTTCTTTGCGTCGCCGAATAACATCCAGGTCCGATCCGAAAAGTAAAGCTCATTATCGATTCCGGCGAATCCCGGGTTCTTGCTCCGTTTGATGGCGAACACCGTCCTGGCTTTGTCCGCATCAATGATCGGCATTCCGTAGATGGGGCTGGTCTTCTCGTTGCGAGCGGACGGATTCACCACGTCGTTGGCGCCCACCACCAGCGCCACGTCACACTGCGGCATGTCAGGGTTGATATCGTCCATCTCGACCAAATCGGTATACGGGATATCGGCCTCGGCCAGAAGCACGTTCATGTGCCCCGGCATGCGACCCGCCACCGGATGAATAGCGAACTTTACCGACACGCCGCGCTTCTTTAGCTGGTCGTACAGCTCGCGTACCTTGTGCTGGGCCTGGGCCACCGCCATTCCGTAGCCCGGAATGATCACCACCAAGTTGGCCTGCTCCAGCACCTGGGCGCCGCCTTCGATGGTTTCCTCCCGGTAAATCTTCTGATCGCCCCCTGTTTTGACCGGCTGCGCCTGGCCGAAGGCTCCGAAAAGAACGTTGAGAAACGAACGGTTCATCGCCTTGCACATGATAATGGCCAGGATCAGTCCGCTGGCGCCGTCGAGCGCTCCAGCGGTAATCAGCAGCTTGTTGTCCAGCACAAAGCCCATCGCCACCGCGGCGAGCCCGGCATAGGAGTTCAAAATCGCGATCACCGTGGGCATGTCGGCGCCGCCAATCGGGATGATCAGCAGGACACCGAACACCAGCGCCAGCAGAATTACGACCGGGAATAGCGCCGGCGCCCACGCTGCCGTCGGGTTCAAGGTCAACGCAACGCCGACCACCGCCGCGAGGGCAAGGAGTCCTAGATTGGTAACGTTCTGAAGCGGATAGGTGACCGGCCGCTGAGGGATCCACTTCACTTCCTGCAGCTTGCCCGCAGCCAGAAGACTGCCGGTAAATGTCAGATACCCCAAAATTATCTCGACGATGATCGCAACCATGCGAAACGTCGTCAGGTGCTGAGGTCCCTCCGAGAACCACAGGTAATACTTTGCTGTCCCCACCAGACCCGCGGCCAAACCTCCAAAAGCGTGCGACAGAGCGGTCCGCTGGGGAACCGCGGTGAGCGGCACCATCGAGAGCGGCACACCGACCGCTACGCCGGCAATGATGGCCAGAACGATCCAGCCGTGGTGCACTACCTCGGGCTGGGCCCAGGTTGCGCCGATGGCTATGACCATTGCGGCAACCCCTGCGTACACGCCTTTCCGGGCGGTCAGGGGCGCGTTCATCCAGTGCAATGCAAAGATGAACAGGCCGGTTGCCACCAAATAGGACAGCTGCACCAGCGCGTTGTTCATGACCGCTGGTCCGGTTTCGGCCTGCGGTCGGCCTTGAACATCTTCAGCATGCGATCAGTGATGAGAAAACCGCTGACGATGTTGGTCATGGAGGCGAACAGCGCGATCGCTCCCATGATCCGGATTTCGGTAGGATAGTCTCCACCGGTCACGATGATCGAGCCGATCACTGCGATACCGGAGATGGCGTTGGTAATCGACATCAAGGGAGTATGCAGCAGCCGCGATACCCGGCGGATAACTCCCAGGCCGATAAATGCAGCCAGCACAAAAACGTAGAGGAGTGACCAGTAGTCGATGGACTCGCTCATGTTTCATCCTTCTGCAGGGCATCCCGTGTCCGGACGTGTTTCACCTCACCGTCGTGAGTTATGGCCGCGCCCTGTTGGATGTCATCAGTGAAGTCCAACTGAAATGCCTTGTCTTTGGTAAAGGCCTGGACAAAGGCGGTGAGGTTTCGGGAAAAGAGCACACTCGCGTGCAATGGCATCGTGGAGGGAAGGTTGAGTGGGGCCAGGATGGTGACGCCATGCACGGTCACCGTGTCTCCCAGGCGCGAGAGCTCGCAGTTGCCGCCCCCATCTGCAGCCAGGTCAACGATTACCGCCCCCGGCCGCATCGACCGGACCATGTCGGCACTCACCAGCCTGGGAGCGAACACGCCTCCGATGAGTGCTGTGGTGATCACCACGTCGGACTGTGCGCACTGCGCGGCGAGTAGTTCCAGTTGGCGTGCCCGATCCTCCTCAGTCAGTTCCTTGGCGTAGCCGCCCCCGGCGGAGGCTGCCTCTTTAAGCTCGATTCCGACGTACTTGGCGCCGACACTCTCGATCTGCTCCTTTACCTCGGGCCGGACGTCGGTGGCGAACACATTTGCTCCCAGCCGTCGGGCCGTCGCAATCGCCTGAAGGCCCGCCACCGCCGCTCCAATTACGAAAACCCTCGCGGGAGGCACCATCCCGGCAGCGGTCATCAACATGGGGAAATATTTGCCCAGCTCCGCGGCGGCCAAGAGGGCACCTTTGTATCCCGCGATGTTGGCCATCGATGACAGAGTGTCCATGGCCTGAGCGCGAGTGGTTCGGGGGATGGCATCGGTCGAGAACGCGGTCACCCTCCGGGCGGCGAGAGCGCGCACCGCCGCTAGATTTCGCAGGGGCATCAAGGAGCCCAGGTAGATACTGCCTGCCGCCATCGCGGCGATCTCGCTTGATTCGGGGGGATTTACCTTCAGCACCAGATCGGAGCCGAGCACTGCCGCCGCGTCCGTGTCCAGCGTGATGCCGGCCTCGCTATATGAGGCGTCGGGAAAGCCGGCAGGAGCCCCGGCCCCGGCTTCGACGAGAATCTGGTACCCGGCCTGAATGAGTTTTTTCCCCGATTCGGGAACCAGCGCCACACGGCGCTCGCCTGCCGTGGTCTCCTTGGGGACACCGATGCGCATGGGGGAGCTCCTCTACAACTTAATCTTCGGCAGCTGGATCCCGGGCACCAGCCCGCCGCTGAGCCGCTTCAGCTCCGCCTGTAGCTGCTGTTCCACCTGTTCGAGGCGCTGCCGCTCCGCCCGGATCCGCGCATTGGCCTCTGTCTGGACCACGGCAATCCGCCGCTTTAGTGGCTCGACCTTGTCGGCCACCAGACTGTCCACCTTGGCGCGCACCATGCGTTCAGCCCTGGCGACTTCTTCACCGATCACTGCCTGGAGCCGCTGCGAGACAGCCCGATCGAGGTTGCTGCGGACCGAAAGCCGGGGCGAGGCGACTGCGCCACCGAGCTCGGCCACGACCTCGAGCTGCGAGAGTCCCGAAACTACACGCCACACCAACCGTTCGAGGTCGTTCAGGGATCGTCCCGCTGTGTCTACTGACCAGCGCACCTGCTGGGAGGAAATGGCCCAGCGTCCATAGAGCTGAGCACCGCCGCCTCTCATGGTGAAATCCAGGTTGCTCGTTCCAATGCCAGGATCGAGCCGGAACGGTACGCCGGGGATGTCGAAGGAAGGCAGCTTCAGACCCCGAAGGCGGGCACTGGCAGAGTCCTTCGTGCGGGTGGTGACGTGATCGAGGATGGCGTCAACATCAATAGCAGCGAGCGCCGAGCCAGCAGCGCGCCGGTTGGCGGTAATGACCGTGGGACGGCCGTACAGCGTGGGCACAGAGGTGAGCCCGCGTACGGTGGCGGCATAGGCTCCCCGGGCAGCGCTGGTACCGCCGATCGAGAAGTCGAGCAGCCCCTCCTCCAGCAGGAAGCGGGGAAAATCCTTCTCCCTGGGGAACTCGATGGTATGTCCTGCAGCCCTGAGCCGTTGTGGCCCAGGTGATGGGCGAGGCAACAATCCGGGCGGCATGTACTGTTGCGCCAACTCAGCCCAATAGAGGGCCTGCTTGAAGCGCTCGATGCTCACCTGGCCGAAGAATGCGTTTCCGATGTCTGGCGCGGAAAAGGTCGGTAGCTTGAGCAGCGACCTGGCAAATGCGAAATCCTTCTGGCGGGCCTGGTCCAGCATCCCCGCGCCTTGCCCCAGAAGCTGCACCCCGGCTCGGGTACTCTGTTCCAGTTGTTCCACCCGGTTTTTGGCCGCGTCCAGCTCGCGCAGCGTTTGCTGAACCGACTGGATGGCCTGACGGGTGCCGTCCAGACCGAGCTTACTCGGGTCTGTGGCCGACAGCCGTTGGGCCAGAGCGCCGGCCGAGTCCAGCGTCGGGCGGATGTTCAGCTGCTGAAACCCCTGGTCGAGTGCCTTCCGGGTTGAATCGGTCCGGGCAAGGAGTGCTTGTGCCTGGCTTACGGTGGTGAGCTGGCTGGGATTGAGGACGAGCTGCCGTATGGTATCGATGGGGGTGAGAGACAGAAGCGGTACGTTGAACTGCTTGGTCCACTGGTCGACTGCCTGGAGAATTTTTGGGGCAAACCCGTTGCCTTCTACCGGACGAGCCGGAGTCTTACGGGTAGTGCCAAACCGCATACCGCTCAAGCTGAGCTGCTCTATCACGAGCTTTTTCTCAGCCAGCGCCGTGGGATTCAGCTTGAGCCGGATCTCGTCGGCTTCCAACAGGTTGCGCGTGAGGCGGAAGGGGTCCGCAATCTGTAGGGCCCGCAGGTCAACCGAGGCCTTGCGGGGATACAGATCCAGCTTGCCCACGTCCACTTGAGTACCCAGTAGCTCAGTGCTCGCTTCTTCGGTGGTGTCGTGGGCGATGGGCTCCGCGAAGACCACCACCACCAGGGCGATGATCGCGAATAAGAGAAGCAGCGGACCGATCGCCTTCCAACGGAAGATCTTCAGGCGCATGGTCATCCCGGCCGGAACATGCGGTACCAGTTGTAGGCTTGCGAGGCGGTCACCGCCCGGTAGAACCGCGACTGCCTCACTCTCTCACCTATCGTGGCCCGGTAACGGGCAACGCCGTAGCGCGCGGCAAAGAATATGGGCACCGACAGCAACATCCATCCGGCAAAGCTGCCCAGCACTACTGTGTTGTTGAAGTTGGTATAGGGTATCAGGGGTGTGTTCGTCAAAGTAGACCACAAGGGCCGGAGAGATGGCGCCTGGAGCAGCTCGAGGCCGACGGCGTGGAACACCGGGTCAAGGAGAAATCCCACCGGGACGAAGAGTGCCCACCCCAGCATCGCACCGCCGAAGGAAACGTTCAGCAGCACGACGAACGAGAAGATGAGGAGGTTGTGCAGATTCAAAAGCGGCGTCAGCCCCAGTACCGATCCGATCGCAATGCCCGCCGCCACCTGCCCCGGCGTTCCCTCGGAGTGCAGCGTCTTGATCATCGACTGGATGAGCTTGAGCAGGGTGAGCATACGTGAAGGGTCTAGGGTCCAGGGTCCCGGGTCAAGAGAGACGTTTACGTCGCCCTTGACTCCCGACTCTTGACCCTAGACTCTCTTCCGATGCCACGTCCCCGCCGCGCACCGCACGTGCACAAGTTCGGCGGCGCGTCACTTGCCGACTCCACAGCCGTTCTCCGTGCCGTCGCTATCATCCAGCGTCACTCCCGGGAGCCCGGCCTGGTAGTCGTCTCCGCCATGGCGGGGGTGACCGATGCACTCCTGGCAGTGGCTCAGCGTTCAGGCACCAGGGACGAGAGCGCGCTGGCAGCGCTGATCGGGCGGTTGCGCATCAGGCACACCGAGGCGGCCCGTGCCCTGCTTCCGGCCGGCCGGTCCCGGACCGGAATGCTGGCTGACATTGCCGAGGCTTTTCGCGAGTTGGAGGTGCTGGTGGCCGGGGTGAGGCGTCTCGGCGAGCTCACCCCGCGTACCAGCGACTTCATCGTTTCGCGCGGCGAGCGGCTCAGCGCCCGCCTCTTTGCCGCGGCGCTCACGGCATGCGGCACGAAGGCGAAGTACGTTGACGCGCTCGAGGTGATCCGGACCGATGACGCATTCGGCCAGGCGTCGCCTGATTTCGCCGGTACCGACCGCGCCGCCCAACGTACCCTGCTTCCGATCATCAATCGTGGCATCGTTCCGGTAGTGCCGGGATTCCTCGGCGCGACCGCGACTGGCGAGGTCGCCACTCTGGGGCGAGGTGGCTCCGACCTCACGGCTATGCTTCTTGCCCGCGCTGTCGGTGCTCAGCGGGTATCGCTCTGGAAAGATGTGCCTGGCTTGCTCACGGCAGATCCCCGCGTCGTTCCCGACGCGAGGGTGATCCCTCAGCTCCACGCGCGCGAAGCCGCCGAACTGGCCTACTATGGCGCCAAGGTGCTTCATCCGAGAGCGTTGATCCCTCTTGCCGGCCGGAAAATTTCCATCTACGTGCGCCCCTTCGATGACCCCGCTTCCCCGGGCACGGAAGTGTCGGAGCAGGTGGCGCCGGGGCGCTTTCCCGTCAAAGCGCTGACCGCCGCCGGTGGCCAGGCTCTGATCACCGTAACCGGCAACGGCATGTTGGGCGTTCCCGGGATAGCCGCTCGTACCTTTGCTTCGCTGCACAGCCGGCGAATCTCCGTGTCGCTCATATCACAGGCCTCTTCCGAGCACTCCATCTGTTTCAGCGTTCCGGAACCGCTGGCTGCGGGAGCGCGAGCCAGCTTGATCAGCGAGTTTCAGGCAGAGATCGCCCGGCGGGAGATCGACGGTGTCGAAGTCAACACCGGAATGGCCACCGTGGCTGTGGTGGGACTCGGCATGCACGGCACTCCCGGCGTTGCGGCCGCAGTGTTTGCGGCCCTGGCGGCGGGCGGACTGAACGTTGTGGCCATAGCCCAAGGCTCATCCGAGCTCAATATCTCGGTGGTGGTAGCGGCGGCCGACGCGGCCGAAGCGCAGCGCAGAATCCACGGCGCCTTTCAGCTCTCCCGCATTGCCGGTGGCTCGGTGGTGCAGCCCGAGCGGATGGAGATCGTACTGCTTGGATTTGGCCAGATCGGCCGGGCGCTTTCCTCCCTGCTGAGTCGGGTCGAGCGCCCCTCTCTCACGCTCCGCGTGGCTGCCGTAATCGATCGTTCCGGATTCGTTTTCGATCCGGCGGGTATCAGTGCGAGGCGCCTGGCCAAGCTTGCCTCGGAGAAGCGGAAGGGCCGGCGACTTGCGGACCTTCCCAACGGCCGCGCGGCCTGCGTGGAAGAGGCCGTGTCCCACATCGCGAGTTATGCCTTGGCCCGTCCAGTCCTGGTCGACCTCACTGCGGACGACACGGCAGCCGCCCTGGAGCAGGCGCTGACTCGGGGGATGGATCTGGTGCTGGCCAACAAGCGCCCACTTGCCGATCGACAGGCCGTTAGCGATGGGTTATGGCAGACCGCCCGGGCACGAGGAAGACGGATTCTGCACGAAGCGACCGTAGGGGCAGGGCTCCCGATCATCGACACGTACCACAAGCTGGTCGAGTCGGGCGACCGCGTGGACCGCATCGAGGGCCTGCTCTCTGGAACTCTGGGCTACGTGTTGAGTGAGGTGTCGGAGGGCATTCCCTTCTCCCGTGCCGTAAGAAGCGCCATGAAAAGGGGCTACACCGAGCCCGATCCGCGCGATGATCTCTCGGGGATGGATGTCGCTCGCAAGGCGCTCATTCTCGCTCGCCTGCTTGGGTATCGTGGCGAGCTGCGGCAGAGAGGGGTGCAGCCACTGGTGCCTAAATGGGCGCGGGCTCTCTCGCTCGGGGATTTTCTGGAACGGCTGGAGGAGCTCGATCCCCCCTGGAAGCGCCGAGTCGCGGCGGCAACCGAACAGGGATCGGTGCTCCGCTACGTCGCGCGGGTCACGCGGACCAGGCTCGCAGTCGGGGTGCAGGCGGTGCCTGCAACAAGCCCGCTGGCCGCAATCAAGGGATCGGATAACCAGCTGGTCTTTATCACCGCCCGATACAAGGCCAACCCCCTGGTAATCACCGGCCCCGGTGCAGGAGCTGAGGTCACCGCCGCGGGTGTGCTCAACGACATACTGCGGCTGGCGGGTGCATGACCCACACCCGGCAGTCGGCCACCGCCTTCGCTCCCGGTGGAGTAGGGAACATCGGTCCCGGTCTCGACATTCTTGGGCTGGCTTTGGACGGACCAGGCGACACGGTTCAGGTGGAGTGGACCGATACGCCGGGAATCCGCATCCGGGATCCTGGACATCCTGACCTCCCCCGTAATCCGGCACGCCACACGGCTGGCCTGGCCGCCCAAGCGGTGCTGGACCGTGCCGGAGATGAGCGCTGCCGGAAACGAGGAATCGACCTCACCGTAAGGAAAGGGCTGCCGCTATCCGGCGGCCAGGGCGGCAGCGCTGCATCCGCGGTGGCGAGTGCGGTGGCGGTAAACACGCTATTGGGCAGTCCGCTGAACCGTTTCGACCTGCTGGGCGCGGCGCTCGACGCCGAGGAAGGCGTATCGGGTCGGCACGCGGATAACATCGCCCCTGCGCTCCTCGGTGGCATCGTGCTGGTCCGGTCTCTGGACCCGCTCGATCTGGTCGAGCTTCCGATTCCGGAAGAGCTCCGGGTGGTGCTGGCCCGGCCGCACCAGCAGCTGCGAACGGCTGAAGCACGCCGGGTGCTTCCCGCCCGGGTCTCCCGTGCTACCGCTCTGCATCAGGCGGCCCAGGTGGGTGCCATGGTGGCAGCGCTTGCTTCTGGCGATTACGCGCTTCTCGGAAGGGCCATTGACGACCGCATAGCCGAACCAGTGCGCCATGGACTTCTTCCCGGATTCCGCGAAGCCAAGCGGGCGGCCCTGGACGCGGGGGCGCTGGGAAGCTCGATATCGGGCAGCGGTCCCACCGCTTTCGCGCTGGTTTGCGGGAGCGATTCGGGAGAGCGGGTGGCAGCCGCCATGTCAGCCGCCTACACCGCATGCGGCCACAGGAGCGACGTTCGGGTGGCACGGATCGATCGTGAGGGAGCCCGGATCGTCAATGGGGCTGAGGAGGACGTCCTATGAGATTCCAGACCCAGCGGCCGGCAAGCTGGCAATCGTGCATTGCATGCGGCAACGAGATGGTTGAGACCGACCCACACTCTCGCTGCACCGCGTGTGGTGGTCTGCTGGAAATTCAACACCGGCCGCCGGCGATGACGCCCGCCGAGCTCATCCAGCGCTTCACCGAGCGGCGCGGGGGCCAGCCTGGAGCCACCGCCTCGGGCGTTTGGCGGTTTCGCGAGATTGTCCTGCCTTCTGCTGACGCGGTCGTGTCGCATCCGGAGGGCAACACGCCGCTGCTGCATCGCGTCGCCCTGGACAGCTGGGCGGGCGTCGAGAATCTCCTGCTGAAGCACGAGGGTCACAATCCCACCGGATCGTTCAAGGACCGGGGGATGACAGTGGGTGTGACTCAAGCCAAGCGCATCGGCGCGGCCGCGGTGGCGTGCGCGTCCACCGGGAACACCGCGGCTTCCCTGGCCGCCTATGCTGCCCAGGCCGGATTGCCCGCGCTGGTGCTGGTTCCCGCCGGAGGCGTCGCCACAGGGAAGCTGGCGCAGTCGCTCGCCTACGGGGCGAGGACGCTGCTCGTCCGGGGAGACTTCGATGACTGTATGCGACTGGCCGAACAGGCGAGCGAGCAGCTGGGGGTGTACCTGCTGAACTCGATCAATCCATTTCGCATTGAAGGTCAGAAGACGATAATCCTGGAGATGTTGCAGCAGCTGGCGTGGGAACCTCCCGACTGGATCGTTTTGCCGGCGGGGAACCTGGGAAATACCGCCGCCTTCGGTAAGGCGCTGAGAGAGGCCAAACGGTGGGGGCTCATTGAGCGTCTGCCGCGTCTGGCCGCGGTGCAGGCGGCGGGCGCGGCGCCGTTCGCGCGCAGCTTTGCCGAGAATTTTGCTCGACGTCACCGGGTCAAGGCCGACACGGTTGCAACGGCAATAAAGATCGGAGACCCGGCTTCGTACGACCGGGCCGTGCAGGCGATCACTGAGACCGAGGGCGTGGTACTGTCGACCTCAGATGCGGAGCTGCTGGAAGCCAAGGCGGCCATCGACGCGTCAGGCATTGGCTGCGAACCGGCCAGCGCGGTTACCCTGGCCGGGCTTCGGCACCTGGTCACCACGGGAGTAGTAAAGCCAGCCCAGCGGGTGATAGCCGTTCTCACTGGTCACATCCTCAAAGACCCGGGCCAGCTCTTGCGGTATCACCAGGAGTTGGAGCCACCGCCGGCGGGAGCCAACCGGCCCATCGAAATCGAGGCCGATCTTCGAGAAATCGAGCGGGTGCTCCGGAAGCAGAGCTTGGGCCCCTCGGCGCATGCGCCTCAGGGTGACAACGCGCACTTCTAACGTGCGCGTGTCACCTTCCAGATCTTGCCATTCTGGTCGGCCGAGATGTACAGCGATCCATCCGGCGCCACCGCCACTCCGGTAGCTCGGAGCGAAGTGGGACCGGCTTTATCGGTGGCGAAGGTGGAGTACGCACCAGCGGGCCGGCCGTTGACGAACGGAACGAACGAGACTCGGTAACCTTCCTGGGGGAGCGGCGCGCGATTCCATGACCCCCGGAACGCCACGAACAAGCCTCCCCGGAACTTGGGTCCAAAGGCATCACCGGTGTAGAAAGCGAGCGCCATCGGTCCCCAGTGCCCCGGAAAGGACAACAGGGGTGCCTTGGCCGAGGCGCACCGCCCTACCTTCTGGCCGTCGCCGCCGTACTCCGGGGCAAGCACTTTCTTTTTGTACTGGTTGCTGTAGTAGCAATAGGGCCAGCCATAGTCATCGCCGGGCACGATCCGCACCAGCTCTTCTCCGGGGTTGTTCGCGTTGACCTCGTCGGCAAATCCCCAGTTGTCGCTCAACTGATCCCGGCCGTGTATGCCGGCATAGAGCGCGCCGGTGCCTGGATCGGTCGTCACGGCCATGGCGTTCCGGAGTCCGGTAGCGACTCGCCTTCCATCCGGGAATCGCTGCTCCGGACGGCTGGCGGAGAACTGCCAGATGCCGGCGTGCCGCTCGAGCTCCTTGCAGGGATCCTTACCGGGAGAGGCAGGTACACGATCGGTCTCCTGGCAGCTGTTCGTCGCCGAGCCGATCGCCACGTACATCGTATCACCCGACCCGAACGCAAGGCTCTTCGCCTTGTGGCTGCCCTCTCCGGGAAGGCCGGCCACCAGGACTTCCTCTTTTCCGTCCGGCTCCAGTTTGCCACTGGACAGACGGTAGCGGAGAATGCGGTCGTTCAATGCGAAATAGACATACCCGTTATGGACCTCGACATCGTTCCCTCCTCCGGGACCGAAGGTGGCCCGCTCATCCGGCTTCCCGTCGCCATTGCGGTCGCGGAAGGCCAGCACCCCACCGGTGCCGTCGCCCGGCTTGCCGCTGAGGGCGGCGTAGACGTCACCGTTGGGTCCAACGGCCAGTTGGCGTACCGGCCCGAGATTGCTCGCCACGAGGGTGGCACAGAAGCCTTCCGGCACCACCAGGCCACCGTTGTCCGCATCGCATGGGGGCTCCACCGGTGCGGCTACAATGAGAGCGAAACCCAGTGCAAGTGGGCTGGCGCCGTAGGCCCAGTGGTGGAGAGAGGAGTGAAAGCACGTCATAACGGCCACCATCTTGCGAGTTAAAGTGGAAGCACAGGACCCAAATTGTGGTCGAAACATATACCGGGACACCCGCCCTCCGGGCGCCGTCAGAGACTACTCCGTGGCTTTTCAGAGGGGAAATTCCATATTCGCTATTGCAACTGGGCGCGGTCTGTGTACTGTTTGACACGGTAAGTTTCGTTGGTTCCGAGGCACAGCACGGTTCTCACCCAAGCTGGGAGACTCGCGATGGCCACCAAGAAGAAGACTGCCGGTAGGAAGAAATCCGCCAAGAAGACCGCGAAACGACCCGCCGCCCGCAAGAAGGCGGCAAAGAAAGCCACCAAGAAATCCTCAGGCAAGAAGCGGGCTCCGAATCCCGCATTCATGAGACCGTTGCAGCCCAGTGCCAAGCTCGCAGCAGTAATCGGCAACAGCCCCATGCCACGGACACAGGTCATCAGCAAGCTCTGGGCTTACATCAAGCGGAACGGGCTGCAGGATGCCAAGAACCGCCGGGCGATCAATGCCGACGAGAAGCTCCGGCCGCTCTTCAACAATAGAAGCCAGGTCACGATGTTCGATCTCGCCAAAATCGCAAATCAGAACCTCAGCTAGTCCACTTGGCACCGTAGGTACAACCGAGGGCGCTCCCGCTGGGGCGCCCTTTTTGTTTCTGGAGGCGGTCGACACCGTCGAGGCCCGGGGAGACCCTTAGAACCTGTGACCCACGTCTAGGGTCTACTTCTCAGTCGAGACTACTGGCCGCAGGTTCTCAGGTCCAAACCTAGACCCTAGACCCTAGACCCTAGACCGCTTTACTTCCCACCCCTATGGCCGGCGAATACATCTTTACCATGCGCGACCTCCGGAAGGTCGTGCCCCCATCCCGCGAGATCCTCAAGGGCATTCACCTGTCGTTCTTCCCCGGCGCCAAGATCGGTGTTCTGGGAGCTAACGGCGCGGGAAAATCCTCGCTGCTTCGGATCATGGCGGGAGTGGACAAGGATTTTCTCGGTGAGGCCCGTCCACTGCCCGGTACCAGGATCGGCTACCTGCCGCAGGAGCCGGAGCTAGATGGCGAAAAGGACGTCCGGGGCAACGTGATGGACGGCGTGCGGGAGCAGCAGGCGATACTCGACCAGTTCAACGAGATCAGCGCCAGCTTTGCGGAGCCCATGGACGATGACGAAATGACGCGCCTGCTGGAGAAGCAGGGCAATCTTCAGGAACGCATCGATGTGCTCGGACTCTGGGAGCTGGACCATAAGATCGACATGGCCATGGATGCGCTTCGCCTTCCTCCCGGCGATGCCGACGTGACCCGGATCTCAGGCGGGGAGAGGCGCCGGGTTGCGCTCTGCCGTCTGCTGCTGGAACAGCCGGACATGCTCCTTTTAGACGAGCCGACGAACCACCTCGACGCCGAGAGTGTCTGGTGGCTGGAGCGCTACCTGGCCGAGTTCCCCGGCACCGTGGTGGCGGTTACCCACGACCGCTATTTCCTCGATAATGTGGCAGGGTGGATTCTCGAGCTGTATCAGGGCGCGGGGATTCCCTGGGAAGGGAACTATTCATCCTGGCTGGAACAGAAGGAGCGGCGGCTCGGACAGGAGGAGAAACAAGCCTCTGCGCGTCAGAAGACGCTGCAGCGCGAGCTCGAGTGGGTTCGCATGTCGCCGCGGGCGCGGCAGGCTAAAAGCAAAGCTCGCATCACCCGCTACGAAGAGCTCAGGGAGGCCGCCGAGCGGCAGACGGAGGGGAGCGCGGAGATCATGATCCCCGTCCCGGAGCGATTGGGTGATGAAGTGGTGGTCGCGAAAGATGTCGCCAAGGGTTTTGGTGACCGTCTCCTCTTCGAGAACCTCAGCTTCTCGCTCCCTCGCGGAGGGATCGTAGGCGTCATCGGTCCCAACGGCGCAGGGAAGACTACGCTCTTCCGGATGATCACCGGCCAGGAGGAGCCCGACACCGGCACGCTTACGGTAGGCTCCACCGTGCAGATCGCATACGTGGACCAGAACCGGGAAAGCCTCGATCCCGGAAAGACGGTCTACCAGGAAATCTCAGGTGGGCATGACCAGCTCCAGTTCGGCCGCCGCAGCGTCAACGCACGAGCTTACGCCGCAGGATTCAACTTTCGCGGATCCGACCAACAGAAGAGGGTCGATACTCTCTCGGGAGGCGAGCGAAACCGCCTGCATCTCGCGCGGCTCCTGAAGAGCGGGGGCAACCTCTTGCTCCTGGACGAGCCCACCAATGACCTGGACGTCGATACCCTCCGCGCGCTGGAGGAAGCCTTGCTCGGCTTTGCCGGCTGTGCGGTGGTGATCAGCCACGACCGCTGGTTTCTCGACCGCATCGCTACCCACATTCTTGCGTTCGAGGGGAACAGCGAGGTGGTATGGTACGAAGGCAACTACCAGGACTACGCGGCCGACTACCACAAGCGCAAAGGCGCGTCAGTAGATCAGCCGCATCGGATCAGATACAAAAAGCTGGTTCACTAGAAAAGCTTGAGTGGTGAACGGTAAGTAGTGAGGGGCCACCCCCCACCCGTTTACCGCTTACCGCTTACCGCTTACGCTTAACCCCATGATTTCCCAACAAACCCGCATTCCGTACCTGCCGGCCCGTATTGAAGGGCTCGCCGCAATCGCGATGAATCTCTGGTGGAGCTGGAGCCGCGAAGCGCGGGCGCTCTTCCAATCCATCGATGAGCCGCTGTGGCATGACACCCGGCACAATCCGCTGGAGCTGCTCTGTCGCGTCGATCCCGCGCGGATCGCGGCGTGCGCGAGCGACAGCGGCTTCCTGCGCCGCTATGACGACGTCATGGAGCGCATGGCGCACGAGGCCGACCACGGTGACACCTGGTTCGCGCGAAACTATCCCGATCTCAATGGCGGTACGGTGGCGTACTTCTGCGCCGAGTTCGGGCTGCACAACTCAGTGCCTATCTACTCGGGTGGATTGGGCGTACTGGCCGGAGACCACTGCAAGTCGGCGAGCGATCTGGGCGTGCCGATGGTCGGTGTAGGGCTCTTCTACCGCAAAGGCTATTTCGACCAGCGGCTGACCCTGGACGGCTGGCAGGAAGACAGCGACGTCGAGTACGACGTAAGCGCCACTCCGCTGGTGCCGGCGGGCGGATCAAACCACCAGCCCTGGCTAACTACCGTCCAGACCTTCGGACGGCCGGTTCATGTGCGGGCCTGGAAGATGATGGTCGGTCGAGTCCCGATTTACCTGCTGGACACCAATCTCGAGGCCAATCATCCGGAAGACCGCGGTCTCATGAACAAGCTCTACGCCGGCGGACCGGACCTCCGACTCCGGCAGGAGTGGATCCTCGGAGTGGGCGGGGTAAGGGTGCTGAGGGCCATGGGGGTCAACCCGGCGGTCTGGCACGCCAACGAAGGGCATGCTGCCTTCATGATGGTCGAGCGGCTGCGGGAACTGACCGCCAGCGGGGTTCCGTACGCGGACGCGGTGGATCAGGTGCGGTCGCAGAGCGTCTTCACCACCCACACGCCCGTGCCCGCCGGGCACGATGCGTTCACCAACGATCAAATCGAGGCTTGCGCTGGACAGGTGTGGAAAGAGGAGAAGGGCTTCGACAAGGAAGCTCTGTTCGCTCTTGGTGCCCACCCCGCGCTGCCGGGACAGTTTCATATGACGGTCACGGCCATGCGTCTCTCCGCCCGGGTCAATGGGGTCTCCCGGAGGCACGGGCAGGTCTCCCGCAATATCTGGCGGGAGCTGTGGCCCAATCGCCATTGGGAAGCGGTGCCGATCGGACATGTCACCAACGGAGTGCACCTGGCTACCTGGATGGCCACGCCGATCATGGCCGTGCTGGACCAGCACCTGGGCGCCAACTGGGGAGATCGCCTGGAGGAGCCTGGCTTCTGGGACCAGGTGCTTACGCTCGATCATGCGAAGTTCTGGGAGGCGCACCTGCGCCAGAAGCGGGCTCTGTCAAACTTCATTCGGGAGGATGCGCGGCGCAGGTTTGCCGGTCAGCTCAAGGAAGCCGCGCAGGTAGTGGGGGCAGGAACCCTGCTCGATCCGATGGCATTCACCATCGGCTTTGCCCGTCGTTTCGCCACCTATAAGCGAGCCAATCTGATCTTCCGCAACATCCCCCGGCTGCGACGCCTCCTGGTGGATCCCTGGCGGCCGGTTCAGATCATCTTTGCGGGAAAGGCCCACCCGGCGGACAATCCCGGCAAGGAAGTGCTGCAGTCGGTCTATCAGTTCACCCGGGATCCGGCGTTCGAGGGGAGGGTGGCGTTCCTGGAAGATTACGACATGCACCTGGCCCATCTGTTGGTACAGGGCGTCGATATCTGGCTCAATCTGCCGCGGGTGCCGCTGGAAGCTTCAGGTACCAGCGGAATGAAGGCGGGGCTCAATGGAGTGCCTCAGCTCAGCACCCTCGACGGATGGTGGCAGGAGGGCTACGATGGACTGAGCGGGTGGGCGATCTCTCCCGTGCCCGAGGATGGGGATGCCGATGCCTCTGATGCCGGCGATTTGTACCGGCTCCTCGAGGACCAGATCGTCCCACTTTACTACACCCGCAACGCGCAGGGAGTTCCCCTCGGCTGGGTCGAGAAGATGCGGCATGCTCTCCGCCTGGCAGGGAGCCGGTTCACTGCCAGGCGAATGCTACGGGAGTACGTGCAGGAGTACTACGCACCAGCTATTCACGGAGAGACGTCGGGCGACGATCCTCCCACGGCTTGAGGCACAATAGATGGCGACCCTGCGTCAGCCGGCTCGCGAGCCGGTGACCTCGACACCGTCGCTCAGGACCGCCGGAGGCCAGCCGGTTTCCGTCGTCCACGTAGCCGCGGAATACTACCCCTATGCCCGGACCGGGGGGTTGGCCGAAGCCGTCAGTGGCCTGGCCAACTTTCAACGCGCCGCCGGCCTCGATGTGGCCGCTATCCTGCCGCTGTACCGAACGGTCCGGGACGCTGACCCCGACCTCGAGCCGGTCGGCCAGCCGTTCCTGGTTCACATGGGTTCCCATTCGGAAGAAGCGCGGATCTTTCGGGCGGCCGGACCGAGAGCCGGCCCCCAGGTGTTCTTCGTCGAACACCTCGACTACTTCAACCGGCACGGCATCTACGGTGAGAACGCTGTTGACTACCCTGACAATGCCCGCCGGTTCGCCTTTTTCGCGCTGGCGGCCGTCACGGCGCTGCCGCGGCTCGTTCCCGGGCCTATCGTACTCCACGCCCACGATTGGCACACTGCTCTCGCGCTGGTGTATCTGCGCCGGGTGCTGCACGACGGGTACTCGGCCCACAGCACCGCCGTGCTGTCGGTTCATAACCCCGGGTATCAGGGGCACTTTCCGCCCGATGTAATGCCCCAGATCGGACTGCCGTGGGATTTGTATAACTGGCGGCAGCTCGAGTGGTACGGCAAGGTCAACTTTCTAAAAGGCGGACTGGCGTTCGCCGATTTCGTCACCACAGTGAGCCCGACCCAGGCCGTGGAGCTCCGCACGGCCGGGGGTGGCTTCGGGCTCCACGGTGTCTTCACCTCGCTGGCCGACCGTCTGGTCGGGGTTCTCAACGGGATCGATCAACGAACCTGGAACCCGGCTACCGACTCGCAGATCACGGCGCAGTACTCGGCCGAGAGCCTCGAGGGAAAGCGCCGCTGCAAGGCAGCACTGCAGCGCTCTTTCGGACTTCCCCAGCGCCGGAAGGTCCCGCTCTTCGGAATGACCGGCCGCATGGTCACTCAGAAAGGACTCGATCTCATACTCCAGAGCGAGGAGCTACTGGCTCTCGACGCGCAGTTCGTCTTTCTGGGCAGCGGTGAGCAGAAGTACGAGACCGCGCTGGTGGAGCTCGCATCGTCCGCTCCGGATCGGGTCGGCGTGCAGTTTGACTTCACCGATCGGCTGGAGCACCGGCTGATGGCGGGCGCGGATCTCTTTCTCATGCCGTCGCTGTACGAGCCCTGCGGCCTGACCCAGATGCGGGCGCAATTGTATGGGGCGCCTCCGATCGTCCGGGACGTCGGGGGCCTGGCCGACACGGTGAAGGACGAGGTGACGGGCTTTGCCTTCGAGCCCTACACCCCCGGCGCATTTCAGGACGCCGCCTTCCGGGCACTCGACCGCTTCCGCCACCCCGCCAGTTGGCAGACCATCATCCGCCAGGGAATGGCGAGTGACTTCAGCTGGGAACGGTCCGTGGCCACATACATTGACGTCTACCGCCGAGCCTTGGCCCACTCCCCCGGTGCCCGGTGAGCCCGCGGCCGACGGACTTCATATTCACGCTGCACAGTCACCTGCCGTATGTTCTGCACCATGGGCGCTGGCCCCATGGCAGCGACTGGATATGCGAGGCTACGCTCGATACCTATCTGCCGCTGCTGGAGGTTCTCCGTGACCTTGCGGCCGAGGCTGTTCCTGCCCCGGTCACCATCGGCTTCACGCCCGTCCTCGCTAATCAGCTCACGAGCCCGGTGTTCGTCTCCGAAATGGAGACTTTTTTCGATCAGCGGATTGAGGCTTGCAGTGAGGCCCCTACCTCGCTGGCCACCACCGGGGACAGCCACCTGCTTCCACTGGTGGCGTTCTGGAGAGAGAGGCTGCTCCGGTTGCGACGGCTGTTCCACGACATCGATCGTGACCTGATCGCTGCCTTCCGTGCCCTCGAGGACGCGGGCCGGATCGAAATCATCAGCTCGGCGGCCACCCATGGATACCTTCCGCTCCTCGCGCGCGACGAAAGTATCCGGCTTCAATTGGCGGTAGGCGTCTCCGAGCACCGGCGCATCTTCGGGCGTTCGCCCAAAGGGTGCTGGCTTCCCGAATGCGCGTACCGGCCACGCGGCCCCTGGGAGCCGTGGCCCACCGCGCCGCGTACCGGGGTCAGGCGGGGAATCGAGGAGCACCTGGCTGATGCGGGATATCAGTTCTTCTTCGTGGATGCGCACCTGGCAGCAGCCGGCCGCCCCCTCGGCCTCTCCGGCGATCCCGCCGGCGACCCGATTGTGCACACCGCCGCCCAATCCGGTCTCCCCGCCGAGCCCCTGCGCTCGCCTTACCGAGCCTACCGCGTGGCGCACGGCTCAGTGGCGGCCTACGTGCGCGATCCGCGCGCCTCCATGCAGGTCTGGAGCCGTTTCGAGGGCTATCCCGGAGACGAGTGGTACATGGAGTTCCACAAGATGCGCTGGCCGGGTGGCCTCAAGCTCTGGCGCGTCACCGGACCAGGAGTGGACCTGGGCGGCAAGCAGCCCTACAGCCCGCAGGCCGCCGCCGGGAGGGCGCGCGACCACGCCAAACATTTCGCTCATCTGCTTACCGGAATATCGGACAGCCAGTCGCAGAACCGCGAAGGCGTAATCGTAGCTCCGTTCGATACCGAGCTCTTCGGGCACTGGTGGTTCGAGGGGCCCACATTCCTGGGGCAGGTGTACCGCGCGGTCGCGGAGCAGCGCGACGCCATAAAACCGGCCACCGGTTCCAGGCATCTGGAGGAACACCCCCCGCGGGCCGCCATCCGGCTACCCTGGGGCTCGTGGGGTGCCAACGGCGACAGCAGCATGTGGCTCAGCGACCAGACCGCGTGGACCTGGGAGCGACTCTGGCCGCTGGAGCAGTCGTTCTGGGATGCGGCGCCGAGTGCGCTCGCCTCACCCGCAGCCCGCCCGGTCCTCGCTCAAGCCGCCAGAGAGCTGCTGCTGGCCCAGTCGTCCGACTGGCAATTCATCATCTCCACGGGGGCTGCCGCTGACTACGCGGAAAAGCGGTTTCGAGAACATTGTGAAGACACCGAGAAACTGATCGGAGCGCTGGGGCCTGGCGCTGGCGCCAACCTGGAATCGGCGCAAAGGCTGGCCGACGAACTATATGAGCGCGATCATGTGTTCCCCAATGTGCTCCCGGCAATCGCCGCCGCGCTTGGTGGCTCCCGTTCACTCGTGGTAGGGTGACGCATGAACTCAATTCGATTCGTCTTCGGGCTGCACCTGCACCAACCTGTCGGCAATTTCGATCATGTTTTCGAGCAGCACGTCCAGGACGTCTACCGGCCTATTCTGGAGCGCCTTTCTGAGCGTGGCTTTCTCCCTCTGGTGCTGCATCTCTCGGGATCGCTGTTGGAGTGGCTGGAAAAGCATGACACCACCTATCTCGACCTGCTCGGTCGGCTGGTTTCCGAGCGAAAGGTCGAGCTGCTCCTGGCCGGATTCTATGAGCCGGTTCTGGCTTCCCTGCCCCGGGCCGACCGGGTCGAGCAGATCCAGTGGATGCGGGATGCGGTGCGCCGCCGCTTCGGAGTCGACGCACGCGGACTTTGGCTGACGGAGCGGGTCTGGGAACCGGAGCTCGCGGCCGATCTTTCCGATGCCGGCGTGCGCTATGCCCTGGTAGACGATCGCCACTTTCTCGTGTCCGGCTTTTCGAGCGACCAGCTCCACACGCCGTATTGGACGGAAAGCGATGGCAAACGGGTTGCGCTCTTCCCGATCGACGAGCGTCTGCGCTATCTCATTCCTTTTCGCCCCCCGGAAGAAACGGCCGCTTACCTGCGGGAGCTCAGGGGAGCCGGCCACCGCCTGGCGGTTTTGGCCGACGATGGCGAGAAGTTCGGCGGCTGGCCCGGAACGAAGGAGTGGGTGTACGAGCGCGGGTGGCTGGATCGATTTACCAGCACCATGGGGGGCCTGGTCGAGTCTGGCGAGGTTCAGCTGAGCACGCTGAGCGATGCGCTGGACCACGTGCCCAGCGGAGGGATTGCGTATCTGCCCACGGCCTCGTACCGGGAAATGGAAGGGTGGTCCCTTCCTCCGGACGCCGCGCTGCGCCTGATCCACCTGGAGCGAGATCTCGGCGAGGAACGCATCGCCAGCGCCGACGGAGGTCTCATCCGTGGCGCGCACTGGCGCAACTTCCTGGTCAAGTATTCCGAGTCGAACCGGATGCACAAGAAGATGCAGGCCCTTTCGCTTCTCTGTCGCCAACGGGGAGACCCTCCTGCCGCCCGGCGAGCCATCGGCCGGGCTCAATGCAACGACGCTTACTGGCACGGCGTATTCGGCGGGCTGTACCTGCCTCACCTGAGAGAGGCCGTGTGGAAGAATCTGGCATCAGCCGAGCTGGAGCTGAGACGGGGAGAGCCACTTGCCGCCGAGGTGCTGGACCTGGATGCAGACGGCCACGAAGAGATCTGGGTGCACTCGGACCAGTTCTCGGCCGTGCTCAGCCCGCGCCGGGGAGCCGCCGTGGAGGAGTACACAGTTTTTGCCAACGGCCTCAACTACGCCAATACCCTCACCCGCCGACGGGAGGCTTACCACGACACCGCTTTGGAGCAGCAGGCTGAGGCTAACTCCGGGGGGGATGGCGGCGCACCCAGCATTCACGACATCGAGGAAGGAATTCGGCTCGATCAGCGCCCGCCCCTCGACGCCGATTCTCGGGCACTCCTGATCGATCGGGTTCTGCCGGGAGCACTGAGCCTGGATCAGTATGCCGGTGGAGACTACTGGCCTACCCGCTCCTGGGCACAACGCCCCTGTAATTTCACCGTGCAGCGGCAGCACGATTTGATAGCCATCGTGTGCCTGTTCACAGAATCTGGCACCGGCCAGGAGGGCTTGGAGAAGCGGCTCGAGTTCGCTGCTGACGGAAGCCTGAGTGTTACCTACCGATGGGATCCGTCTATCGGACAGCCGGATGATATCTTCGCCACCGAGATCTCGCTGTTCGCGCACCTGGACATCCGTTCCGAGCCGGAAGCCGACGTCTGGACCTATCCCATCGACACAGTCGCCAAATCCGAGCGTGGTCTGGACCGCACCCGGCAGGGCAACTCGGTGACGTTCCGTTGGCCGCTTCACCTGGGACAAGCGGCGTTGAAGTTGGATGCGAGGGTTCCGGCTTTAGTTGAATGAACGCTACCGCTTTGCCAATCAACTCCGAGTGGCAGGGTAATCCGGACGCGGTTGTCATCGGATCAGGGCCGAACGGGCTTGTCGCCGCATGTGTGCTCGCGCGCGCCGGGCTCAAGGTTCTGGTACTCGAAGCACACCAGACTCGAGCAGGCGGGGCGGTCGGTTCAGAGGAAGCAACGCTTCCCGGGTTTATACACGACGTAGGAGCGGCGTTCTTTCCGTGGGGTGCCCTCAGCCCCGCGTTCCGAGAACTGCCGCTCGGGGAACACGGCCTCCGCTGGCTCCGAGCAACCTTCGAAAGCTGCCACCCCGCTCCGGACGGCAGCTATGCCTGTATCGCTCGGGACCACGACCGCACCGCCGCGCACTTCGGGAATCCGAAAGACGGAGACCGTTGGCGGAGGATCGCTACCTGGTACAGCTCCATCGAGCCGCACCTCATCGACGCGCTGCTGCGGACGTTCCCGGCAGTGCGGCCGCTGAGTCGTCTGGGCCCCCAGCATTTCCCCAGACTTGGCGGCGTGTTCCTCTCCCGCGGCCGCACCCTTGCGGAGCGCTGGTTTACCGGCGCCGCGGCTCGGAGAGTGCTGCCCGGTCTGGCTCTCCACGCGGATGTCGGGCCCGACGATCGCTTTGGCGCCGCGCTCGGCTTCATGCTTGGTATGACCGCGACCACGGGCGGCTACGCTGTGCCTGCGGGCGGGGCCCGGGCTATCAGTGACGCACTGACAGGGTGCCTCCGCGGTTCTGGTGGCCGCCTGCGCCTGGGAGCCCGCGTCGCCGGCATCATGGTGCGAAAGGGCCGGGCGGTTGGAGTCCGACTGGCTGACGGGGAGGAGGTGGCGGCGAGGGTTGTCTTGGCCGATACCGATGTCGGCGCGCTCATGCTTGGTCTGCTCCAGCGCGATGACGTCCCCGGATGGGTCGCCGACTTTATGCATAAGTACCCCCGCGGCTGGGGAACATTCAAGGTGGATTGGGCTCTGGACGGCCCGGTACCTTGGTCGGTCCAGCCCGCGGGTGCTAGCGCTGTCGTGCACGCCGGCGACAGCATCGACGATCTTGCGCGCTTCACCGCCCAGGTGCGGAGCGGTGCCTTGCCCGACCACCCATACCTCGTCATCGGGCAACAAAGCCTGGTTGATTCCACGCGCGCCCCGGCGGGCTGCCACACCTTATGGGCTTACACCCACGTGCCTTCCGTGATCGAGGGGGGCTGGGGCACGCACGCCGAGAAGCTCGCCGACTGCATCGACGGGCGTATCGAAAGTCTCGCCCCAGGCTTCCGGGCCAGGGTCCTGGCACGTCGGGTCGTCTCTCCTGAGCAGCTTCAGACCATGAACGCCAATCTCGTCGGAGGTGATATCGGTGGCGGATCGAACGCCTGGCACCGCCAGCTGTTGTTCCGTCCGCTCTTCCCGTACTTCCGCTATCGAATGCCGGTTAAGTCCCTGTACTTGTGTTCAAGCTACGCCCATCCCGGCGCGGGCGTGCACGGAATGTGCGGATATAACGCGGCGAAACTGGTTCTCAAAGACCTCAGTTGAGCAGTCTTCACAGGGTCAGCGAAACTTCCTTGTCTAGGAAGCCCTTCGGCGCGTTCGCAGTCCTTTACATGACCGCCCTCTGGCTCGAGCTGGGCGAGAAGTGGACCTATCCGTTCTTTACCTCCGCAACGCTGCTGCTGATCATTCTCATTCTTTGGGTCGGCATCACTCGCACCACCTTTCTGATCTTCCTGCTCGTCACCACATCCCATTTCCTTCTGGTGCAGTTTCCCGATGTGGCCAACCACGTCAATCTGTCGATCTACTGTAACGTCATTCTGATAGTCGGGATAATCTATTCGCTGATTCGAAGCCGCGACTTTCCCAGCGATGAAGATTACTTCGTCATGATGAGGCCACTGCTTCAGCTGACCGTAATCCTCATGTATTTCCTGGCGGGCTTTCACAAACTTAACCTGGACTTCTTCGATCCTGGCGTCTCCTGCATTGGCGTTATGGCCGGCAGCCTCGCCAGAGTGTCAAAGTCCGACTTCGGCGGTGTTCCCATCGGTCTGATACTCCTTGCTGCCATCTTTGCGGTGTCATACCGGCTTCTCTCGGGGAGTCCCATACGGCCGTACCTGCGGGCGGGAGCGGTGATCGGCCTGATAATGCTTGCAGCCCTGCTTGTCCTCAAACCCGTGCCCGGGATCGATCCGTCCTCCTCCCCCTCAGTCATCCTGGCACTGGCAGTAATCGTGATCGCGTGGGAGCTCGTTGGCGGACCGCTTTTCGCTGTCCCCCGGTTCCAGGCACCACTGCTGGCCTTCTCCTGGGCCATGCATTCGAGCTTAGCCCTGATAGGCTTCGTTGACTTCGGCGCTTTCGCGCTCTCGCTGCTCTTGGTCTTCGTTCCCTCCCCCTATCTCAATCTGATGAGCAACCGGGTCCAGGTGCCGGGAGTCGGGCCCTCGATGCATCGCGCGCATCTGTACTTTGCCACTTGCGTTATGGTGGCAATCGCATCCGGCCTGGGGAGCCGGCTCATTGCCGGAATAGTCTTTAATCTGGCTGCTCTAGTCTTGCTC
This sequence comes from Gemmatimonadales bacterium, assembly GCA_013813435.1. GTDB lineage: Bacteria > Gemmatimonadota > Gemmatimonadetes > Gemmatimonadales > GWC2-71-9 > CAVVWJ01. Next base: position 34,368 of record JACCRS010000141.1, read on the forward strand.
GGGCCCGTCCTCTCAATGTTGGCGGGAAGAGCGCCTCGACCCGCCTGGGATGGTGTCCCGCTGCCGAATCGGCTGACGCCGCGGTGGATGTTCATCTTTCCCGTGTTTCTATTCCTGCACGGCATCACTTCCCATCTTGGAC
>JACCRS010000147.1 GCA_013813435.1 Gemmatimonadales bacterium
CTGCCGAGGCAGAGACACGATGAGCCGTGGTGATTATGGATAGGGCGACAGGATCCGGACAGAAGTCAAGATAATAAAGAGTGGGACCGGCATTCCGGGCGTGCTCGGCCACGAACTTGGACAGCTCCGCCGGCCAGTTTGCGCGGCGGCGGACGGCGGGATCTCGCCGGCGATGACGATCGAGGGCTGCAATGATTTTCGGGCGCGGAGTGTGAAGACTGCGATATCGCTCCCGAAGATGCCGTTCATCGTCGATTGATTTGCTCATCCTCGGACGCACCAGATCGCACGAGCACCGGCCTGCCAGGATCAGGGCCACCGTCTGGGCGGCGGGATGGACCGATTTGAATGTCTGTTGGTCGGGATAGGAAGCGAGATGGGCCGTGAGTCCCATCGGCAGCATGGAGCGCACCTCGCCCAGGGTGAGCGGGCTGGCGAGGTAGAGGAAGTAGCACATGGGTGGCGGGGCTTCTGAGACGTGGGTGCTGGTTGGTCTAAAGTCGAGGGTCTAGAGTCTAATTACTCGTCGCTAGCCTAGACCCTAGACCCTAGACCTTTTCAAATCGGCAAATCATCCCGCACCAGAACCAGGATCGCGGCCTGCGGCACCACCAGGTACTTCTTGTCCTCGAACGTGATCTCGACCGCCGCCTTGCGAAAGAAGATCGCGTGATCGCCGACCCTGGCCTGCATGCCCCGGCTCCTGCTCTCCCGGGTGTCCACCTTCCAGGGCTCGTCGTCCAGACTGCTGAGATCTGCCACCGGTGTTCCCGGCCCGGTGGCCACGATCAGTCCGGTCTGCACCTGCTGGGCATCGATAGCAGTGGCCGGCAGGTAGAGTCCTACCCTGGTCCGGTCGTCACCGTCCTCGGGAGTGATGAGGACCCGGTCGCCCACGACCATCAGCTGCTTCTTAGGGAACTCCATTACCGCTTGCCGTTGCTCTTGGCGGCCTTGTCGTTGTGGCCCGGCCGTTCTTCCGCCGCCCCGCTCTGGTGCACCGTCACCAGGTCCGTGACTCGAAGCCGCCGGCTGGCGGTCGGCAAGCGGAGGCTGACTTCCTCGCCTACCTTCTTTCCACTGAGTGCCCGGCCCAGCGGGGAAGCCAGCGAGATGTGTCCGGCGTCGATATCCATCATCTCGGCCAGGACCACCATGTAGACGTCAGTGTCGTTGGTGTCCAGGTCCAGGACGGTGACTCGGGACCCGAGTCCTACCCGATCGGTTGGCGCCTCGGTATTGGCCAATTGGCTGAGCTGATTCAGGCGCTGGTGCAACTGTCCCAGGCGAGCCTGCACGAACTGCTGGCGCTCGAGCGCGGCCTTGTACTCCGAGTTCTCCCGGAGGTCGCCGAGCTCGACTGCCTGTGCGATCGCCTGCGGCAACAGGATATTCAACTCATGGCTCAGCTGGTCGATCTCACGGCCGAGCTTCTCCCGCATCTCACGGATCATGGTTACTACCGGGCAAAAAAGGACGGCCCGGAGAGTTGCGTCTCCAGGCGTTGGAGGATGACCGCTGTAAACATACTCTTCAGCTGCCCCGCGCGGAATGGCAAGCGGACCTAAACTTATGACCTCTAACGGCTTAATTTACGCAATGCCAATACGTCGCTGGCTATATTCGTTCGCGATCCTGGCGCTGGGATCCTGTCACCAACGGCAGGTTCAGCCGAATGAAGCCGCCGGGGCCGTCCCGGTCAACACTCCAGAACTTTCGATAGGCCCGCCGGCTGCGGCCGAATCGCTGCTGGTGGATGTGCAGTCGCTGGACTCGACTATCCAAGTGGACCCGCGGTATGCCGGCGCGGACAACTTTACCGGAGCCCCCCTCCCGGGGTACGAGGCACCGCGGGCACTGCTTCGGCGGGAAGCAGCCCTCGCACTCACTCGGGTTCAGGCGCGACTCCGCACCGGCGGGCTGGGATTGCTGGTGTACGATGGGTACCGGCCGGTTCGGGCGACCCTGGCCATGGTAAACTGGGCCGAGCGCACCGGACGCAGGGATCTGCTGGACGACGGATACATCGCGCGCCGGAGCCGGCATAACCTGGGGCTGGCGGTAGACCTTACCCTGATCGACCCGCAGAGCGGAACCATGCTGGACATGGGCACGCCGTTCGACACCTTCTCCGAGGCCGCCCACACGGCAAACGCCAGTGGCCGGGTGCTCAGCTATCGCCGGATCCTGGTGCGCGCCATGGAGTCGGAAGGCTTCCAAAACTACGAGAAGGAGTGGTGGCATTTCAGCTACCACATTCCTGGCGCCACGCCTTTTGATCAGGCCATCCGCTGAGCCTATATTTCCTTGACACTCCAGAGGATGAAGAGTAAAGTGCGGCTTGATTTTGGGAGGCCCCTTCGTTCTGCGGATTCTACCAAACAGGATCAACGCGTAATGCTGCTCAGGATCGTTGGCCGGTGCTCCTCCCGCTGGACCACCGCGCTCTGCCTGCTGGCCTTGGTGCTGGCCGGGTGCGGTTCCGAGCAGTATCCCCAGACCACGCTGCTTCCCCGGGGCGACTTTGCCAAGATCGCCGACGATCTTCTGGACACCACGGTCCGGTGGGCTCTCCTGGTATTCGTGCTGGTGGAGGGTGTTTTACTGTATGCCATCTTCCGCTTTCGCGGAAGGCCGGGAGACCCCGAGCCGCACCAGACGCACGGTAACACCACGGTCGAGATCATCTGGACCGTCGTTCCGGCCTTGATTCTGGCTGCCATCGCGGTTCCCACAGTGCGCGCCATCTTCCAGACCAACGCAGTACCGGGCAAGGAGGCGCTCACTATCGAAGTTGTGGGACACCAGTGGTGGTGGGAGTTCCGCTATCCTGAGTACAACCTTACCACGGCCAACGAGATGCATGTGCCCATGGGCCGAATGGTCTCGCTGCGCATGGGAAGCAACGACGTGATCCACAGCTTCTGGGTGCCTCAGTTTGCCGCCAAGCGGGACGTCTTTGCCAACCGCGAGACCCGCATGTGGTTTACCGCCCAGGTGGAGGGCGACTACCCGGGCCAGTGCGCCGAGTTCTGTGGTATTCAGCACGGCCGGATGGCGCACCGAATCAAAGCCCAGAAGCCGGAGGAGTTTCAGGCCTGGGTGGCGCACATGCAGACGCTCGGTGCCAAGCCGGCGGCAACCGCCGCCGCCCCGGCGGGGAACGCGAAGTACACCGAAGGCGAGAAGCTTTTCACCGCCAAGGGCTGCATCGCCTGCCACTCGATGGTTGCGGTCAATTCACCCAAGGGCATGGTAGGCCCCAATCTAGCCAACGTCGGCGCGCGCTCGTACCTCGCGGCCGGTACCCTCAAGAACACCGATGAGAATCTGGCTCGTTGGATCCGGGATCCTCAGGGGATCAAGAAGGGGGTGCTGATGCCCAACCTTGGCGTGACCGAAGCCGAAGCCCAGGCCCTGGTGGCCTATCTCCGACGTAAGTGACAACTAAGACATAAGGTTCCAATGGCAACCAGGGTTCTAGATCAACCTCACGCCCACGCGGCGGCCCACGGCGAGAAGACCGGCCTATGGAGCTGGATCACGACCGTCGACCACAAGCGCATCGGGGTGCTCTACGGCGCGACAGCCTTCATCTTCTTTCTGATGGGCGGCATCGAAGCGCTGCTGCTCCGCATCCAATTGGGCAGCCCGGAGAACACCTTCCTATCGCCCGACCTGTACAATCAGCTGTTCACCATGCACGGCACCACCATGATCTTCCTGGCCGTCATGCCGTTGTCGGCCATGTTCTTTAATTATCTGATTCCGTTGCAGATCGGCGCCCGGGACGTCGCCTTCCCCCGGCTCAATGCGTTCAGTTACTGGGTGTTTCTGCTCGGCGGGCTGTTTCTTAACGCGAGCTTCCTCTTCGGGGCGGCACCGGATCAGGGTTGGTTCGGCTACGCTAACCTGACATCCAAGCAGTATTCGCCCGGTCTGAACGTCGACTTCTGGATGCTGGGTCTCCAGATTCTGGGCATCGCCTCCCTGGCGGCGGCGGTCAACTTCTTCGTGACTATCGTCAACATGCGGGCGCCTGGCATGACGCTCATGCGGATGCCGATGTTCGTGTGGATGAGCTTGATCACCCAGGTGCTGCTGCTGCTGGCCTTCCCGGTTATTACCGTCGCCTTGATCCTGCTGATGTACGACCGGTTCTTCGGCAGCGCCTTCTTCGTGCCATCGGGCGGCGGCGACCCGCTGCTCTGGCAACACCTCTTCTGGATCTTCGGCCATCCCGAGGTGTACATCCTGATCTTGCCCGCGTTCGGAATCGTGTCGGAGGTGCTGCCGGTGTTCTCCCGCAAGCCGCTGTTCGGCTATGCGGCGATGGTCTTCTCGGGCGTGTTCATCGCGTTCCTCGGCTTCGGGGTGTGGAGCCACCACATGTTCTCCACCGGAATGGGCCCGCTGGCCGATACCTTCTTCGCTCTTACCACCATGCTGATCGCGATCCCCACGGGGGTGAAGATCTTCAACTGGATCGGCACCATGTGGGGCGGGTCGCTTCAGTATCGAACCCCGATGCTGTTTGCCATCGGCTTCATTGCAATGTTCATCATCGGCGGCCTGTCCGGGGTGATGCACTCCTCGCCTCCGGCGGACCTGCAGCAAACCGACACCTACTTCGTGGTGGCACACTTTCATTACGTGCTGTTCGGGGGCAGCATCTTCGGCCTGACGGCGGGCGCCTACTACTGGTGGCCCAAGATGTTCGGCCGCATGCTGAACGAACGGCTGGGGCAGCTGCACTTCTGGCTGATGCTGATCGGCTTCAACCTGACGTTTTTCCCAATGCACTTCGTGGGCCTCCACGGCATGCCCCGGCGGGTATATACCTATCCCGAGGGTCTGGGTTTCGATCTCATGAACCAGATCGAGACGGCGGGCTCGTTTGTTCTGGCGTTGGCGTTTCTGGTATTCCTGGTCAACATATTCCAGACCTGGCGCAAGCCACGCAACGCGCCGGCCGACCCATGGAACGGAGCCACGCTGGAGTGGGCGATTCCTTCGCCACCGCCGGAGTTCAACTTTGCTGAGATCCCGACCGTACATGGACGCGACGCGCTGTGGGAACAGAAGCGGCAGCGCGGCGGCCCCCTTCCCGAGCCGGCCCGGGTGAGTGGGGCGGGGATTCACATGCCCAACCCATCGTACTGGCCCTTGGTCACCGCGGTAGGGATTCTAGCGTTCTTTGTGACGCTCATGATGCTGGCGAAGATCGGGATCTGGGCGGTGATCGCGTCTTTCGCGCTCCTGTTGCTGGGGGTCTACAAGTGGGCCTACGAGCCTGCGGGGTGAAGAAGCGGAAGCGGTAAGCGGTGAGCGGGCCTCCGCCCCTCACTACCCTGTTCCACCGTTCAGGCGTTGGGAGATTGTTTTGACAGCTCACGCGCATGCCGCGCACCTCGAGACCTCGACCGGGCTGGATAACCGTAAAGTGGCCATTTGGACCTTCATCGGTTCCGAATGCATGTTTTTTGCCACCCTGATCTCGAACTACCTGGTCAACAAGGGGAAGAGCCTGGTAGGGCCGTTTCCCCATGAGCCGTGGACCTCGCCCGCGGGGCAGCACTTCGAGCCGATCTTCGAGATCCCGCTCGTCACTCTTGGCACGGCGCTACTCTTGTTCAGCTCCCTGTTCGTGGTGCTCGCCCTCAGTGGCGCGCAGCGGGGCAGCCGCAAGGCGTTGATCGGCTGGCTCGGCGCCACCATCGCCTGCGGCGTATTCTTCGCGGGGATGCAGGTGTACGAGTTCACTCACTTCGTACATCGGGGGCTCGGCTTTACCACCAATCTCTTCGGCTCGAGCTTCTATACCCTGACCGGCTTCCACGGCACCCACGTGGCAATCGGAGTGCTTTGGCTGGCCACCCTCTGGGTCGATGCCCTCCGGGGCAAGCTCCCGCCGGCTAAGTCGCTCAACCTGGAAATGGCAGCCTTGTACTGGCACTTCGTCGACGTGGTCTGGATCATCATCTTCCCGGTCGTCTACCTCATCCAGTGAGCAGGGTCTAATGGACGTGCATGCCACCGGCACCGCGCAAACCGGGCACAGCCACCCAACCGCCGGGTTGTACTTCAAGGTGGGCCTCGTCCTTTTTGTCCTCACCGCGCTGGAGGTAGGACTCTACGAGATCACTTACGGCGGGCGCGCCGGCTCGTTCGCCCCTAGCATCAAACCGTTGTTCGTGCCGATGATGCTGATGCTGTCGGCCGCCAAGTTCGCTCTAGTCGCCATGTTCTATATGCACCTCAAGCAGGACCACAAGCTGTTCAGTGGAGTGTTCGTCTTCCCCTTGATCATCGCCGCGTTCGTCATCGTGGCCCTGATGGCGCTGCAGGCGTATCACTTTGCATTCGCTCGGTCAGGATGATTGGGTGGACTAACAGCTAACTTCCCATGGACGAACGATTGCGGCCGGTGCTGCCTTACGAGTGGAGCTGGTCGCTCCACCCCAGCGTGATCATAGGCACCGGACTTCTCGGTGCCTTGTATTTTTATGGGATCGGACCCTACCGGCAGCGCCGCGAGTTGCCTCCGGCTGCTCCTGCCCAGATCCTCTCCTTTTCCGCTGCCCTTCTGGTTCTCCTGCTGGCGCTCAACGGGCCGGTCCACGACCTAAGCGACTACTACCTCTTTTCCGTTCACATGGTGCAGCATCTGGTGCTGACCCTGCTGTTCCCACCGCTGCTCCTCGCGGGTATTCCTGGATGGCTGCTCCGGGCACCGCTGAGGCGGCCGGGCGTGCTTCCGGTCGCCCGGTTCCTGACCCGTCCCTTGGTTGCGGCCGTCCTGTTCAGCGCCTCGCTGGCCGTATGGCACATCGGGCTTTTCTACGATCTCATGATGCGAAGTCACGAGGTACACATCGCCACTCATTTGATGTTTATGGTAACGGCAACGCTGATGTGGTGGCCGGTCATGGGGCCGGTGCCGGAGTTGCCGCGACTGCCCACGGGGCTCGCCATGCTCTATCTGTTTCTGGTGGGTATTCCCATGCAGATCGTGGCCGCGTTGATCACCTTTGCTGATTCGGTGCTGTATCCCTGGTATATCGCGGCTCCGCGCATGTGGGGGCTTTCACCATTGGACGACCAGCAGCTGGGCGGCCTGCTGATGTGGGTGCCCGGCAATCTCTGGATCTTCGCGGCGATCGGAGTGTTGTTTTTCCGGTGGGCGAGGGAAGAGGAGGGCGGTACGGCGGTACGGCGGTAAGGCGGTACGTGGTCCGGACCATGAACCGCATCCATCGATTCGGTTCCCCCACCCCCTTGCGTTTACTTACCGCCTTACCGCCGACAGCCCCAGACACACCCAGCCCGCAAGGAATACCACTCCACCCAGGGGTGTTACCGCACCCCACCAGAGGGTTCCGGTCAGTGACAGGATGTAGAGGCTCCCAGAGAACAACACCGTTCCCGCAACGAACAGCCACCCGGCCCACACCGGCAGCCGGCCGGGCCAGCGAGTCACGGCCCAGGCAACCGCCAACAGTGCCAGTGCATGGTACATCTGATAGCGGGCGGCGGTCTCAAAGATCGCCAGCTGTTCCGGCGTCAAACGCGCACGGAGTGCGTGGGCGCCAAACGCCCCAGCCGCCACGGCCAACATCGAGGACAGAGCGCCTAAACCAAAAAACAGCCGGTCCATACGCTCATTTGTGAGAGAGACCGCGGGCCTCGAGCTCCGCTGAGCTGGCTCGCCGGTCAGCCCAGCCGGCCAATGCAGCCATAGCGAGGATGAAGACTATGTCACTTATGGCAACCGCAGTCATGCTCGGAGGCAAGGGGCCATACACGCTTGCGAGGTAGGTGACGATGAGCAGCAACAATACGGTCAGAATTCTCCCCCGTCTGACAGGGTGCCGGTTCGACCCTCGTGCCATATAGAATGCCAACCCCGCGCCGAAGACCAGCGCCTCCGCCACCAGGGTGGCGGCGGGATCATTCCAGAGGCCGAGGCCGAGTTTGGTCGAGTCGTTGCCGGTGAGCGGAAGATCGGGGATGTGGACCAGCACATCGAGAGGATAGTGGGAAAACGCCGCCAGCCCCACGATCGCGGCCGCTTGCCAATGCCGGCTGGTGTCCCGGGTGGGCCAGGAGTAGTAGAGCGCGGCGGCCACCACGCTCCAAATGAGCGCGCCCATGAGACTGTGCGAGATGGGGTAATTCAGAAACTCGAGGGGCGTGATGGCGGTGTAACCCGAAACTATCCTGGCGTGCTCCCACCCCAGGAGGAGAAAGATTCCCCAGAGCAGGTCCGGTAACTGAACCGCCAGGAAGAGCGTGCCAAGCGACAGCTTGGGCTCTACGCGCTTGAAGGCGAGAGCCACACCGTAGTGGCCTAGGAACATGGCGGGTAAGCGGGTAAGCGGGAAGGCGGGTAAGCGAGGTCGCACCGGGTGTGGACTCTCATGAACGCTCCCTCAGAGGAGGTCTGACCCAGACCGCTGCTCCACGGATGCCAAGTTGCCGAGGATTCTGCTTGCCGTCTAGAGTCGTTTATCTCACTGTCCGCCTACCCGCCTACCCGCCTACCCGCCTACCC
>JACCRS010000157.1 GCA_013813435.1 Gemmatimonadales bacterium
GCCGCGTGGACGCCGGTGCCGAGCTGTTCACCGTCGTAGACCCTTCGGTCGTATGGCTGGAAGCCCGGGTCCCTGCCGGCGAGGTGGCCCGGGTGAATGCTCGCAGCGAGGCGACGTTCCGGGTGCCGGGGAGCGATGCCATTCTGCCGGTGAGCCGCACGGTCTCGGTGGGGAGCGTCATCGATTCCGTGTCGCGCACGGTTCCCCTCATCTACGAAGTGGCCAATCCCAGCGGCGGGCTCAGGATCGGCATGCACGCGCAGGTGGCTGTGGGCACCGCCCGAAAAGTCGCTGGAGTTGTGATTCCCTCCTCCGCCATCCTCGATGAGGACGGGCGCACGGTGGTGTATGTGCAGCCGGAGGGTGAACGGTTCGAGAAGCGCGAGGTGCAGCTGGGTGGCACGAGTGGGGGCCGGAGTGTTGTGCTCTCGGGCGTTAGAGCAGACGAGCGGGTCGTCACCGGCGCGCCCTACCAGGTCCGCCTGGCCTCGCTCTCGACCAGCGTCCCCGTTCACGGCCACGAGCACTAGGAGACCTCATGCTCAACAACCTTATCGCCTGGTCTCTCCGCAACCGGGTCGTCGTCCTCGCGGCGGCGGCGCTCCTGCTCGTGGCGGGGTCGTGGACCGCGGCGCGCATGCCGGTAGATGTCTTTCCGGACCTCACGGCGCCTACCGTCACCGTCCTCACCGAAGCACATGGCATGGCCCCCGAAGAAGTCGAAGCCCTGGTCTCCTTTCCCATCGAGACCGCCGTAAACGGCGCCACCGGGGTCCGGCGGGTCCGGTCCTCGACCGCCCAGGGCATTTCAGTTGTGTGGGTGGAGTTCGACTGGGGGACGGACATCTTTCGAGCCCGCCAGATCGTCAGCGAGAAGCTCCAGACGGCGGCCAGCGGACTGCCCACCGGCATCAGCGCGCCGGTGCTCGCACCGGTCTCCTCGGTCATGGGCGAGATCATGATGATCGGACTGACTGGATCGCAGGGACCGCGCGAGCTTCGGACGGTGGCCGACTGGACCATTCGGCGCCGGCTTCTGGCGGTTCCCGGGGTCGCTCAGGTGATTCCGATCGGCGGCGAGGTGAAACAATACCAGGTACTCGCCGATCCAGCGCGAATGCTCGCCACCGGGGTCACGCTGCAGGAGGTGCTGCACGCTGCTGCCGGCTCGAACGAGAATGCCTCCGGCGGCGTCTACATGGACCGGGGACAGGAGTACGTGATCCGCGGCATCGGCCGGGTGCAAGGCGCCGAGGACATCGCCCGGACCGTCGTAGCCGTGCGAAATGGTGTACCGGTGCTGCTGAGCCAGGTAGCTGACGTGGTGGTGGGGGCGGCACCCAGATTTGGGGAGGGGTCGGTGAACGCCTCGCCGGCCGTGGTGCTCGCGGTTCAGAAACAGCCCGGCGCCAATACCCTGGAGCTGACCCGCCGGATCGAGGCGGAGCTCACCGATATTCAGCGCACGCTCCCTGACGGCATGATCATTCGCTCGGACCTTTTCCGCCAGGCGAGCTTCATCACCGTCGCGATTGACAACGTCATCGAGGCGCTTCGCGACGGCGCAATCCTCGTGGTTGTGATTCTGTTCCTCTTTCTCTGGAACTTCCGCACCACAGCGATCTCGGTCATCGCCATTCCCCTGTCGCTCGTCGTGGCAATCCTGGCGATGAAGCTTCTCGGCATCACGATCAATACCATGACGCTCGGCGGCATGGCGATCGCGATCGGCGCCCTGGTCGACGACGCCATCATCGATGTCGAGAACGTCTTCCGACGATTGAAGGAGAACCATCACCGGCCCGCTGCGGAGCGCCGGCCAGCTCTCACGGTCGTCTACGAGGCCTCACGGGAGATCCGCGCATCGATCGTCAACGCGACACTCATCATCATCGTCGTCTTTCTACCGCTCTTCTTCCTGGGCGGGGTCGAAGGCCGTCTTCTTCGGCCGCTCGGGTTCGCCTACGTGGTGTCCATCCTTGCCTCGCTCCTCGTTGCTGTCACGGTAACCCCGGTTTTAAGCGCTTACCTGCTGCCCCAGGCGAAGGCAGTGCAGGAGGAGCAGAAGAGCAGGCTCGTCCGTTGGTTGAAAAGGAACTATGCCCGCATCCTCGACCGCGTGCTGGTTCATCCGAAGCGGGTGCTCACCGCCGCCGTCGTCGCCCTCATCGCTACCCTGGCGTGTATCCCCGTGCTCGGTTCGTCGTTTCTGCCTGAGTTCAATGAAGGGGCGCTCACTGTTTCCGTCGTGACCGTGCCGGGCACCTCCCTGGCAGAAGCGGATGCGATCGGCCGGCGGGTGGAGCAGACCCTCCTGGCCAACCCAGCGGTAGAGAACACCGACCGGCGACAGGGCCGAGCCGAGCTGGATGAGCACGCCCAGGGAGTGAATGCGTCGGAGATCGACGTCACCCTGAAACCGGACGTTGCAAAGGAGCCTCTTTTCGAGGCGCTCAGGCGCGAGTTCTCCGTTATTCCCGGAACCAATGTGACGATCGGCCAGCCGATCGGCCACCGCATCGATCACATGCTGTCCGGCACGCGAGCGAACATTGCCGTCAAGATTTTCGGTCCCGACCTCTATGAGCTGCGGCAGGTGGGAGCCAGGGTGCGGGATGTGATGCAGTCGGTGCCGGGTGTCGCCGACCTCCAGCTCGAACAGCAGATGGATGTGCCACAGCTCCAGATCAGAGCCGACCGGGGGGCGCTGGGGCGCTACGGCATGACGGTGGGGCAGCTGGCCGAAGCAATCGATGTGGCGTTCAACGGAGAGGTGGTCTCCCAGGTTCTCGAGGAGGGACGGAGTTACGACCTGGTAGTGCGATTCCCAGCCGAGCTTCGGAGCAACGCGCAGGCGATCGCAGGGGTCATGTTCGATACCCCGACCGGTCAGAAAGTCCCTCTATCGCAGCTGGCCGCCATCGTGGTGGACCGTGGCCCCAACACCATCTCCCGGGAAAACGTGCAGCGGAAGATCGTGGTCCAGGCGAACGTTGCCGGCCGGGATCTCGGGAGCACCGTCGCCGACATTCAGCGAGCCGTGGCGCAGGGGGTGGCGTTGCCGGCCGGCTACCACATCGTCTACGGCGGCCAGTTCGAAAGTCAGTCGGAAGCCACCCGGGTCCTGGGTGCACTCTCTCTGCTCTCGATTGCCGCCATCTTCCTCATCCTGTATGCCGAGTTCAGGTCCGCCCGGACTGCGGCTCTCGTCATGGCGAATCTGCCGCTCGCGCTGATAGGCGGCATTGTCGCGGTGCTGCTGACCGGCGGCGTGGTGAGTATCGCATCGCTGGTCGGCTTCGTTACCCTTTTCGGCATCGCAACGCGCAATGGCATTCTACTGGTGTCGCACTATCAGCAGCTCCTGGGCGAGGGAGCGAGCCTGCGGGAGGCGGTGGTGCGCGGCTCGCTGGAGCGTTTGTCACCCATTCTCATGACTGCCCTGACCGCCGGACTGGCGCTCATCCCGTTGGCGCTGGGCGGCGGGGAGCCCGGGAACGAGCTTCAGACTCCTATGGCAATCGTGATCCTGGGCGGGCTCCTGTCAGCGACCGCACTGAACATGCTTGTGCTGCCCCCGCTCTATACACTCTATGGCCCTTCGTCCAGCAAGGCAGGGGTCCGGGCGCAGGAGGTTACCGAAGCGCCCATGCTGGAGCCGATCCTGAGGTGAGGTCCGCGTCACGGTGAGGAGCAGAGGGGTAGGTGCGGCGTTGCTCGCCGCGGCGCTCTTCGGGGCGAGTACGCCGCTGGCCAAGGGTCTCCTCCAGGACAGCAGCCCCCAGTTGCTGGCCGGGCTGCTTTATCTCGGCTCCGGCGCTGGGCTTCTGCTCGTGTGGCTTGGCCGACGGGGTGGGGCGAGGCGTGAGGCGCCACTACGCTCCCGCGACATGCCGTGGCTTGCCGGAGCGATCGCGTCGGGTGGCG
>JACCRS010000172.1 GCA_013813435.1 Gemmatimonadales bacterium
GGTAACTCCTTCGTTTCCCTTGCCTCCGAGCCCGACTGGCCAGTCCACCGAGGTGGCATAGCCGACTTTGTCCTTCCACTCCCGCGAGAACTTGTTGAGATAGTCGGTGAAAACGTAGGTGGTACCCGATCCGTCGGAGCGATGGACCACGATCAGATCCATATTGGGCAGCTTCACGCCCGGATTAAGCGCCGCGATCTTGCGGTCGTTCCACCGGCTCACTCGGCCCATGAAGATGTCGACCAGCAGATTGCCGTCGAACTTGAGCTGGGTGCCTCCCAGAGATGGAAGGTTGTAGGTCACCACCACGGCGCCAAGCACCGCCGGGACATGAAGCACATTACCGGCTACGGCCTGGATCTGAGATTGGTTCATCGGACCATCCGTGGCGCCGAAGTCGACGGTCTCCTCGGTGTACTGTCTAATGCCGCCGCCCGAGCCGATTGACTGGTAGTTGATCTGGATGCCGGTCTTCTTGTGATAGGCGTCGAACCACTTGGTGTAGATCGGATTGGGGAACGTGGCGCCGGCCCCCGTCAGGCTCTGGGCGGCAGCGGGCGCGCTTGCCCCGATCATTCCTGCAAGAATCAGCAACTGTCTCTTCATTTGTGTTACATCTCCCCCGCTGTTATCCCGAGCGTAGCAGCAGTGACGTCCAGGCTGACATGTGTGATTAAAAGTTGACCGTCAAGGCACTCCGAATCCCGCTGATGCTCGGGCTCGCATCGTCCTGAAAGCTTTGACGCTCATACGCCACCCGAAATTGAGCCCTGCTCGACAGGTAGACGCCCAGCACGCCGGTGAGGGTGGTAACCTGGTCGCTGCCTGCATCGGTGTTGGGATCGGCCAGATCGACCCGGATCGCCGGCTCGACCGCGTATAACCACGAGGTGGGGCTCTTCATGCGAATATTGTACGCCGCTACCCCCTGAAGGCCCTGCATGGTGAGCTTGGACGCGCTGGCGTCGTTCCCGTGGAGGTATTCGGCCAACGCAAAGAGCCCTTCGTCGCCCGGCTTGCCCCATTGGGCATCGATGTCGAAGGCGTAGTTGGTGAAGCCGGAGTCAGGAACGCCCCCGACAGCAACGATTGCATCGTGAGCGAACCAGGAGCCGCCCACCTCGAGCTTCGGTGTGATTCCCACCGTGCCCCGCGCCCCGAAACTCTTCTTGTTATTGACGTCGTTGAGGCTCTCACCCTGGCCGTTGTAGGCTCCGAACCTGAGGGTAACAAAGCGAGTGTCATCGAGCCTGTGTTCCAGCCGGACGCTGGCACCCACGTCGTGAGAGAGGAAGCCCGCGTTGCCGAACAGATCGTTGGAGGCCCGGGGTAGCAGCCCCGGCCCGCCCCCGCGCTCGATGGACGGCAGGTTGTTGGACGAAGTCAGCTCGTAACGGCTGAAGGGCCGCTTCTCCTGGCCGGCCCTCAGGTACAGGGCGCTCTTGCTGGCTTCGGGACTGAACCGAACGTCGATGTATGCATCGCGAAGGCGAAGCCCACTGCGTCCGCTGCTACGGCAGGTTAGTGTTGGAGTACCTCCGCCTGGGGGAACCGGGGTCGACGTACAAGTGGTGGCCACCGAGCTCAGGTTTCGCCCCCCCTCAAATGAGGGTTGGACGTAGACGCTTACATTCTCGGAGATCTGCCCCCTCGCTTCTACCCGTGCCCGCCGAGTAAAGATGTTGCTCTGGGGCCCCGCCGCCGTCGCGTACTCCTCATTGGAGAAGTAGTAAAACTGTTCCTGAAGCCGTCCCGAAAGTTTCACGTTGGGGTACGTCGTCTGGGCACTCGCCCGACTCCCTCCCAGAATCACAAACGCCATCCAGGTCCAGGCTGCACGCGCCCGCCGGCTCATAAGGCCCTCTCACGAAGGGGACCCGCGGCGGTGGTCTGAGCGCGGGTGAGAAGAAGCTGAGGTCAGGTCACGGGAAACCTGTAGTTTTGTAACGAAAGGGTAAAGGGGCGGTTGTACAGGACCCCCCGACCGAAGCCAAACCCGCCGTGACCTATCCGTTGCACAATCGTGGTTGTTCCGCAACCCAACCCAAGCAAGATCCGACCTTCTGGCGAAGGCATCGGCCACCCGCCACCCCCATCCACTACTTCTACCCCTGGGCCGAATGCACACCATCTCCCGTTTTTCTCTCAGCCTTCTCGCTGGTCTTGCTCTGGCTCTGCCGCTCGCGCCCCTCAGCGCGCAGGAGAATGGCCGCATCGTGGGCCGTGTGGTGGATGCCGAACAGGGGAACCCCATCGCGGGCGCCGACCTGGAGGTAATTGGGGCGGCGATCACGGCGATTACGGCTTTGGATGGGCGCTATGCCCTTCAAGACGTGGCCGCGGGCCCGGTGTCGGTCCGGGTTCGGATGCTGGGCTTCGCCCCGAAGGTGGTGACGGGTCTTGCTGTCACCGCAGGCAAAACGGTAGCCCAGGACATCGCGCTAGCGGCCTCTGCGGTGCAGTTGGCGGAAATCTCGGTGAGCGCCGCCGCTGAGCGGGGCTCGGTCAACCGGGCGCTGGACGAGCAGCGCAACGCACCGGGAATTGTCAACGCGGTTAGCGCTGAGCAGATCGGGAGAAGCCCGGACAGCGATGCCGGTCAGGCGGTCCAGCGGGTGAGCGGGGTAAGCGTCCAGGATGGCAGGTATGTCATCGTGCGTGGGTTGGGCGAACGCTATACCACCACCTCGCTCAATGGCGCCCGTATTCCGAGCCCCGAGCCAGAGCGCAAGGTGGTGCCGCTCGACCTCTTTCCTTCGGCTCTCCTCGAGGGGATCACCACCTCCAAGACGTTCACTCCGGACCAGCCCGGCGATTTCAGCGGCGCCCAGGTGGATCTCAAGACCCGCGAGTTCCCGGCCGGCCGGGTGCTGACGCTCTCCACATCGGCCGGCCTCAACACCGCGGTGACCGGCCGTCAGCTACCCCGGGCCCCGCGCACCGGCACCGAGTGGCTGGGCATGGCCGGGAGTGATCGAAAGCTGCCTGAGCCGGCTCGCGCTGCCGGAAACCTCGTGGGCCTGAGTCAGTCGGATCGAATCCCGATCATCAACTCCTTCCGCCCTATCTGGAACGGCCGTACCGGGGACGCCGGACCTAATGGCTCATTTGGTCTCTCGGTAGGTGGCGAGGATCCGGTGTTCGGACAGCGGTTCGGCTACATCGGCTCCTTCAGCTACTCGTACAATCAGGAGACCCGGCGAAATGAATCTCGCGCCAGCGCCTTTCCCGGACCCACCCCCGAGCAGGCCACGCCGGTCAATCTCTACACCGGTTCGACCGGGCGCGAGGCAGTGCTCTGGGGTGGCCTGCTGAACCTGAGCACCCGGCTGGGCGCGGGCACCAAGCTGTCCCTGAACAACTCGCTCACCCGCACCTCCGACAACGAGGCTACCCGGCTGAGCGGGTTCTACGAGCAGAACGCGATCAACCTCGATCTGACCCGGCTGAGCTTCGTCGAGCGGACCGTCCGGTCCAATCAGCTGAGAGGAGAACACCTGATCGGAGAGCAGCACTCCCTTGACTGGTCGGTGAGCGCGTCGGGTGTCAAGCGCAACGAACCGGACCGGACTGACCTGATCTATGTTGCCGAAGACGATGGCGCGGGCAACATGGTCCCGGCTTTCTGGTGGGGCACCAACCGGTCGGCCGATCGCACTTTCAGCAGCATCGACGAGAACGGCTACGAGGGGGCCCTCAACTATCGGCTTTCGCTCGGTGCTACGGACGCGCCGACATGGTTGAAGGTGGGCGTCATGGGGCGCACGGTCGACCGCGACGCGGATAGCCGGATTTACAACCTGACGACTACCAGCCTTACCGAGGCGGAACGCCGGGCTCCGGCCGAGGACATCTTCAGCGGATTCTACGCCAGCCAGGGCAGGCTGACCCTCAACCCCGGAATCAGCGGCCTTTACACCGCCGAGGACCGCCTGGTCGCGGGTTACATTCAGGCCGACGTTCCGGTGACCGACCGGATCCGAATTCTGGGCGGGGCCCGGGTTGAGCGGTCGAAGATCAACGTAAATACGGTGGTTTTCGAGGGAATCTCGGAGACGGTTGTTCCAGCTGAGCTGGAGAACACCGACGTTTTGCCCGCGCTCGGGCTCACCTACTTCGTAACTGATAATCACCAGATCCGGGTTTCCGCCTCCCGAACGCTATCGCGCCCCGAGTATCGGGAGCTCTCGCCGGTAAACTTCTTCGACATCCTCGGCGGCCAGCGGCTCTTCGGCAACGCCGATCTGCAGCGAGCCCTGATCCAGAACTACGACGCGCGGTGGGAGTGGTACCCCCGCGGTGGTGAGGCCCTCAGCGCCGGGGTCTTCTACAAGCGCTTCAAGAACCCCATCGAGCGTATTCTGGTGCAGAACGCCGATGGATTCTCTCCCGATATCACCTTTGCCAACGCCCGGGGGGCCAACAACTACGGCGTGGAGCTGGAGCTCCGGAAAAGACTGGACTTCCTGGCAGCCGACCTGCGGCGGCTCACCCTGTTCAGCAACCTCACGTTGATGCAGAGCGAGATCGACGTGAGCGATCAGGGACTCTCCAGCCTCACCAATCCCCAGCGCCCCATGGCCGGACAGTCCGAGTACGTCGTCAATGCCGGACTGGGCTACGCGGCGGATGATGGCCGGTGGAACGGAACCGTGCTGTACAATGTGGCCGGGCGCCGACTGGTCGAGGCGGGGATTTCTCCTCTGCCAGACACCTACGAGCAGGAGCGGCACCTGGTGGATTTCTCCCTTCAGTTCCCACTGGCGGGCTCGCTCAGCGGCAAGCTGGACGCCAAGAACCTGCTCGACGAGCCGGTTCGTTATCTCCAAGGTCCAGTCGAGCGTCTGCGTTACGAGACCGGGCGCATTTTCTCCCTGGGCTTCAAGTGGGAGCTGCGGTAGGGCCGCTTTGACGCAATTGTGACACCGCCGTGAACATCGGATTACACCCACGGCGGTGTTTACAACCCGTCAGTCGGCCCCCAGCCACCCAATCAATCACCCCCTGAGAGGTAATCATGAAGGCATCGGCAGTGTTTCTCCGCTCCCTCGCGCTGGCCGCCGTGGTCGGCTTCGTGGCCTGCGGCGACGACGACCCGGGAGGCGGTGGACCGAGCGCACCTGCCACGCCAACCGGGCTTACGGCGGTAGAGCAGAGCGGGTCAGTTCTGGTCACTTGGACCGCGGTGGCCGATGCCACCAGCTACAGGCTGGAGCGGACCGACCCCTCGGCGCCGGGCGCGTTCACCCAGGTGGGCGGGACGTTGACCGCAGCGACCTATACCGACACTGCCGTGGATCCGGGAGTGGCCTACGGGTACCGGGTGACGGCTGTGAATGCTGTCGGTGAGAGCAGTGCAAGTGGCACCGCCACGGTCAACACGGCCGGGTTGAAAGAGGCGGTGATCACGGGAATCCAGACTGCCAGCCGCACGCTGTTTGCCGATACCACGTACATCCTGCGGGGCTTCGTTCAGTACGCCAACAGCTCGACCCTCACCATTCAGCCCGGCACCCGGATCGTGGGCGACGCCGCGATGGCGGGAAGCTCCCTTTTCATTCTCCGTGGCTCCAAGATCGACGCGCAGGGCACCGCCGCGGCACCCATCGTGTTCACCTCGTCCAAGGCGGCCGGCTCCCGCGCACCCGGCGACTGGGGGGGCGTCGTCATTATCGGCAACGGCATCATCAACCGCACCGGTATCGTGTTTACCGAGGGGCCGGTCGGCGCCCAACAGACCTACAGTGGCGGAACCGATAACGCCGATAACAGCGGTGTGCTCCGCTACGTCCGGATCGAGTTTGCCGGATACGACGTTTCCGGCGGAGCCAACACCGAGCTCAATAGCCTTTCGATGTATGCTGTGGGCAGCGGGACCACCCTGGAGTATGTCCAGTCTCTCGCCGGACTCGACGACGCCTTCGAGTGGTGGGGCGGTGCAGTGGATGGCCGCTACCTGGTCTCGTATGAGTCGGGAGATGATCACTTCGACACCTCCGAAGGGTTCGTGGGCCGGAACCAGTACCTCATCGGATTCCAGAGCACCCGGCTGCAGCCCGCACCAAACGCCGGCTCCGTGGCAACTGATCCGCAAGGTTTCGAGATGGACGGCTGCGCTGGCAGTGGGTGCGACCTGGGCACTCGAAGCGTGCCATTCACCAACCCTGTCTTTGCCAACGTCACCATGGTGGGTAATCCGGCCGAGCCCCAGACGTCCGGCGGACGCGGCATCGTGCTCCGGCGGGGCCACCTTGGTTTCCTTTCCAACTTTATCCTCGCCAACTGGAAGAGCTTCGCGGTAAGCGTCCGCGACACCTCGGTAACCCTCGCGGTGCGCGATTCGGCGAACATCGTGAACACGGTGATGGCGGGAAACCCGGCAGCATACGAGCCGTCCAGCGACCCGGCCTTCACCGATGCCCAATTCACCACGCTCTTCTCCGCCGACAACCACCGGACTGAAGCGAGCGCGGCAGGCATCATCACCAATCTGAGCCCGGCCAGCTTCGACTGGACGCCAACGGGCGGTGCCACCACCGGCTGCAACACCGTTGCCATTCCTGGCACGTACAACGTGGCCAACTTCTTCGGGGGCACGCTTACGCTGCCGGCGTACTGCGGTGCGGTAGATCCCGCGGGGCCGAAGTGGTATGAGGGCTGGACCACCCACGCAACCAATTAGCACAGTCAACTCACTGCTCGGCTGGCGCTCAAGTCTGGCGCCAGCCGAGTTGTTTTTACCGGGGAGCGCCCGTTGAAGCACGCAACCGTCTGGCTCATTGCCATCCTTGCTGCCTCGGCTTGTAATCGAATCGAACAGGGTAGGGATCGCTCGGACACCGGCAAACCCACGGTAGGCACGAGGCTGACGCCTGCCATCCGGCAGATTGACAGTGCCGTTCCCATCGACGAGGCACTCCGGCGGTTCCGGCAAGATCTGCCGAAGCAGGAGGCGTTGAGGGGCGGGCTCGTCAGCCGGGAGAAGCTGGTCCGGGAATTTGTGCACGCCCTCGAGGTCCAGGACACTGCTGCGCTCCGGCGGATGGTGCTGAGCGCAGCCGAGTTCGCCTGGCTCTACTATCCGTCCTCGCCCCTCTCGCGCCCGCCCTACGAGCTAGCTCCCGCGCTGATGTGGTTTCAGCTCCAGGGGGAGAGTGAGAGGGGCGCCTCGCGCCTGCTCACCGAACGGTCCGGGCGCCCGCTCCAATACATTGACCATGCTTGTTCACCCCCCCGTGTAGAGGGAAGGAACCGGATTCACTCTCATTGTGAATTGCGCCACCTTACGCCGGTGGGCGACACGGTTGCGGAGCGGCTGTTCGGCCTCATCATCCAGCGCGATGGATCCCACAAGTTCGTCAGCTACGCCAACCGGCTGGATTGAACCGGTGCTTCATCCGCTCTTCAGTCCATTGCTATGGGGTTCTCGAGCGGATCGCTTGATGGAGCTGGCCGTCATTGCCGAACAGGTGCAGGGGGCATCTGCCCTGCTCCATCCCAATGGAACGCTACCCTCCGGTGCAGTGCGGGCCGTGGGCGACATGAGGCACCGTGCCATCCGCTCCCGGCAGACGCTGGAGATCCGGCTCGCGCGGTCGGGGGTACACTCGACCGACCCTCGGCTGATCTACCAGGCCGCCTCGGAGATGGTGGAGCTCGTGCGCAGGGTGGCTAGAGTGGTTCGTTGCCGCGATTACCTCCGAAGCGGGAGTCCGCCCGCAGCAGTGCGAGATTTGGAGGCGATAGCGTCCCGAGGAGTGCAGCTGGTGGCGGAGCACGCCCGGGAATTGGCCCGCTCGGGGCGGGCGCGTCGCCCTCCGGATGGCGTGAAAAGTCTGATGGTCCCGGCTGAGGAGCTGTACCACCGTGGGATAGCTGGGGTCTTTAATGAGGCCCTGGATCCACTCGAGATCTTTCGCCTCCATGCCCTGTACGACGTGCTGCTGGCCGTGGTGGTCTGCTGCGAGAAAGCCTTGAAAGCTCTGAGGGATGCTTCCGTGGAATGACGCCCGGCGTCAGAGCATGACCCTGACCACGCTCGCTGTTGCTCCCGCAATCAGTTGACCCACCAGTACGTCGCTCGGGTAGTGCACCGCCAGGCGCACGCGCGAGAATCCTACCAGCATGGCAAAAACCAGGAGTGGGAAAGCCCATGCGGGAAACGTGGTTCCATAGGCCAGCGCCACCGACATGGAGGCGGTGGCGTGCCCGGAGGGAAACGAGAACCGGTCGGGTTCCTGCACCAGGGCGACGCAGTCGGATGCCGCTGCCGGGCGTCCCCGCGCCACGGTCCGCTTCATCAGCTGTACCACGAGATGAGAGAGGATTAGTGTCGCCAAGGCCAGCCTGGACGCTTCGTGTAGGGCGCAGCACGCCAGCCAGGGCAGGCCCGCCGCCAGCAGCGAAGGCCCGGTGCCGCCCAGATGCGTGATCGCCGTCCACCCCGCGCGCGACAGCCTGGGAGCGGATGGGGCAATGGCGCACCGGTTCATCAACGCCTTGTCGTGGACGCCGAGCCGAACGAAGATCGATGTTTCCATGTATCCACAAAGCTCTCCACATAGCGCAACTGCTTCACCGCGAACGAGCGACGGACCGGTAACGAGAATCCGCTTTCCTCGATACAAATCGGGACGCCACCTTCACCAAACCGTGACCGGCGGAAAGCACTTTGTGCTGTCTAACCGCCGGAGCTGCGATGCGCGTTTTGTATTGTACCGATACCTATCCACCTCAGCTGAACGGCGTTTCGGTCGTGACTTCACTATCGGTGGAAGGGCTGACCCGGCGGGGATGGGAATGCGCTGTGGTGGCGCCACAGTACCCCGGCGGTTCGATGGGCGAATGGAGAGAGTCGACGGCATTCCAGGGCCCGCCCGGGGAGATGTTCTGGGTGCCCAGCGTGCCGTTACCGGGATACCCTGAGATCCGGCTGGCATTACCTCGTCCTGGCGTTATCGGCTCGACGATTCAGCGCTTTCGGCCTGATCTGGTCCACTGCGCCACCGAGTTCGGGGTTGGCCGAATGGGCCAGATCGCGGCAGCCCGGGCCAGAATTCCCATGGTATCGTCGTATCACACCGACTTTGCCAGGTATGCCGATGCCTACGGAGCCTCCTGGCTGCGAGGAACTGTCTCCGCCTACCTCGGCCGCTTTCACCGGCGCAGCCGCCGGGTCTTTACCCCCTCCGCTGTTGCCCGGCTGGACCTGCTTCGTCTGAACGTCTCCGACGTCGAGGTCTGGGGGCGGGGCGTAGACGCCGAGCTCTTTCACCCGGGGCGCCGAAGCCAGGCAATGCGCGCCGCGTTCGGCATGGGCAGCCGGTACACGTTTCTGTACGTCGGCCGACTGGCAGCCGAGAAGCGGACGGAGCAGATCATCCACGCTTTCCGGCTCGCGAGCGAGAGCCTGCCGCGAGGTGTCATCCACCTGATCATGGCGGGGACCGGGCCCTACGAACCCCAACTCCGGGCGGCAGCCCCGCCGGGTGTCACCTTTCTTGGGTTTCTCGAGCGGAAAAGCCACCTTCCCGATCTGTACGCCAACTGTGACGCCTTTGTCTTCGCATCGGTCACCGAGACGCTCGGTCTGGTTGTCCTGGAAGCGATGGCCAGCGGGCTGCCGGTGATAGCGGCACCCGCGGGTGGGGTGCGCGACCACCTTCGCGATGGCAGGAACGGCCTGGCTTATCCTGAGGGGGACGCAGGGGCGATGGCACGGGCAATGGTGAGGCTGGCGGAAGATTGGGAGCTCAGCCAGCGTCTTTCGCGCGGAGCGCGACGCACAGCCGAGGCCTTGACGTGGGAACGGGAGCTGGACCGCTTGGACTTGAGCTACCGCGAAATATGCGAGACTGCCACAACCGAGCCGCGGGAGGTGGCTCCGGAAACGGGGAACCAGCAGGTGACGGTGGTGCCGGCACCGCGCTCGCTCTCCGCATAGACTCGGCCGCCATGCGCCTCGACCAGGTGTTTGACGATAGCCAGCCCCAAACCGGTGCCCCCCTCCTCGCGCGAGCGAGAATGGTCGGCGCGATAGAACCGCTCGAAGATCCGCGGTAGATGCTCGTGCGCGATGCCCGAGCCGTTGTCGGTGACGCTTATAGCTACACCGGTTTTATCGAGGCGACTCCGGCATCCAATATGGCCCCCTCGACCGGTATAGCGAAGTGAGTTCTCGAGCAGGTTGGTGAGCACCTGCCGGAAGGCATCGATGTCGGCACGTATGGTTTCGGCTCCCGGTGCGATGTCCACGCTGAACTGCACTCCCCGGGCCGCGGCACGATCCGCCAGCTCATTCCACATCTCTCGAGCGGTTTCTGCCACATCCACCGGCTCAGGCTCCGGCTGCCAACGTCCCGCCTCGATTCGCGCGAGGTCGAGCAGGTCGTCCACCAGCCGCTGCATGCGCCGAGCGTTGTCAAGGATGGTGGCAAGGAAGCGGCGCATCGTTTCAGGGTCGGGAGTGTCGGCCAGCAGCGTCTCCGCGTAGCCTGAGATCGAGGTTAGCGGAGTCTTGAGCTCATGAGACACATTGGCCACAAAATCCCGGCGCACGGCCTCCAGGCGGCGGATCTCGGTAAGGTCGTGAATCACCAGCACCGCGCCACCCGATGGGAGGGGCCGGGCGTTCATCAGGATGGCGCGGCCGTCCACCTCCAGCTCGCGGTCCTGCACTGCCAGCCCCTGAAGCACGGCATTTACGACTTCGCGAGCCGCTTTGACCCGGAACAACTCCGGCAGATCCGGCAAGTCTTCGGTCCGACCGTAGCCGAGCAGCCGCCGAGCGGCCCCGTTGGCTGTTACGGTCCGGCCCCGCCCATCCGCGGCGATTACTCCCTCCACCATTGACTCCACCAGGGCCGCAGTCTCCGCCTGCTCGCGTCGAAGGTCATCGAAGCGGTCACCCATCTGCCGGTGCATCTGACGAAGTGCCTGAACCAGCCCGTCAATGTCCGGTATGCCCGATCGGGGAAACCGGGGCGGTGCGCCTGCCGCTATGGCCCGGGCGGCTGCCGTGATCGCAATCAGCGGCTGGGCGATGGAGCGGCCGGCCGCCAGCGCCAGCATGCTTCCGATCAGCAGAGCCAGCAGCGCGGCACCGGCTACGGCACTTTGGGCTCGGCGCACAACTTCATCGACCTGGTCCAGACCGGCAGCCACGCGAATCACTCCGGGGCCGCCCGGTATGGCTACGTAGAGGAACGGAGATCCCACGGTTTCGCTCCGGCGGCTCGCCACCCCCCGGCCTTCCAGGAGGGCAGCACGCACCTCGGGCCGCCGGCGGTGGTTCTCTATTGGCGGAAGCGGTCCGACGGGGAAATCACTGTCCGCGCGGACTTGCCCGTTTCGGTCTACCAGAGTGATGCGATGCTTGACCTGGCTGCCCAGTTGGTGCACTGCGGCTTGCCAGGCCCCGGAGTCCGAGGGCAGGGCCTCGCGAACCAGCCTGGCTTCATTCTCCAGAGTTCCTGCGATATCACCCTCTAGGTCTCGTCTCAGCGAGCGTTCGGCCACCGACAGCAGGATGGCGACCGTGAGAACCAGTATGAGCACCGATCCAAGGACCAGCCGTCTGACGAACGTCACCGGCTCTTGGCCCCGCGCTCATTCCCTCGGAAGCGGTAGCCGAAGCCACGCACCGTCTCGATCAGTTTGCCGGTCTCGCCGAGCTTGGTACGGAGCCGCTGGACGTGCATGTCCACCGTGCGGGTTTGGATATCCGGCTGGGCCTCCCAGACGATCTCGAGCAGTTGGGGACGTGACTGAACCCGGCCCCGACGCTCGACGAGCGTGAGCAGCAGCTTGTACTCCGTGGCGGTCAGGCTCAGCTCCTGGCCATGTATCGTGGCGCGGTGCGCGGAGCGGTCGATCGAAATCGGTCCCGCGCTGAGAGTGGAGCCCGCGCTCACCGCCGGCGAGCCCAGCCGGCGCAAAAGGCCGCTCACACGAAGTGAAAGCTCCTGGGGCGAGAACGGCTTGGTGAGGTAGTCGTCGGCGCCGAGCGAGAGACCTCGAATCCGGTCGGTTTCCTCCCTCCGGGCGGTGAGCAATATGACCCCGACCTCCCGGGTTTCCTCCCGCTTCCGCAGCTCGGCAAGTATGTCATATCCCGACACGCCAGGCAGCATGAGATCGAGGATTACGATGTCGGGGCGCTCCTCGCGGGCAGCCTTCAAGGCATCGGTCCCGTTCGACGCGGTCGAAACTCTGAAGCCGGCCTTTGCCAGATGGTAGGCCACTAGAGCCGTGATGTCAGGCTCGTCGTCCACCACCAGAATGCGGTGGGTCATGATGTCCCTTCATGTCGGGCCGGGTGTCTCGGGGACGGTGGCTCCTGCACCCGCGACCGGGTGTGCGCACGACTCCGGGTTACCGCCCGGTGCCGTTCAGCGCGCAGGTCTCCATCATCGTTTACCACGGCATCGAGGATGGCTGCCAGCATTCGCCCGTGCGTGCCACCGTTGGGGCGAAGACGGTAGAGCACGAACTGGGCGATGGGGGTGTCTCGGACCAGATGAGCCCGGCGCAATATTTGAAGGTGCCGTGACACAGTTGGCTGTGGCAGGTCCAGTACCGCCTGCAGGTCCGAAACGAACAGCGGTGCCGCGGCCAGGCAGTTCAGGATCCGGAGCCGGGTTGGCTCTGCGACAGTCAGGAGAAGCTCAGCCGCCGATGTTGTTGGCATATTCGCTTAAACGAATATAGCGCCAGGCGAATGGGCGCAAGGGAGGTGGAGGTCGGCACTCTCCTTCCCTCTCTACCAGCCTCTCCCGATATTCAGTACATGCTCTCCCTCCTCGCGTTCTTGGCTCTTACCGTTCCGCCTCAGGATTCGGCCCACATCGTTGTCGTCGCAACCACCGACATCCACGGCCACGCGACCGACTGGGATTACGTCACCAACCGTCCGTTTCCCGGCGGGCTATCCCGCGTCGCCACGATCGTGGATTCTCTCAAGCGGAGCTATCCCGGTCAGGTCGTGGTGGTGGATGCCGGAGATCTGATCCAGGGAAACCCGTTCGCCACCTACTTCGGCCGGGTTGCGCCCCGAGATCCGAATCCGGTGATCGAAGCCATGAATCTCACCGGCTACGATGTCGCGACGCCGGGTAACCACGAGTTCGACTGGGGACTCGCCCCGATGCGGAGGATCATCTCCGGCGCGGCCTTCCCTTACGTCAGCGGAAACATTTATACGCTGCCGGCCGATACGCTGCTCTACCCGCCCTACGCCGTGCTTCAGCGGCAAGGCGTGCGGGTGGGGGTCAGCGGACTCACCACGCCAGGTGTCATGGTATGGAATCAGGATCATCTGAAGGGGAAGCTGCGGGTGGAGCGTATTCCGGTTGCCGCCGCTCG
This sequence comes from Gemmatimonadales bacterium, assembly GCA_013813435.1. Lineage (GTDB taxonomy): Bacteria > Gemmatimonadota > Gemmatimonadetes > Gemmatimonadales > GWC2-71-9 > CAVVWJ01. The sequence goes on from JACCRS010000172.1 coordinate 13,363, forward strand.
AATCATGGAGCCGCTTCGGCGAGCATCGGACCTCACGATCATGCTGGTACACAGCGGCATGGGCGGTCCGGCCTCCTACGACACCTCGGGTGTAGGAGGCGAGAATATGGCCGCCGAGCTGGCCCGGCTTCCGCATCCGCCCAACATCGTGATCGTCGGGCACTCACATCGCGAGATTCGGGATTCGGTGCTCGGAGGCGTCCATTTCATTCAGCCGCGGCCCTACGCCGGCAGTGTTTCAGTAACCCACGTGCGGCTGGTGCGCGGCGCAGCAAACTGGAAGCCGGTCGGTATTCGAAGCGAGCTGGTCTCGACCGCCCGGGTTTCCGCCTCGGTTCGGCTCGCCCAGCGCCTTGCTCCGGCGCATCAGGCAGTGCTCACGTGGGCGGACACCCCGGTGGGCGAAGCGAGTGCAGCAATGCCCGCTGCCGCGGCACGGATCGAACCTACCGCGATCCTGAACTTCATCAATGCGGTGCAGTTGAAGCGTACCGGCGCGGATCTTTCGGCGGCGTCGGCCTTCAACCTGAAGGCCGGCTTCGACAGCGGCACCATACGCCTGAAGCACCTGGCGGCCCTGTATCCATTCGACAATAGCCTGCGCGCGGTTCGCGTCAGCGGTGCCCAGCTTAAGGAGTATCTGGAGCACAGCGCCCGCTACTTCAGGACCGACCCCGCCGGACGGGTCTCCATCAACGACAGCGTCCCCGGCTACAACTATGACGTGATCGCCGGTGCGCAGTACGATATCGACCTGAGGCGTCCGGTGGGCGACCGTATCCGCAATCTCACCGTGGGCCGCCGCGCAATAGCTCGGTCCGACAGCTTCACCCTGGCTTTAAACAGCTACCGGCAGACCGGGGCGGGCGGCTACGGGATGCTGCGGGGGTCGCCGGTGGTCTACGACAAGGGAGAGAACATCAGAGACCTCCTGGCGGAGGAGATCCGCCGCCGGAAAACGATCGCCCCAGCCGACTACGCCGGCGCGGACTGGCGTATTGTTCCCGAGAGAGCCGCAGCAACCTTGCGAACTCTGGTTCAGCTTCCCCCAACGCCGTCGGTCGAGAGGTCGAGAGATAGCGTTGTCCTCCGGGTGCTCGCGACCACGGATCTTCACGGTTCTCTGCTGCCAAAGACCGACTCCGAGGGTCGCCGCACCGGGGGGCTCGCGGCCTTGAAAGGGCTGATGGACAGCCTGGCCGCCGAGTGTGGCTGCCCCACGTTGCGGCTGGACGCCGGCGACCAGATGCAGGGCACGTTTCTGTCCAATGTTACAGCGGGCCGGTCGATGATAGAGGCGCTGAATCACCTCGATCTCGACGCCGCGGCCATCGGCAACCACGAGTTCGACTGGTCAGTGGATACCCTGCGCCGGCGTATGGCCGAGTCGCGGTACTCCTGGCTGGCCGCTAACGTCTTTGATTCGGCTTCTGGCCGGCGTCCGCAATGGGTAACGCCATACCGAATCCTCTCTGCGGGCGATCTCAAGGTCGCGATCGTGGGATATATCACGGCCGATGCCAAGGAGGCTATCAAAGCCGAATGGACTGCCGGGTTGCGGTTCGGCGAAGGCGTGCTCCCCATAAATGATGTGTTGGCAGAGGTGCGGGCTCTCCGCCCTGATGTGACCATACTTCTCGCCCATGCCGGCGCCGTATGCAATGGAGCGGTATGCAGCGGCGAGATGATCCGATTTGCCGATGCGGTCGAATCGAGAACGATCGACCTCATCGTCGCGGGACATACCCACCGTCTGGTCAACACCAGGATCGCCAACGTTCCTATTGTAGAAGCCGGCAGCGGAGGAAAGGCCCTTGCCGTGGCGGATCTGGTAAAGACCCAGGCAGGAGGCAGGGTAGTGAGGACTCGGCTCGAACCGGTCAACCCCGATTCAATTACCGAAGATTCTGTTGTGGCAACCCTGGTCGAGGGGTACCGCCGCAGCGCCGAGGCCGCCACAAACCGGGTTGTAGCCTCGATCAAGCTGCCGCTCTCGCGCACCGGCAGCCAGTACCCGTTAGGGCGCATGATAGCGGAGGCGCGCAGGAACGTGCTCCGGGCCGATGTCGGAATGGTGGGCAACGGCGGAATACGGGGTGACCTTCGGGCCGGCCCGGTCACCTACGGCCAGCTGTACGAAGTGCAGCCCTTCCAGAACAATTTGGTGAGGCTCACCCTCACCGGGCGCCAGCTCCAGGAAGTCCTGGAACATGCGATTGGATCAGACGGCACCCCGTCGGCGCACGTCGCGGGTGCGGTCGTGCGCTATGACCCTGGCCGTCCTGCCGGGCGGCGGGTCCGGCGAGTCGAGCTGCATGGGCGCAAGCTGCGCCAGGAGGCGCGGTACACTCTGGCAGTGGACGACTTCCTGGCAGGCGGCAATGACGGATACGACATGCTGAACGGTATCCCCTCTGAGCCCGGCGGAATGTTGGACGTAGACGGACTGATTACCTACCTTCGGCGCCTCACTCAGCCGGTCGAGGTCACCGTTCTTCCTGGGTTCGTGTCCACTCGCCGATGAGCCAAACCATTCGAGTCTTCGTCAACGCCGGCGCAGTGGACCTTCCCAGCGGCGCCGACGTAGGGGCGGCGGTGCGCGCTTTCGATCCCGCACTCGAGCGGCAGGTAGCCAGCGGAACGGCGTTCGTGACAGACGGCCGTGGAATCGAGATCGACACCGAGTCACCGCTTGCCGGGGGGGCCATCCTCCGCGTCATTGTCCGAGCCCGGCGGAGCGAGGGTGCCGATGCTGACGCGTGAGCTCATCGGCCGGCTGCCCAAAGCGGAGCTCCACGTGCACCTCGACGGCTCGCTTCGTCCCGAAACCATGATAGACCTGGCCCGCAAGGCGAGAGTGTCTCTGCCGTCCTATGAGCCGGAGGCGCTTCGGCGATTCATGCTCGTGGACGACGCCGCGAACCTCGAGGACTACCTTCACCGCTTCGATTTTACCATCCCCCTGCTGCAGACGCCCGAGGCGATCGAACGGGTGGCATACGAGATGGTGGAAGACGCGGCCCGCGACAATCTGCGGTATCTCGAGGTGCGCTACTGCCCTCATCTCAGTCAGAGGCAGGGCCTGACCCTGACCGAAGTCATGGAGGCCGAGCTTCGGGGACTGGCTCGGGGCGAGCTGGACTTCGGCGTTATCTCCCGGGTCATCAACTGCTCGCTCCGGCACTACGACCCGGCCGTGTCGGTGGAAATCGCCGAGTGTTCCGTCGCGTTTCGAGATCGCGGAGTGGTGGCGTTCGATCTTGCGGGTGGCGAGGCCGGACGCCCGCCAGGCACCCACCGGGCGGCCTTCGACATCGCTGCGAAAGGTCTGCTCGGAATTACGGTACACGCGGGCGAGGCCGCGGGCGCTCAATCCATAGCGGACGCGATGCTTCTTTGTCACGCCGATCGGCTGGGCCACGGAACCCGGCTCCATGAAAATCCTGAGCTGCAGGCCTACGTCAGAGACCGCCGAACACCTGTCGAGATCAACATCACCAGCAACGTACAGACTCACGCGGTCGCCAGGCCGTCGGAGCACCCGGTGCGCGGCTACTTTGATGCGGGCCTCAATGTGACCCTCTGCACCGATGGCTGGCTTATGGCCGGAGTGTCCCTGAGCGATGAATACTGGCTGGCGCATACCCAACTCGGCTTTAGCCGGGACCAGATCGACCGAATGATCCTGAATGCCTTCGAGAGCGCGTTTCTGGCGTGGCCGGAGCGACAGCTGCTGCTCGACCGTGCCCGTCAGGAGCTTGCCGCGATCGGGTGATGGTCGGGAGTGGGAAAGTATGATGACCGGCAATGGAGCATCATGGCTTAACCTCCGACTCCTGACTCCTGACTCCTGACGAGGGGATGGTATATGGCAACAGAGAGGCCGAGGGGTGGCAGCGTTCTGCTCGGTCTGCTTGGCGTTCTGCTGCTGGCCGTGGCGCTGAGCGTGGCGTGGACCGGTCCGGGCATGGCGGGACGCGCCGCGAATGAGCTCTTCAGTGGCCCGACGGCGGAACCCGACGCCAGGCCCGGCGTTGAAATTCAGGACGGGCCCATAAAAGTCACGCAGCCGGTGCCGGCCCGCTCCCGGCTCGTGGGGCTCCTGGGCCTGGCCGCCATTATCGGGCTTGGGGTAGCGCTGTCGCATAACCGCCGCGCTATCCGCTGGCGGATCGTGGCTTGGGGTCTCACGCTTCAGGTGCTGTTCGCGATTTTCGTGCTGCGAGTGCCCGCCGGCCAGCGACTATTCCGGGCGCTGGGCACTTTGGTAACCACCATCCTGGGCTACTCCTATGTCGGCTCCGAATTCGTGTTCGGTGAGCTCGGCAAGCCCAGTTCCAGCCTCGGTGTAGTGTTCGCGTTTCAGATTCTGCCCGCGATCATCTTCGTGTCCGCCCTGTTCGCCATCATGTACTACCTCGGCATCATGCAAGTGATCGTGCGCGCCTTTGCGATCGTGATGAGCCGGACAATGGGTGCGAGTGGAGCGGAGAGTCTCAACGTTGCCGCATCGATATTCATGGGGCAAACCGAGGCGCCGCTCACGGTGCGGCCGTTCCTGCCCCGGATGACCCGGTCCGAGCTGATGACCGTCATGACGTCCGGCATGGCCCACATCTCGGGGGCCATCATGGCCGCTTACATAGCGTTCGGGATCGAGGCGAGGCACCTGCTGGCCGCTGTGATCATGACGGCGCCAGGCACAATCATGATGGCCAAGCTTTTCGAGCCGGAGACCGAGACACCCGAGACTTACGGCAATGTGAAGCTCGATGTGCCCCAGACCGACGTCAACGTGGTCGATGCTGCGGCGCGCGGGACCAGCGAGGGCCTCCACCTCATGCTGAACGTCATCGCAATGCTGGTCTCGTTCATCGCGCTGGTGGCGCTCGTCAACGGCGGCTTCGGGTTCATCCATTCCTATGCTGCCTGGTTTCCATCCGACCTTCAGACCGTCCTCGGGTGGATCTTCCGTCCGATCGCATGGCTGATGGGCGTGTCCTGGAACGACAGCGAGACGGTCGGAAGCCTGCTCGGCACCCGCATGGTGCTGAATGAATTCATCGCATACGCCCAGCTGGGGAACCTGAAGGACGCGCTGGACCCTAGGTCGTTCGTCATCGCATCGTTCGCCTTGGCTGGATTCGCCAATTTCAGCTCCGTCGGAATCCAGCTGGGCGGCATCGGTGCTCTGGCTCCCAGCCGTAAGGGCGATCTGGCACGGCTGGGGTTCCGGGCAATGCTGGCAGGAACTCTGGCCAATTTCCTCTCGGCGACGATCGCGGGAATGCTGTTGTGAGCGAGGGGGCGGGGGGGCAGGAAATGGTGGAGGCGGCGACTACAGCGATTACGAGTAGACTCGGTAGCCGCCGACCTTCAGTGGCCGTTGTCCTCGGCTCGGGCCTCGGCTTCTTCGCGCAGCGTATTCAGGATGCTGTCACGATTCCCTATCGAGAAATACCCGGCTTTCCCGAGCCGACGGTCATCGGTCATGGCGGCGAGCTGGTCGCCGGGCGGCTGGCGGGAAAGGAAGTTATCGCCCAGAGCGGACGGTTTCACCTTTACGAGGGTCATGACGCCGGCATCGCCGCTCTTCCGGTACGGACCTTCGCCGCGCTCGGCGTTAGCACGCTGTTGCTGACCAACGCGGCCGGTGGGATAAGGCGGACGTTCGCTCAGGGCACGGTGATGCTCATTGCCGACCACATCAATCTCACGTTCCGTAACCCCCTGCTGGGCCGGGTACTAACGGGGGAAGAGCGTTTCCCCGACATGTCCGACCCTTACGATCCTCGACTTCGCGCGCTGGCGCGCGAGGTGGCCCTGGACCGGCGGGTATCCCTGAACGAGGGAGTCTACGTGCAGCTGCTGGGACCGAGCTACGAGACTCCGGCTGAGATCCGGATGCTGGAGCGCCTGGGAGCCGATGCGGTGGGGATGTCTACGGTGGTCGAGGTCATAGCGGCTAGGGCCCGGGGCCTGCAATGTCTGGGCTTCTCGGTGGTCACCAATCCCGCATCCGGAATCTCACCCAACAAGCTGAATCACACCGAGGTAATGGAGACGGCCAGGCGGGTGACCGGAGAGCTGGGATCTCTGATCGAGGGCATCATCCGGCGGTTGTAACAGCAGCAACCGTGTGATTCAGCGGGCCGTGTCCCGCCCCGATATTCGGCGCCGACGCGATGGCACGATGTACGAAATCGAGACCCGCGGCAACGGCATCCTCCAGGGAGCGGCCCAGAGCCAGTCCTGCAGTGATCGCCGCCGAGAGGGTGCAGCCGGTGCCGTGAGTGGAGGTGGTGTCGATGCGCGAGTGGCTGAAGCGGCGGATACCGGATGGCGTGGCCAGCACGTCCGATATCTCGCCGGTGGCAAGATGACCGCCTTTGACGAGGACGGCCCCGGCGCCGAAGCGCAGCAGCGTGGTTGCCGCGCGCTCCATCGTGGTCACGTCGTGGACCACCCGGCCGGTCAGGATGGCAGCTTCGTCGATGTTAGGGGTGACCAGCGCGGCCAGCGGGAGCAGGTCGTCGCGGATGACGTCCTCCGCCTCGGTGGTGAGCAGCCGGGCGCCCGAGGTGGAAACCATAACCGGATCCACCACCAATGGAGCCCAGCCGTTCTCACGAATCGCCCGCGCCACCCTCCGCACCACCCCGGGCTCGGCCAGCATCCCGGTTTTGAGGGCCGCCGGCGGCAGGTCCTCGGCAAGGGCAATGAGCTGAGCGCTGATCATTGAATCCGGAACCGTCTCGACGGCGCGCACTCCGAGGGTATTCTGCGCGGTCAGAGCGACGATGACCGAGGTTCCGAAGACGCCGAACTGCTGAAAGGTTTTCAGGTCTGCCTGGATGCCGGCGCCACCGCCGGAGTCGGAGCCGGCAATCGTAAGCGCGATCTTCACAGGGTGAGAACCGGCATGACAAGCTCCCTCCAGACGATGATCCGGGATCTCCACCGCCGACGGGGCCGCGATCGCCGCGGCCTGGCGCTAGCCGAAGGGGTGCGTCTGGTCGAGGAGGCGCTTGCGGCCGGCATCGACATCCGCGGCGCCGCTGTTTCTCCGGCGCTGGAAGCTACCACCCGCGGGAAGGCGTTAAAAGCCGAGCTGACCGGGCGCGGTCTACGGGTGGAAGAGGTGAGCGACCTGGAACTGGATGCCCTCACTGATACCGAGCACCCACAGGGCATAACGGCCGTGATCCAGCCGAAAGACTGGAGCTTGGCCGACATTCGCCTCCTGCCGGGCCTGACGGCGCTGGTGCTCGATGGCGTACAGGATCCCGGTAACGTCGGCACCATGCTGCGGACCGCGCTCGGACTGGGAGCGGCCGGAGTTGTGGCGCTCAAGGGCACCGCCGATCTCACCAATCCCAAGGTGATCCGGGGTGGAATGGGGGCGACCTTTCGTCTTCCGTCAATTTCCGCGGCTCCCGAAGAGCTGGTAGCCTGGGGCCGGCTCCAACGGGCGGAGATCTGGGTAGCGGCCGCGGGAGGCGAAGCCGCGAGTCGCCTGCCGCGGCGTACACCCGATCGGCCGCCGGTGTTGCTGGTGGTGGGCAACGAAGGCTCGGGCGTCGGTCCGATCCTGGCCGCTGCCGCCAACCGGCGAGTCGGTATCAGCCTCGCTCCCGGCGTCGAGTCGCTGAACGTCGCGGTCGCCGCAGGCATCCTCCTGCATGAGGTCACGCGTGATTGATCTGGCACACGCCGGTCCCCTCGGCATCGCATACGCTGCGGTACTGGGGGCCCTGATCGGAAGCTTCCTCAACGTCTGCATTCTGCGCTGGGGAGCCGAACCCAAGGAATCGATCGTCAGCCCGAGGTCGCACTGTCCCCGTTGTGGCAGGGGACTGGCGTGGTACGAGAACGTTCCCGTGGTCTCGTGGCTCCTGCTTCGGGCCCGCTGCCGCGGGTGCGGCGAGCCGATTTCGATCATGTACCCGCTGGTCGAGCTGGCTACCGCAGCCCTATGGGGATATCTCGCGTGGCGACACGGCCTCACCGTGGAGGCGCTTCGAGGCGCGTTGTTCGGCACTATCCTGCTCGGCATCGCGATGACCGATGCCCGGCAGTACATAATTCCCGACGAGTTTACCTGGGGGGGTCTCGCCATCGGTTTGGCCTTCAGCCTGACTGGCGGCCTTCCCGGGCTCGGCGCGGCGCTCCTGGGAGCCGCTGTAGGATTTGGACTTCTCTGGCTGGTAGGGACAGTGGGAACCTGGGTGTTCAAGGAGGACGCGATGGGTGGTGGAGACATCAAGATGATGGCGATGGTGGGTGCGTTCCTTGGATGGCAAGGCGTGCTGCTCACCATCTTTCTGGGGGCTCTCGCCGGCAGCCTGATATTCGTGCCGCTCCTGCTCCTGGGTCAGAAGAAACTGGTTCCCTTCGGGATCTTCCTCGCCATCGGTGCCGCGATCACGTACCAGTTCGGCCCCGGCATCATCGGCTGGTATGGCCGCTACCTGGCCGGCGCATGAGACAGCTCCTGCAGGCGTGCAGCGTCGGTGCAGTCGCTCTCTTTCTGGGCTGCCGGGGCACCGCACCGGCGAAACCAGGCGCAGCCGCCATGGACCGGCTGGTGGACAGCCTTCAAGCCCCGGTCGAGCGTGCCACCGGCCTCAAGTTCAAGGAGCGCCCGCGAGTGGCAAAGCGCACTCGGCAGCAGGTCCGGGCCTATTTGGTTCGCAAGCTCGACGAACAGCTACCGCCACCCAAGCTGAGAGGGCTGGAGACTACCTACCAGCTATTCGGCCTTCTGCCGGACACGCTGCGGCTCCGCTCACTCCTGCTGGATCTCTATACCGAGCAGGTGGCGGGCTACTACGATCCCGACTCCGCTACTCTCTTCGCGGTGGCCGACGCCGACCCGGCGCAGCTGCGCCTGGTGCTGGCGCACGAAATGATTCACGCCCTCCAGGGGCAGTATGTCCCGCTCGATTCCATCCTGCACGACACATCGAACAACGACCGGCTTAGCGCGGCGCAGGCCATCCTGGAAGGGCAGGCGACGCTGGCCTCGATCCAGGTTCTGGCTTCGGGTCAGAATGTGACGGCCGATCCCGAATTCTGGGATCTCTACCGCCGGCAGATCCGGCAACAGCAGTCATCGATGCCGGTCTTTGCCAGGGCCCCGCTGATCGTTCGCGAGGCATTGATCTTTCCTTACCTGGCAGGTGCCGAGTTCATGCACTGGTGGAAGAATTCGCCGTTGGGCGACACCGTCCCATATGGGCCGCGCATGCCGGTTTCTACCGAGCAGATTCTCACTCCCGACCGCTATCTCCGGGGCGACTCGCCGGTTTCACTGACGTTCCCGATCAATTCCGATGTTCTGTACGAGGACGTACTGGGCGAGAATGAGATCCGGGTATTGACGGCACATCTCACTGGCCGCAACGAGGTCCGTACATCGGCTCCGCTGGGATGGGCCGGCGATCGCTACCGGGTGATACCCACGAAGTCGGGCCCGGCGCTGGTGTGGTACATAATGTGGGACGACAAGAGGTCGGCGGAGCGGTTTACCTGGGGGTATGGCGGCAAGCTGCGCTCGACCCAGCGCAAGGAGTACCGGACCCTGTTGGAGAACTTCGAGCTCGAGGGCAAGCCGGCCATGCGGTACGTGCTTGCCCCGGTTACCTGGGATGGCTGGGGCAATGTGCCCATGGTATCTCTGGCTAAATAGTACCGGCGTGGGGGCCGGGTTTACAGCAGCTGGGTCACGCTGTACAGGATCAGTCCCACCAGGCCGCCCACCAGCGTGCCGTTGATGCGGACATACTGGAGGTCGCGGCCCACCAGCAGCTCGATGCGGCGGGAGGTCTCCTCCGGGTTCCATGCGCCCACCGTCCCCGCAATAAGCTGTCCTACCTCCCCACGATGCTGGTCCACCACCCGTAACACTGCCCCGATCACCCATCCATCCACCTTCTCGAGCAGCCCTTCGTCCTCCAGCGCCGCCTGTGCCAGTGCCGTAAGACCGCGGGAGACAGCGTCGGTGGCTCCACCTTCACCGCTCTGGCTCTGGCGACCGAGCGCCTCTTTTACCTCGTTCCATAACGAGGCTGCCAGGCGGCCACTGGTCTCAGGGTCCAGGATCTGCTGTTTGATGGCCTCCGCCCGTGCCTTGACCTCGGGAGACTCCTGCAGCTGGACGATCCACTCGATCAGCAGCTGATCGAACTGGCGTCTCAGCTGGTGCTCGGGATCGGCTCCTACGTCCAACAGAGTCCGCTCGATTCCGCCCAGCACCTTGCGGTGGATCTTGTTATCCACCATTTCGGGGACCCACCAGGGGCTCTCCTTCCGAATCCGCTCCCGGATCAGCTCTTCGTTTTCCGCTACCAGCGAAGTGAGCCCGCTGATGATGCGGTCGAGCAGCTGCTGGTGGCGGTCGCCAACCGTGAGTAGCTCCAGACCCTTCGACAGCACCGGCGCGATGGGCATGCGGCGGAGTGGCTCAACCACACTGCGGTCCAGCAGGGCGTGGACATCCTCGTCGCGGACCACCGCGCCCGCGCCCCGCAGCACCGATGCCAGGTTCTGCGACGCTTTGCGGGCGTTCTCCGGCTGCGCCAGCCATTCGGCGGCGCGGCGGCTGATCTGGGCGGCACGAAGCTTCTCGGCCAGGACCTCGGGCGACAGAAAGTTGTTCTGTACGAAGTTGCCGAGGCTCCGGCCGATCCGGTCCTTCCGGCTGGGAATGATCGCGGTGTGGGGTATCGGCAGGTTGAGGGGATGGCGGAAAAGGGCGGTGATCGCAAACCAGTCGGCGATCCCGCCCACCAGCGAGGCCTCAGCAGTTGCCCGGATGTATCCCATCCAGGCGTATCTTGCCTCCAGGAACTGGGCAACGAGGAAGAGAATACCCATGAAGACGAGGAGCCCCGTGGCCCGCAGCTTCATGCGGTCGAGCTGGCGCTGCCTTTCCTCCGGGTCCGAGAGCGGCTGCATGGTGGAAGATTAGCGGGGCAGGGGGGCGGACGGACAGTAACGGCACACCGGAGGAGATTACTGCATCGGAGCAAACTGCCCCGCTGCCCCGCTGCTCCGCCGCCCTCCTGCCCGCCTTGAAGAAAGTCCGTTCCTCCGTTAACCTTACGGGCTTATGTTCGACGAGCTTTCCAGTAAACTCAACGCCACTCTTCAGCGGCTCACCGGTCGCGGCGTTCTGACGGAAGAAGCGGTCAAGGAGGGGCTCCGCGAGATCCGGCGGATCCTGCTCGAGGCCGATGTCAGCTTTGATCTGACCCGCGATTTCCTGACGCGGGTGCAGGATAAAGCGGTTGGGCTTGCGGCCCTGAAAGAAGTCCGGCCCGGACACCAACTGGTCAAGATCGTGTACGACGAGCTGGTGCTCCTGTTGGGCGAGAAACAGGCGCCGATCGCCCATTCCACGGTTCCGCCCACCATCATCCTGCTGGTTGGTCTCCAGGGCTCGGGTAAGACAACTACGGCGGGAAAGCTGGCGCGGCGGCTCAAGCTGGAGCAGAAGGCCCCGTTTCTCGTCGCCGCTGACGTGTACCGGCCTGCCGCCATCGATCAGCTGCATACCCTGGGACGCCAGGTCGAGGTCGGGGTCCACAGCGACCACGGCACCCAGGACGTGGTCAAGATCGTGCGCGACGGAATAGTGGCGGCGGGGAAGGCCCGGGCACGCACCGTCATCGTCGACACCGCCGGCCGGCTGCAGATCGACGAAGAAATGATGGGCGAGCTCAAGCGCCTCAAGGCGGCGGTGTCGCCCCATGAGATCCTGCTGGTGGCCGATGGCATGACCGGGCAGGATGCCGTTCGCATCGCCCAGGGATTTCATGACGCGCTGGGCATCACCGGCGTGGTGCTGACCAAGATGGACGGAGATGCGCGAGGCGGCGCAGCCCTCTCCATCTACGGAGTCACCCACGCTCCGATCAAGTACATCGGTGTGGGCGAGAAGCTCGATGCTCTGGAGCCGTTTCATCCCGACCGGCTGGCCGGACGGATCCTCCAGCAGGGCGACATCCTCTCCCTGGTCGAGAAGGCGCAGAGCACGGTCGACGAGAAGGACGCCGAGCGGCTGGCCAAGAAGGTCCAGTCCAAGAAGGGGCTCGACCTCGGCGACTTCCTGAACGCCATGCGGCAGATGCAGAAGATGGGGCCGCTCAAGAACGTGCTGGGCATGCTGCCGGGTATTAACCCGGCCATGCTCCAGGCCGCCAAGCTGGACGACAAGAAGATCAAGCACGTCGAAGCCATCGTGCTGTCGATGACGCCGAAGGAGCGAACCAATCCCGACGTGATCAACGGCCAACGCCGCTTGCGGATCGCCAAAGGGTCGGGCCGGACGGTGCAGGAAGTCAACACCCTGCTGTCGCAGTTCAAGCAGATGCAGAAGTTCATGAAGATCGCGGGGAAGACCGGAGGCGCCGGTCTGAAGCTGCCCTTCGGACGCGGCGGATTCCCCGGCTAACCCGTACATCAGGAACCCACATGGCAACTCGCATTCGTCTCCGCCGGATCGGCCGGAAAAAGCTTCCGCTTTACCGTATCGTGATCGCCGACCAGGAGGCGCCCCGTGACGGCCGCTTTATCGAGATCATCGGGACCTACAACCCGAAAGGCGAGACTGCAGCCGACAAGGTCAAGGTAGACGCGGATAAGGCCCGGCAATGGATCGCCAAGGGCGCCACGCCGTCGGATACGGTCCAGTCGCTGCTCAAGCAGGCGGGAGTGTTCAAGACGGGAACCGCAACCGCGTAAGCGGGAACTGCAACAGCGTTAGCGGGTGTTCCCGCTCACGTTGTTTTCTCCCCGCTCACGCCTTGGTGGCTCTGACGTATGAGTGGCCACGTAGTTGTGGGCCGTCTGAGGAAACCGCACGGCCTGAAGGGCGACTGCAACCTCTTCCCACTGACCGACGAGCCGGCGCGCATCTTCGCTCCGGGGCAGCAGATCTGGGTGGTGGACCTGGCTGGCGAGACCGTGGCCGGACCACTCACGGTGGAGCGGAGCCGGGAATATCACCGGGAGTGGCTGGTGAAGTTCGCCGGCGTGGAGAGCCGCGACGCACTGGAGCCGTTCCGGGCCCACTTTCTCGGCGTGCCACCCGATCAGCTGAGCCCACTCGCCGAGGACGAGGTGTACCTCCACGAGCTGGACGGTTTCTCGGTGCGCCTTCCCGACCAAACCCCGCTGGGCCTGGTGTCGGCGGTGTACGAGCTGCCGGCCGGCGTGATGATCGAAGTGCAGGGTCCCAAACGCGAGTTCCTGCTGCCGTACAAGAAGGAGTTCGTGCGCGAGGTGGATAGGGAGGGACGTCGGTTGACGGTGACTCCGCCCGAGGGGTTGATCGAGGAGTAAGCGGTACGGCGGTAAGGCGGTATACAGCAGGTAAGGGGTGCCGAATGGAATCCGAGACGGGGTCGCGCATACCGCCCTACCGCCCTACCGCCCTACCGCCGCTGTTGATCGATGTCGTCACCCTGTTCCCGGAAGTCATCGCCCCCTACGTCGCAACCAGCATTCCGGGGCGAGCTGCGGCGGCTGGGTTGGTCGAATTCCGTCTGGTGCGGCTGCGCGACTTTACCCATGACCGCCACGCCACGGTGGACGACTATGCCTACGGCGGCGGGGCGGGGATGGTTCTCAAGCCTGAGCCGTTTTTCGAGGCGGTAGACACGCTGCGGCCCACCGGTCCTATCGTCCTGCTCTCGGCTCGGGGCCGGCGCTTCACCCACGACGACGCCGTACGCTTCTCCCTGGGCGAGCGGCTAACCCTGCTGTGCGGTCACTACAAGGATGTGGATCAGCGGGTGGCGGATGGACTCGCCACCGAGGAGCTGTCGATTGGCGACTTCGTTCTGTCGGGCGGAGAGCCCGCGGCGCTCTGCGTGCTGGACGCGGTGGTACGGCTGCTCCCCGGAGCGCTGGGAGATCACGAGTCGGCCAGCGCCGATTCGCACTACGACGGGCTGTTGAGCCCGCCGAGCTACACCCGGCCACCGGATTACCGGGGGCTCGAGGTTCCCGAGGTGCTGCGGTCAGGCAACCACGCGGAGATCGCCGCGTGGCGGGAGGCGGAATCAGAGCGGCTGACCCGGGAGCGTAGGCCGGATTTGTGGGAGAAGCACGAGGGCTAGTCATTGCGAGGGTCCCCTGAGCGTAGCGAAGGGACCCGTGGCAATCCAGGTGGATCCCGCAGCAGCCCACGGGATTGCTTCGGCGGCTGCGCCGCCTCGCAATGACTGTCCGGGGTGACAAATCCGTACCGTTACACTAAGATCGTACCAGTTTTTTGATGTTCACCGGGCGCCCGAGGGCGCGGAGGGTCGGATAATGGAGCGATTGGCAGAGCTGGCCCGTGAGGGCATGCGCACGGACTTACCTGCTTTCGAGCCGGGAGACACCGTCCGTGTCATGGTTCGGGTCCGCGAGGGAGACAAGGAGCGGCTTCAGGCATTCGAAGGAATGGTCATCGCCAAGCGGGGCGGCGGGATCAGTGAGACCTTCACAGTCCGCAAGATCTCGGCGGGTGTCGGTGTCGAGCGTCTGTTCCCCATGCACAGCCCAACGATCTCCTCGGTCGATCTGGTGCGCCGGGGCCGGGTACGCCGCGCCAAGCTGTACTATCTGCGCGCGCTGAGCGGCAAGGCCGCCCGGATCCGGGAGAAGCGCGAGAACTGAGCCGATGGCCCCTCGACCCACGCTCGCCCGGGAACGGGCGGTCTGGGCTCAGGAGCATCTCCTCGTCGGAGTGGACGAGGCCGGCCGCGGCCCCCTGGCAGGACCAGTGGTGGCC
>JACCRS010000007.1 GCA_013813435.1 Gemmatimonadales bacterium
GGGATTGGTAAGCCGCTCGATACCGATAGTGGTGTCGGGTCCGTGGCCACTGTGAACCACGGTTGAGTCTGGCAAGGAGAGAAACTGGGACTGGATGGTGGCCATCAGGGTCGAGGCATCTCCACCAGGCAAATCGGTGCGGCCTACCGATCCGCTGAAGAGAACATCGCCTCCGAAAATCATGCCTTCACCCAGAAAGCTGACACTCCCGGGCGAGTGTCCTGGAGTGAACCGCACGGTAAATTCGAATCCCCCGACCAGCAGGATCTGCTCTGGCCCAAGCTCCCATTGAGGAGCAGGCGGCCGTTCGAGCTGCATACCGACCCACGCCCCGTACTGCGGCAGGGCATCGTATAGGGGGCGGTCGAGTGGGTGAAGATGAATAGGCGCGCCGGTAACGGAGTGTACCGCACCCACACCCATGATGTGATCGATATGTGCATGCGTGAGCCAGATTTCTTGCAGAGTCCATGCCCTGGCGTCCAGCTCGGCCAGGAACATCCCCGAATCTTCTCCTGGGTCGATGATCACCGCTTGCCTGGTGCGGAGATCGGCCAGGAGATAGCAGTTCTCGGCGAACTGGCCGTTCGGCAGCGCAACGACGCTCAGATCAGACACCGACCTGCGCCTTTGGAGCAAGCCGGCTCTTTCGATCGGCCAGGTACTTCTCGACGGCGATGGCCGCGGTGGTGGCATCTCCCACAGCGGTGGTGATCTGGCGGGTGAGCTGGGAACGCACATCGCCAGCCGCGTAGAGGCCGGGAATCGAGGTCATCATCCGGTCGTCGGTAATCAGATAGCCCGCAGGGTCATGCACCACGTGCTGCTTAACCAGCCCGGTGTTGGGTCGAAATCCTATGAAAATGAATGCCCCTGCTGCCGCCAGGCTGGACTTCGTTCCTGTCTCGGTGTCCACCAGCTCCACCGACTGCATGCCGGCGGGACCGCCTTTCAGCTCCCGAACCTGCTTGTTCCAGATCACCTCGATCTTGGGATTGGCGAAGAGGCGCTCCTGCAGAATCTTCGAGGCTCTGAACTGGTCTCGCCGGTGAACCACGTAAACCTTCTTGGCGTAGCGGGTGAGATAGTCAGCCTCCTCGACTGCGGCATCCCCGCCCCCTATAACCGCCAGCGTCTCCCCTTTGAAAAAGGCTCCGTCGCACACGGCGCAGTAGGAGACGCCTCGGCCAGCATACTCAACCTCACCGGGCACCTCGAGCTTGGTCGGTGTTCCGCCAGCCGTGAGGATAACGCTAGGGGCCTCGTACACCTGGCCCAGAGCGGTGGCCACCGCGAAAATACCGTCGTCCCGGCGGACGATCGACTCGACGGTATCCTGGCGAATGTCGGCTCCGAACTTGACGGCGTGGGCGGTCATCAGATCTGCCAGCTGCCGCCCGAGCACGTGCTCGAACCCGGGGTAGTCGTCAATCCACTCGGTGTTGAGCAGCTCGCCACCAGGAACTCCCCGCTCAATCAGAACCGAGCGCAGGAGTCCCCGGCCCGCGTACATGGCGGCACAGAGGCCCGCAGGCCCACCACCCACGATAATGACATCCAGTTCGCTGCTGCTGATCATACTTCCCCGGAGTAAATGCTCTCAAAATATAGAACGTCTGGGGGTTCCCGTACGTTCCTTGTCGGCGAGAGCCAGCCGGAACTCCAGGGACTGTCATCCCGAACCCTTCGACTGTGCTCAGGGTAGACCGTGAGGAATCTCGAGTTCGTCGGGTCTGAGATCCCTTCGACAGGCTCAGGGCAGGCTCTTCGCTTCGCCAGGATGACAGCATCACCCAAGGTGGAGCAAATTTACGGCGCCGTGGCAACTGGACACCGTTCCGATCAGCACATCCACTGCGGAGCCGGTGCTCCCTGCGCTGGCAACCGTGTCATCACCAGCCAGCACCGCACTTACGTCGAACATTCCTACACCGAACACCCGATGCTGGCACACGAACAGCACCGGTCCCGCGGTAGGGTTCGAGTCGCCGAGCCTACGGACCAGATCCTCCATGGTATCGGCCATCTCCCAGCTTCGTGGAGCGCGGATGGCGGGGCAGATGGACGGCTCGATACAATGGGTGGGACAGATCCAGTCGGCGAAGGAGATATAGCGGGTGCCGTCCGGGGCGCTCGCGTCGTACGGAGTTCCAGGGCCAGCGGTCACCGGCCGCGTCTCAATCGCCCGGCCCGGCCACCGGTGCCGCGAGCGCCGTACCAGCCACTCGTACATGAGGTGGGGCATGAGAGGAGATGGAACGATTGCATCGCCCGGTGCGCCTCGCTCGGGAAGGGACACGCTGGCCAGGTAGCTATCGAAAAAGTCACCCCACTCCTGCACCACCAGCTGCCGAGTGTCGTCCTCCTCGAGCTGCCGGGCCACCTGGCAGCCGGCGTCACGATCAACGATGAGCAAACTGCGGTAGCTGACTCTGCCGCGCAGGCGCGCACGCTGGAGCTGACCGGCGTAGAAGGTGCCGTAGCATCCCCCGCCGACGATAACAATATCGCGGAATACAACTTTATCGGATGATTCGTCCACCATCGACAACCAGGATTTCGCCGGTCACGAAGTCTCCTCCCTCGAGAAGGTATAGCAGGGCTGAGATGGCATCGGAGGGGGTGCCGATGCGGCGGAGTGGCGTGGCGCGCGCCAGTCGCTCGCGCTCGGCGGCGTCGTACTCCTCGGGAACCAGGACGGCGCCGGGGGCGATGGCATTGACGGTGACCTCGGGCGCCAGACTGCGGGCCAGCACCTTTGTAAGCATCACAACGCCGGCCTTGCTCACCGAGTGAGCCGCGAAGCCCGGCCAGGGCTCGAGCCCGGCCAGGTCCGCCAGGTTTACGACCCTGCCTCCGGCTGCGCGTAAGGCTGACGCCGCGCCCTGGGTGCAGAAGAAGACCGCCCGGAGATTGAGGTCCAGGATGGAATCCCAGTTTTCCGGCGTTGTGTCCTCGAAGCTCAGCCGCTGCATGACGGCTGCGGAGTTGACCAGCACGTCCAGCTGGCCAAACTCCTCCACCACTCGGGTCGGAAGCGCGCGGGCTTCCTGTGCATCGGTCAGATCGGCCTCGAAGCAGACCGCCCGGCCACCCTGGTCGAGGATTTCTTTCTTCAGCTCCAGAGCACCGCGGCTGGAGGCGTGATGGTGGATCGCTACGGTCATGCCGCGGTCGGCCAGGGCCCGCGCCATGGCTCGGCCGAGGCGCCGCCCGGCGCCGGTGACCAGGGCCACACGGCCCCGAAGCTCCATCAGAGCGAGCCGGCAGGAACAGGAGAGATAGGGAGAATCTGACCTGTCATGGTGGCGTCGGGTCCAGCAAGCGACATCACGCCATCGGTGATCTCCTGCATCTCGACGTAGTGGGCGCCCACCTCCCCCACCGCCGCCACGTTGTCCACCGTACGCACCATCGCCGGGGCGACCGCGTTGACCCGGACGTTGCTGCCTTGCAGCTCCAGCGCCAGGCTCCGGGTGAATCCGGCGACGGCCGCCTTTGCCGCCGAGTAGACGGCCATGGGGCTCTGCGGGCTGAAGTATGCGATGGAGGAGAAGTTGACGATGCACCCTCGCGTCGCGCTCAACGCGCCGATGGCTGCTTGAGAGACGAGAACCGCGGTCTTCAGATTGATTGCCATTTCTCGATCGATGGCCTGGGCCGCGGTCTCGCTGATCGGTCCAAAGGTGGTGAGGCCTCCCGCCACGTTAACCACGACGTCGAGACGGCCAAAGTGTTTGAGCGCCACCTCCACCGCGAGCGAGGCGATATCGGGCTCGGTAAGGTCCCCGGCGCACGGCCTCGCATCGACGCCCTGAGCGGCAAACTCCCTCACCCGTTCTGCAACACCCACCGCGTTGCGATCGCAGGCCACGATCTTGGCGCCGGCCCGGCCGAACGCGAGCGCCACCGCGTTACCGATCTGGCCGGCCCGGCCAACGCCGGTGACCAGTACGACCTTTCCGCCAAAATCAAAGCCGGTGGCGCTCATGGGCTTCCGAGACTCTCCAGGATGATAGCCGCGCCTGGAGCGCCGGCCTGGGTATAGAGTACAGTGCCGTCACGGTCTATCAGACAGACCGAGCGAGCGATCCCCGGGATGAGCGGCTTGAGAGATCCGTAAGCGCGACTGATGGCGTTGTCGGGATCGGACAGCAGCGGGAACGGCAGCCCAAGCTTCGCGGCATATGCGGCATGACGCTCGACCGATGCTGGATTCACTCCAAAGGGGCGAATGTTGCGTTCGGTATAGGCCTGAATCTCATCGCGCACGGCGGAGAGTTGGCGGTTTCAGCCGGGTGTGTTGTTCCCCGGATAGAACACCAGCAGCACTCGCGATTCCTGGAGCAGACGGCGCAGGTGATAGCTCTGGCCGTCTGACGCCAGGGCGGTGAAATCCGGCGCTACGCTGCCGGGCTGCAGTAAGCTCATGAGGCGGCGCTCAGAGAATTGGCCCGAAAATCGTCGAGCCGGTCGAGCCACTCGTGGGGGACGTGTTGCGACCCGATGGTACCGTGAGTTACGCCTGGCTCCGGGTCGCCGTGCCAATCGCTGCCGCCGGTTCGCAGCAGCCCCAACTTGAGGGCGATGTCGGTGAGGCGGGCTCGCAGGTCGGGATCATGACTGGGGTGGCGAGTCTCCACCGCATCCAGGCCTTCGCCCTTGAGCCGCTCGATGAAGGAGCGGGTTCCCCGCTCCTTCAGGTGTGCCACGGAGACCAGCCCGCCGTCGGCGTGCACCAGCTCCGTTATGGTACGAAAAGCCGGCAGCGTCTTCTCCACGAAAGCAGGGCGGCCCCGGCCGAGGTAGCGGTCAAAGGCGTCACCCATGTCGATAGCGCCTCCGTGGCGAACGATCGCCCTTGCGACATGCGGCCGGCCCACGGCTCCGCCCCCGGATTCACGCAGCACGCTCTCGAACGAAAGACCTACGCCCAGCCGCAGAAGACGCTCTACCATTTCCTGAGCGCGGCGCACCCGGTCTGCCCGGCAGCGCTCCAAAAACGCGTCCAGCTCGGGCGAATCAGACGGCAGGAAGTAGCCGATTACATGCATCTCGCCCCAGGGAGCCGCGGCCGAGAACTCGCAACCACCTACCACCCTTACGCCGAAGCGCTCGCCGGCAGCGAGCGCTTCGGGGATGCCGCCCAGGGTATCGTGGTCGGTGAGTGCGATAGCGCGCAGTCCAGCAGCCCTCGCCCGCTTCACCACTGCCTCCGGAGCAAGATTTCCATCCGAAGCCGTAGAGTGAAGGTGCAGGTCGATTATCCCCGCGGCCTCCGGTGCGCCGGCCATGGAGCTCAGCGCCGGTATCCCATCTCGGGCGCGGTCCAGGACGGCTGCGAGTGAGCCAGAAGATCACGCAGCTCGGCATCGCTCAACTGGCTGAGCGACAGCTCCCGGCTCTTGGCACCGAGCGGAGAGTAGCGTGCCACCCGCTGCTCGCGGTCGGGCCCGACACCCCGGGTGAAGATCAAGCCGAACTCGTCCTTCAGGTACTGCGTGGTGCGGCCACTGACCGTTATCCCCCACTGTTCTCCGTCGGCCTCGATTATTCGTCTCGGCATGGTCAAGCACCAGCTTCCGTGAAATCTTCCAGACTTGCCTTCACGTCGGCCATGAACCGGTCGGCATCGGCCCCATCCACTATCCGATGGTCGAAGGCGAGCGAGAGCATTCCCCTGGTGCGTACCGCGATCATATCAGTGTCATCTACGGTGATGACTGCCGGCTGCTTTGTGATACTACCCACGCACAGAATTGCGGCCTGGGGCTGATTGATTATCGGCGTGCCCAGCACCGAGCCGAACACGCCGGGGTTGGTGATGGTAAAGGTGCCCTTCTGCACCTCATCCGGACTCAGCTTCTTGGAGCGGGCCCGTTCCCCCAGATCATTGATGGCGCGGGCTATTCCGAGCAGGGAGAGCTCATCGGCGTGCTTGATAACGGGAACGATCAGCCCCCATTCCAGGGCAACCGCAATACCGAGATTGATGTCCCGGCGGAATAGGGTGCTCTCTCCCGACACCGCTGAGTTGAGCACCGGATGCTTCCGCAGGTTATCCGCTACGATCTTGGCGATGAAAGCGAGATAGGTGAGATTCACGCCCCGATCGGCATACTCCTTCTTGCTCCGGGCCCGGACCTGGGCTACCCGGGTGTAATCGATCTCGAAAATGGTGTTGACGTGAGGAGATACCCGCCGCGACATGACCATGTGGTCGGCGGTGAGCTTTCGGATCCGGGACCAGGGCTCGACCCGATCGCCGGGCCAGGGGTCGACGGTCGCTGCCGCTGGCAGCGAGGCCGGGCTGCGGGGCAGCGGACCAGTCGATGGCTGTTCTCTTGGAGCACGTCCTGGTTCGGCAGGTGCTGCCCCGCCGCCCCGCTGCCCCGCTGCCCCGCCTTCCATGTAACTCAACATGTCGTTCTTGGTGACTCGTCCCGAAAGGCCGGTGCCCGGGATGGCACTGATGTCGATCTTGTGCTCGGCGGCAATCTTCCGCACCAGTGGAGTCGATTTACGCTGGAGACGCTCCTCGATCGATTCAATCACCCCGTTCCCTCCGGTGGCGTCGCCCACCGTCCGGGGATCCGATGCCGGTTCGGTCGGGCGGGCAGCGCTCCTGGGAGGCACCGCCGGTGCCGGGGCCAGGGGTGCCGGGGGTGCTCCTGCGGGGCTGGCGGGTTTCTGAGGTGCTGGAGCCCCTGGTGAAGGTGCGGCGGGACGGGTACCCTCTGGGTGCGCGGGTTTTTCCGCCTTGGTGGTCGCGTCGGTCTCGATTCGGGCTACCACCGTCTGAACCGCGACCGTCTCGCCCTCCTGCACCAGGATTTCAGCCAGCACTCCGGCAGAGGGAGCCGGGATTTCGGCGTCGACCTTATCGGTCGAGATCTCGAAGATCGGCTCGTCCCGTTTGATCGGCTCTCCCACCTTCTTGATCCAGCGGGAGAGCGTGCCTTCGGCTATCGACTCGCCCATCTGGGGCATTATGACATCTATTTTTGCCATCGGAACTCCTCGGCTTTGCTGGTCTAGAGTCTAGGGTCAAAGGTCTAGAACCTCGACCCCGGATTCGACCTGGACTTAAGACCCTCGACTCTCGACTCTGAATTTTCGACCCTAGACCCTAGACCAACTCTAATACGCCGCCAGCCACCGTGCCGCCCTCACGATATCTCCCGTCTGGGGGAGCACGAAGTCCTCGAGCTGGGGCGCGTAAGGGAGCGGCACGTCGTGGGCCGCCACCCGCTTTACCGGCGCGTCGAGCCACTCAAAGGCCAGATCGTTGATGCGGGCGGTGATCTCTCCGGCCACGCCGCCAGTGACGGTGTCTTCGTGAACGATCAGCACCCGGTTGGTCTTCTTCACGGTAGCGACGATCGCTTCGTCGTCCATCGGCAGCAGCGAGCGCAAGTCCAGCACCTCGACCGACAGACCATCCTCCCGCTCCAGCTGCTCCGCCGCTTCCAGAGCCTTCCACACCGTCGCTGCGTAGGTGATGATCGAGAGGTCTCTTCCCTCGCGAGCCAACCGAGCCTTGCCGATTGGTACCACGTGGTCGCCCGGGGGCAGCTCTTCCTTGATACGGCGATAGAGATACTTGTGCTCGAAGAAGAGCACGCAGTCGTCATCCCGGATGGCGGCCTTGAGGAGCCCTTTGGCATCGCTCGCCGTGGCGGGATAGACGATCTTCAGGCCGGGTGTATGAAGGAATGCTGCTTCGGGATTCTGTGAGTGGAAAGGCCCTCCCCGGACGTACCCGCCGCTCGGACCCCGCACCACCATGGGACACGGAAGAAATGCGCGGTAACGCGCCGTCGCCACATAGTTGGTGAGCATGTCGTACGCACAGGAGATGAAGTCGATGAACTGCATCTCGCACACGGGGCGCAGGCCCATATGAGCCGCACCGGCCGCGGCGCCGACGATAGCGGCCTCGGATAGAGGAGTATCGATGACCCGTCGCTCGCCGAAGCGGGCCTGAAGCCCCTCCGTCACTTTGAACGCGCCGCCATACGCGCCGATATCTTCGCCCAGGCAGAGCACGTTCGGGTCCCGCTCCATCTCCTCGAACAGCCCCTGCCGTATGGCTTCGAGATAGGTGCTCTCAGCCATCGTGGGTCCCCCAGCCTTGCGCGCGCTCGTGCTGGTCGACTGCCGACCGCACGCCCTCGCGGTACCAGAGCGCCGGGGTTGCGGGGGGATCCGCATAGATGCCGGCCAGAGCGTCGAGCGGCTCCGGCGCGGGTGAGGCCTCCGCCTGGTCCGTGGCCTGGTCGATTTCGGCTACCACCCGGGCATCGAGCCGCTGCAGCTCGGCTGCCGATACCCCTTCACTCTCGGTCAGGATCTTGATGTAACGATCCACCGGATCGTTCTCGCTGGACCAGCGCTGGATCTCGCCGGGGGGCACGTACGACTGGTTATCATGCTCGGCGTGGCCTTTGCGGCGGTAGGTCATCAGCTCAACCAGCGTGACCCCCTCGCCGCGGCGGGCTCGATCCACCGCCTCTTTGGTTACCTGATAGGTGGCCACCACGTCGTTGCCGTCGGCTCGTACGCCTGGTATGCCGTAGCCGACCGCCTTGTCCTTGAAGCTGGTACACGCCGTCTGCTTGGTGGTAGGCGTGGAGTACGCGTACCCGTTGTTTTCCACGATCACCACCAGAGGACACCGCTGCACTGCCGCGAAATTGATGCCCTCGTGGAAAGCGCCGGTGGAGGTGGCGCCATCACCCACATACACCAGGCCAACTCGCTCTTCCCTGCGCAGCTTGAACGAAAGGGTCACCCCGGCCATGACCGGAACCATATCTCCCAGATGGGAAATCTGGCCGATGAAGCCTCTGACGGTATCGCCGAAGTGGATGTTGAGCTCGCGCCCGCGGGTGGGGGAGTCTCCCTTGGCCATGTACTGACGCAGGATTTCCAGGGGAGTGGCCCCCTGCACCAGCATCGAACCAAGATTGCGGATGAGGGGAGAGAGAACATCTCCCCTGGATCGGTCGAGGGCGTAGGCCGAGCCCACCGCGTCGGCCTCCTGGCCCAGGGAGCGGAACAGCCCGCCCACCACCTTGGTCTGGCGGTACAGGTTGACCAATCGCTCCTCGAGGGAGCGGGTGAGCCGCATGTAGTAGTAGAGCTCGAGCAGCTGATCGCGATTCAGGGCCGGGGGTGCGGCCGGTTTGGAGGCGCTGGTAACAGCCATTCGGGTCCGGGATTCAGGTGGTCAGCCGGCAGGAAGATCGACCTGCCGGAGGGGAGAATCAAGCCGGAGGAAGGGTCAGGGACGGGAGATAGCGGGGTGGGCGGCGATGCTTGGTCGCCTGCTCGTAGCTGTATGCTGCTTTGATCAGCGTCGGCTCGCTCCAGGCCCGGCCAATGAAGGAGAGGTTTACGGGCAGACCGTAAGCGAAGCCCATGGGTACGCTGATGCTGGGATAGCCGGCGACGGCCGCTGGTGTCGAGCTCGAGCCGGTGAAATGGTCGCCGTTCACCAGATCGGTGGGCCACGCCGGACTTCCGGTTGGGGCCACGAGGAGATCGAGCCGGTGCTTCGTCATGACGGCATCGATGCCGCGAGTCCGCGACAAGTCGCGACATTTCTTGCGGGCCTTGAGGTAGGCCGGTGACGTCAGCGGTCCCTTCGCCTGGGCCTGGAGAAAGAGCTCTTGGCCGAAGTAGGGCATCTCCCGGTCGCGGTGGCGCTCATTGAATTCGATTACGTCTGCAAGCGTCTTGACCGGTGCATTGGCGCGCGACAGATAGTCGTTGAGATCGGCCTTGAGCTCGAACAGCAGCACCTCGAGCTCGGCGTCATCGTACTCACCCAGATGCGGGATGTCCGCGGGATCGGTGAGCACGGCGCCCTCGCCTTTAAGCGCGACTAAAGCTTCCTCCGCCAACCGATCGGTCGCTGCGCTGTACCCGGAGACCTTCGCCCGCACCACCCCGATTCTCAGCCCTCGAAGCCCCGCCCGATCCAGAAACCGCCGGTAATCCGGCTGCAAATACCCCACGCATGCGGCCGTGGCCGGATCGCGGCACTTGGCTCCGGCCATGCCGCTCAGGAGCGCGGCCGCATCCGCCACCGTGCGGCAGAGTGGACCGGCGGTGTCCTGGGTGTGCGAGATGGGGATGATTCCTGTGCCGCTGACCAGGCCGACCGTCGGTTTGAGGCCGACCACGCCGTTGGCCGAGGCCGGGCACACGATCGAGCCGTCGGTTTCGGTACCGACCGCCACGGCGCCGAGATTGGCGCACACCGCGGCCGCCGAGCCGGAGCTGGAGCCACACGGGTTGCGGTCGAGCACGTAGGGATTTCGGCATTGGCCGCCCCGCGCGCTCCAGCCGCTGCTCGAGTGAGTGGAGCGAATGTTGGCCCACTCGCTCATGTTGGTCTTGGCCAGCAGCACGGCGCCGGCCGCCCTGAGTCTGGCCGCAACGCCGGCATCCGACCGGGCAACGTGACCCTCCAGCGCGAGCGATCCAGCCGTGGTCGTCATCCGGTCGGCAGTGTCGATGTTGTCCTTGAGCAGGACCGGAATACCGTGCAGAGGCCCACGCAGGCCTTTCGTCTTGCGCTCGCGGTCGAGCGCCTCTGCGATGTCGGCCGCATCAGGATTGATATCCAGGATGCTGTGGAGGGACGGGCCCCGGCGGTCCATGGAGGCGATGCGCTCCAGGTAGCCTTGAACCAGGTCTCTCGCGGTGAATGTTCCCCGCTCCTGGCCCAGCAGGAGGTCGGCCACGGTGGCCTCCTCCAGGTCGGGCAAGCCATGCCATTTCGAAGGGACTCGCGGGAAGCGCGCCGCCACCGCCGCAGCTCCCGCCAGAGCGAGGAAGTTCCGCCGATCCATGAGAGGCACCATGATGCCTGGAGTGAAGGAGCCTGAAGATATGAAAACGGCCCCCTCTCAGCGAGGGGGCCGCTAAGGCGTTGCTGGGTGCCTACGCCTTCATTGCCACCGGCCGGGGGCTACCTGCCGTCCGCTCCTCCGACTCGATCCGCATCCCGTAGAACGAGCGGTACACGTAGAACATGGAGGCCAGGAAGAACGCTATCGCCAGCACCCGGGTGAGCGTGCCGGAGCCATCAGTGGTGAGATAGACCCCGAGCTCCACAGCGAGCAGACCGAACAGGGTGGTGAACTTAATGACCGGATTCATGGCTACAGACGACGTGTCCTTGAACGGGTCGCCCACCGTGTCGCCGATGACCGAGGCGTCGTGAAGCGGCGTGCCTTTCATCTTCAGTTCGGTCTCCACGATCTTCTTGGCGTTGTCCCAGGCACCGCCGGCATTGGCCATGAAGATGGCCTGAAACAGGCCGAACATGGCGATCGAGATCAGATACCCGATAAAGAAGAAGGGCTCGATGAACGCGAACGCCAGCGTCGAGAAGAAGACGCCGAGGAAGATGTTGAACATCCCCTTCTGGGCGTACTGGGTGCAGATCTCCACCACCCGCCGGCTGTCTTCCACCGACGCCTTGGTCACGCCCTCGAGCCGGATATTGGCCTTGATGAACTCAACCGCCCGGTAGGCGCCGGTCGTGACGGCCTGGGTCGAGGCACCGGTGAACCAGTAGATCACGGCACCGCCGGTGATGAGACCGAGCAGGAACGGCGGGTGGAGGATCGAGAGGTACTCCATTCCGCTGGTGAGACCATGCGTCAGCGCCATGATGATCGAGAAAATCATCGTGGTGGCACCCACTACCGCGGTGCCGATCAGCACCGGCTTGGCGGTTGCCTTGAAGGTGTTCCCCGCCCCGTCGTTTTCCTCCAACAGCTCCTTGGCGGTCTCGAAATTGACGTCCATGCCGTACTGCCGCTTGAGCTCCTGCTGCACCCCGGGAACCTGCTCGATCAGGGAAAGCTCGTAGATGGATTGCGCGTTGTCGGTGACCGGCCCGTAACTGTCCACCGCGATGGTGACAGGCCCCATGCTGAGGAAGCCGAAGGCAACCAGCCCGAAGGAAAAAATCGCCGGCGCCTTCATCAGCTCACCCAGCCCCAGGGTACTGACGCCGTAGGCAATCGCCATCAGGCCCATGATCGTGATGCCGAGCCAGTAGGCCGAGAAGTTTCCGGCGACCAGGCCCGAGAGGATGTTGAGTGACGCGCCACCCTCCCGTGAGCTGGTCACCACCTCACGCACGTGCCTCGAGCCAGTGGAGGTAAAGACCTTCACCAGCTCGGGAATGATGGCCCCGGCCAGGGTGCCGCAGGTGATCACCGTGGAGAGTTGCCACCACAGGTCGGAGTTGCCGCCGAGGTCGGGCACGATGACGTACGACAGGATGTAGGTCAGGACCACCGAGACGATCGAGGTGAGCCAGACGAGTTGGGTGAGAGGGGCCTCGAAATCGAACCTGGTGACGGCCCCGTACCGCGCCTGCGAAATGGCATTGCTCGCCAGATAGGAGAAGCCCGAGGCCAGCACCATCACCACCCGGATAAGGAAGATCCACACCAGCAGCTGCGCCTGGATAGCCGTATCGGGCACGGCGAGCACGATGAACGCGATCAGGGCCACGCCGGTTACGCCATAGGTCTCGAAGCCGTCCGCGGTCGGGCCGACCGAGTCGCCCGCGTTGTCGCCGGTGCAGTCAGCGATTACGCCGGGGTTCCTGGCGTCATCCTCCTTGATCTTGAACACGACCTTCATCAGGTCCGCCCCGATGTCGGCGATCTTGGTAAAGATGCCGCCGGCGATTCGAAGCGCCGACGCGCCGAGCGACTCTCCAATGGCGAATCCGAGGAAGCACGCACCCGCCACGTCGGAGGGGATGAACAGCAGGATGCCGAGCATGAACAACAGCTCGACCGAGATCAGCATCATGCCGACGCTCATGCCCGCACGCAACGGAATGTCGGACACCGGCCACGCCTTACCCGCAAGGCTGGCGAAGGCGGTGCGGGAGTTGGCCAGGGTATTGATGCGGATGCCGAACCAGGCAACGCCGTAGCTGCCCGCCATGCCGATCAGGCCGAAGAGCAGGATGAGGGCAATCTTGGGAACCTCGAGCCCGGTCAGCAGGAAGTAGACAACGATGACCGTGCCGATAAACCCGAAAAGGACCAGAAGCAGCTTGCCCTGCTGCAGCATGTACGCCTTGCAGGTCACATAGATCAGCTCGGAGATTTCCGCCATCGAACGGTGGACCGGGAGGTTCTTGACCCGGGTGTAACTCCACAGACCGAAGAGAAGGCCCAGCACGCACACCAGCAGCCCCGACAGCAGGATCTCGTGCCCGGTGAACCCGAGAAAATCTCCCTGGTTCAAGTCGGGCAGCCGGAGATTCACCTCTCCCCCAGGCCGGTGCTCGGGCGCGACCGCCTGGGCTACGTCCTGGGCGACCAGACCCGGAAGTGCCATCGGCGCAAAGGCTCCGAACAGCAGGAGCAGCAGGACTCTAGCGGTACCGGCGCGGATCATCGTCAGGGATCTCCTGGGGGTCACTGGCATGGAGTTGTGTAGTCGTAAGAGAGGGAGGTCAGTAGGCGCCGATCGGGCGATGCGTCGGCTCCGCCATGGTATGCACCATCGTCAGGAAGCGCTTGGCCAGCTTGTCGGCTTCGCTCTCGCCGACCTGATCGGTCTCTACCGTGACCAGGGTGTAGTGGCCGCCTTCGGGCTGCGCCGTCACGGTAATGCGCCCGATGGTGCCGGAGAACTGACGCCGACGCGGCTGCTGCTCAGTGGAAGTCAGATTCTGGCCCAGATACCGTTCCGACCCGACCAGTACCGCCTCAGGAGGAAGGTGGGTCCGGTGAAAGTATTTCACAGCTCGGACCAACAGCCTTTACGCATCCTGATAGTACTCCGGATCCAGATGGGTGACCTGCTTCTCCCCCATCAGATACCGCAGTGTGTTCTTGAGTTTGATCTGCTGAATGAAGAGATCGTGTTCCGGATACAGTCCCGGCGCGGTCTGCGGGCTCTTGAAGTAGAAGGACAGCCACTCCTGGATGCCGCTCAGCCCGGCCCGCTGTGACAGGTCGAAGAACAAGGCCAGATCGAGCACCAGCGGGGCGGCCAGGATGGAGTCGCGGCAGAGGAAGTCCACCTTGATCTGCATCGGGTAGCCAAGCCACCCATAGATGTCGATGTTGTCCCAACCTTCCTTGTTGTCGCCCCGCGGCGGATAGTAGTTGATCCGCACCTTGTGATACATCTTGCCGTACAGCTCAGGATAGAGCTGAGGCTGGAGAATGTACTCCAGCACGCCCAGCTTGGACTCCTCCTTGGTCTTGAAGCTCTCGGGATCGTCCAGCACCTCTCCGTCGCGGTTGCCCAGGATGTTGGTCGAGTACCAGCCGGCCACGCCCAGCATGCGCGCCTTGAACATCGGTGCGAGCACCGTCTTGACCATCGTCTGTCCGGTCTTGAAGTCCTTCCCGCCAATGGGCACGGCTTTACTCTTGGCAAGCTGCTCCATGGCCGGGAAGTCGCACGTCAGGTTCGGTGCCCCGTTGGCGAAGGGGACACCCTCCATGATGGCCGCATAGGCGTACAGCATGGACGGAGCGACCATGGGGTCGTTGGCGTCGATGGCTTTCTCAAAGGCTTCGAGAGTCCAGTGCGCTGGACCCGGGCTGATAAATATCTCGGTCG
Organism: Gemmatimonadales bacterium; assembly: GCA_013813435.1. Lineage (GTDB taxonomy): Bacteria > Gemmatimonadota > Gemmatimonadetes > Gemmatimonadales > GWC2-71-9 > CAVVWJ01. The sequence continues at coordinate 14,626 of JACCRS010000007.1, forward strand.
ACGCGCACCAGACCATCACCAGCCGGTCGCACTTCTGCTTGGTCTTGAACTGCTTGATGTCCTTCCGCAACGCCTCGGCCAGCTCCCGCTTGCTGCTGCCCGGTTTGACGTGCTTCCCCTCCAGCCGCTTGACGTAGCTCTGGTCGAATACCGCGGGCATCGGCTTGATGCCCTTGAGAAAGGCGGATATGGGCTCGAGATGCTCGTGCCGGTCCAGCACGCCAGCGCGTAGCGCCGCGGTATAGGCATCGTCCGGGATAGGGTCCCAGGCGCCGAAAACCAGATCATCGAGCGAAGCCAGAGAAACGAAGTCCCGGATCAGCGGCGAGCGTTTATCGGTGCGTTTGCCCAGCCGGATGGTGCCCATCTGCGTGATCGATCCGATGGGCCGGGCGGACCCGCGGCGGATGTTCTCCACGCCGGCAATGAACGTAGTGGCGACGGCGCCCAGTCCCACACACAATACCCCGAGCTTACCCTGAGCCGGCGCGATCTTCCGGGCGTGCTGTTCCGCCACTGCTACTGTCCTTTCGCGAGAGAATCGAATGAGGCGTGCTTCCGGTCCGCCGTGTGCTTCACCTCGACGGCCTGCTTGTCTTCCTCGGCGTGGAGCGCGTCATCCACCCTGCCGGCATGCTGGTGAACGTATACGAACCGCTGAACCACCGTGATCAGCGACGCGATGGCCAGCAGGGCCACGATGCCTTCCAGCAGCAGTGCACGAGGTCCCGCGCCGAAGAGGACGGATGCCACCCCGAGTCCGAGAATCCGCTCGGCCCGCTGAGCGATGCCAACC
>JACCRS010000217.1 GCA_013813435.1 Gemmatimonadales bacterium
TGCTCGTACGAAGTGTGCACCCCATCGTGGACAGCCTGCGCCGGCGCAAGAGCCCCGCCGAGCTGAAGCTGCTGCGCCGGGCAATCGAGGCGACGGTGGTAGCGCACCGGGAGGCACTCCGCTCAACCAAGCCGGGAATGTGGGAGTACCAGCTGGAAGCGCTGATCGAGGGCGCGTTCCGGCGGACCGGCTGCGACGGCCCCGCCTTCACCTCGATCGTGGGATCGGGCCCCAACTCGACCCAGTACCACTATCAGACAAACAATCGCCGGATGGTGGCGGGAGACGTGGTCGTCATGGACGTCGGCGCCTCCTGCGGAGGCTATGCGGCGGATGTGACCCGCACCATCCCGGTAAGTGGAAGATTCAGTAGGGAGCAGCGCGCCATCTATCAGCTGGTACGCGACGCCCAAGCGGCCTCGGAACGCCTGGCCCGGCCGGGGGCATCATGGCAATCCTGGCGCGACTCGGCCCGCGCAGTCGAGGCTCGCGGCCTGGCTCGGCTGGGCCTGATCGAATCGGCTGGTGCCACGTTCGATCCGCCCTGGGCTGGACGCTGTCAAACCGACCCGGTGTATTGCACCCAGGCATTCCTCTACATGGCTCACGGACTGGGTCACGGTATCGGGCTCGAGGTGCACGACCCGCCGCACCCCTATACCGGCACCGGCACGTTCATGGTGGGCGATGCTTTCACCATCGAGCCGGGGATCTACATCAGCACCCGACTGCTCGACATGCTGGCCGACACACCCAGGAATCGGGCGATGATCGCAAAGGTGCGGAAGACCGTGGAGCGGTATCAGAACATCGGAGTCCGGATCGAGGACGACTATCTCATCACACCCAATGGAGTGGAATGGCTCTCGAAGGCGCCGCGGGAGATAGCCGAGATTGAGGCATTAAGACTTGTGTCCTCCCGCACGAGGTGACCAGAAAAAAGCTGAACCACAAAGAGCTTGCCCCGAGCAGGCTCTTTGTGGTTCAGGCTTTTGTTGTTAAGGTTCCAGTGCCGCCAGGGGCATCGCGGTGGGAGCCCAGCAGACGTGGGTCATGATCTGATAGTCTAGAGTCCAGAGTCGAGAGTCTGCCTTGACCCTAGACCTTTGACCCTAGACCCGCAGACGAGACGGCTTGGCCTCCCGCAACGATTGAGACGTCACCCTTGGAACCTGATCCGGCTGATACCGGCGAAGGGAGCGCGGCGCCCGCGAATCCCTCGCGCCAGCGCTAGTTCCCGTATGCCACTCACGGAGACTTGCGATGGCCACCCGCCCCAGAACCCCCCAGCCAAGTAAACGAGCCCAACCGGCGCACACTTCGTCCGGGACCTCTTTCGCTGAATCCTTCCCCAATTCGACGAAGGTGTACGTCGCGGGGCCGAGAGGCGTGCAAGTCCCCATGCGGGAGATTGCCCTCTCCGGCGGCGAGCCGCCGCTCCGGGTGTACGACACCAGCGGGCCGCAGGGGTTTGATGTTCGCCAGGGGCTGCCGCCGCTGCGTGGGGACTGGCTCAGGGGGCGTGCGGTGACCACCGCGGAGTCATTGCGAGGGGGCGACGCCCCCGAAGCAATCCAGCGGGTTGCGCGCGCTCACAACGGGATTGCTTCGGTCGCTACGCTCCCTCGCAATGACTACCCGGTTCTGCGAGGACGGGGCCCGGTTACTCAGCTGTACTATGCACGTAAGGGCGAAATCACCCGGGAGATGGAGTTCATCGCCATCCGTGAAGGGATGACGGTGGAGTTCGTGCGCAGTGAAGTCGCGCGGGGCAGGGCGATCATCCCCGCCAACATCAACCACCCCGAGCTGGAGCCGATGATCATCGGCCGCAACTTCCACGTGAAGATCAACGCCAACATCGGTAATTCGGCCGTCACGTCATCGATCGAGGAAGAGGTCGAGAAGCTCCGCTGGGCCACCCTGTGGGGGGCTGACACGGTGATGGACCTGTCCACCGGAAAAGACATCCACGAGACCCGGGAGTGGATCATTCGGAACTCGGCGGTGCCGATCGGTACCGTTCCGATCTACCAGGCCCTGGAGAAGACCGGGGGCGTCGCCGAGGATTTGACCTGGGAGATCTACCGCGACACCCTGATCGAGCAGGCGGAGCAGGGAGTGGACTACTTCACCGTCCATGCCGGCGTGCTGCTGCGTTACATCCCGCTCACGGCCCGCCGCATGACCGGCATCGTCTCGCGCGGCGGCTCGATCATGGCCAAGTGGTGCCTCTCCCATCATACGGAAAGCTTCCTCTACACCCGGTTCCGCGAGATCTGCGAGATCATGGCGGCGTACGACGTCTCATTTTCTCTGGGCGACGGACTCCGGCCCGGCAGTATCGCCGATGCCAACGACGAGGCCCAGTTCGCCGAGCTCAAGACCCAGGGGGAGCTGACCCGGATTGCCTGGGAGTACGACGTCCAGGTGATGAACGAGGGGCCGGGGCACATCCCGATGCACCTGATCAAAGAGAACATGGAGAAGCAGCTGGAGTGGTGCGACGAGGCGCCGTTCTACACCTTGGGTCCGCTCACCACCGACATCGCGCCGGGATACGATCATATCACCAGTGCCATTGGGGCCGCGATGATCGGCTGGTACGGCACCGCCATGCTCTGCTACGTGACGCCCAAGGAACATCTGGGGCTACCCAACCGGGACGATGTGAAGGCCGGCGTCATCGCCTACAAGATTGCGTCGCACGCGGCCGACCTAGCCAAGGGGCACCCCGGGGCCCGGGCCTGGGACGACGCGCTCAGCAAGGCGCGGTTCGACTTCCGCTGGCAGGATCAGTTCAATCTGGCGCTCGATCCGGTCACCGCCCGGGCGTACCACGACGAGACCCTGCCGGCCGAGGGGGCCAAGGTGGCCCACTTCTGCTCGATGTGCGGCCCCAAGTTCTGCTCCATGAAGATCACTCAGGATGTGCGGGAGTACGCGCTGGAGATGGAGCGCAAGGCGGCGCAGTTTCGCGAGAGCGGGGGGGAGGTCTATGTGAGGGGTGAGGGGAGAAAGCGTGAGCGGGAAAGAAAAGCGTGAGCGGTAAGCGCGAGGGATCTACTCTATGCGACCATCCTTTAATCTGGCGCTCTTGTTGAAAGGCCGATCTCCCGCTGGTTGTTTCGAAGTAAACTAGCCTTGTGACGTGATACCGCGATGCGAATCCGGGAATTTGACCGAGCCGGTGGTGGTGACCCGGCGAAAAGACCACGGGTGACTCGGTACAGAGGACGCGGGAGCGGCTGGCCAGTTTGTCATCGGCCAGAAAAATCCCAAGTCCGATCAACTGAACGGCATCATCACGGCACTGTACGAACTGGAAAGCGAAGGCGAAATCGCGGATCACGAACTGACCTGGGTCCGTGAACTTGAGAGCTGGTTTAACGAACATCTCGCCCGACCCGAGCGCCTAGCCTGGTCCGCTCGTCCGAACGCGCCGGAGCGGGCCATCTCATGGCTCAAGCTTTCTGCGGTCGGTCACGTCAAGCGGATGCGCGAACTGGCGAGCTTACTGGAACACAAGGACATTTCGGTCCAAGAACTCCGGACCGATCGCCCAGGTTACATCGTCTACGAAGATGAGCACCAAGTAGCGGCGGTGCCCTTTACAGGCGAAGCTCGATAGACACTGCCGGCTCACAAGCGCATGCAGCGGACGGCGCTTCAATTCTAAGGAACGTAGGATTGTGCGCCGGCTGAGGAATCGCCGCAGCTGATGCGCGGTCCGTTAGGCGAACTCACCAGCATCTTCAAAGGCCGGCATGACCTAGCGGCGCTTCCACGAGTATGGGGGTGTACAATGGTCCAGGGCGCGCGCGACGTGTACCTTCGCTTCGCTTTTTCTCTGTCGGTGATTGCTTCATGGGCCTGCTCGCCCGGTGGGAAGGCAAGGGCGCCGGACTGGAAACGGGTTCCGGTGTCGCTCGAGTTGCGCCTGGCCGCGGGTTCACCAGCTCCGGGCTTAGTTCCAGCGGCGGTGTACGGCCAGGGCAAAACCGTGTATCTACACCCCGAAGCTCACTTGTCCAATAGTGACATTGTCAGAGTCGAGGCTGTAAAGACGAGAATAGGGAAAGGCCTCATCCTTCAGATCTGGCTCACGAGAGCAGGAGCCTCACGCCTCAAGCAGGCAACTGGGCGCCACATCGGCGACAGTCTCGCGGTGTTGATCGATACCGTGGTCATGGCCGTCCCTGTCATCCAACAAGCCATCGGCAGCGACCCGAAGATACCCATTGACATCGGCGTTCCTCTTGAGCCCAAGGAGGCTCAGCAACTGGCTGCCTCCGTGTCCAAGACCTGGCCTCCTGCTTCGGCAGCATCTGGACGTAAGGTGGCGAAGGACAGAAGATGAGGGATCGCTAAAGTTCCTACTTGAGCGCCGCCTAACAAGCGCAGCCAGGCCGGCGCTTCAAATTTAGAGGAAACGCCGGATTGTGCGCATCCTGAGAAGTCGTCGCGGCTGATGCGCGGTCCGTTAGGCGGATGCCCGAGCTTCGGTAGACCGGCTAGATTCCGAGATGAGCCTACCGTTTACGTGGGATCCGCCAAAAGCGGCCGCTAACCTGCGGAAGCACGGGGTCAGCTTGATTGAGGCGTCCACTGCCTTGGCTGACGCACCGTCCATCACCATTTCCGATCACGACCACTCAGCGAGCGAGAGCGTTCCGTGCTCGTGGGCCGCTCGGATCGGTATCGTCTCTTGATTGTCGCGCATGTCGAGCGCGGCGATCTGATCCGAATCATCAATGCACGCCTAGCCACCCGCCGCGAGCGGAAGACCTATGAAGAAGAAGCCTAGCCGCAAGTCTAACAGCGTCCGCTCACGTGACCGCGACACCATGCGCCCGAGTACGACTTCAGCAAGGGGGTGCGGAACAAGTACGCGGCGCGCCTCAAGCCGGGCAGCCAGATCGTCGTTCTCGACCCCGATGTTGCAGCCGCCTTCGGCGATGCCAAAGCCGTGAACAAGGCGCTGCGCGCGCCGCTTGAACTCATCTCCCGCGGCCGACCACGCTGAACTGCTCCGGCTGCACCAGCGCCAACGCTCCGCCCACCTGGAGCGGCGGCCCGACTGGCTGGTCGGCGAGTTCGCGGACAGCATCTTCAGCATCTCCCGAGGCGGGGTATCGATCGGAAGCCGGGAACGGAGCCGGCCGGTTTCCAGGAATACCTCGATGGGGCGACGTTCACGGCCTGGGACGATATCGTGCCGCCCCGGATCCGCATCTCCGCTGACGGGCAGATGCCTATTTCGTCCGGAAGCGGGTCCACCTGACGACGCGTGAGTCTGGCGGCGCGGTCGAAATCGAGCGGACGCGCTACGCTTGGCTCTCAGTGTACGAGAAGCAGGGGGGTCAGTGGCGCCTCTCGGCAATCGCCTCAACCGATCGCCCTGATTCGCTCTGGCGCTAGCAACTGGGTTGATCGTTGGCGGCCGGCAGAGCCGGAACCTCAGGCCACAAGGAGGAAGGCCGTATGGATCCCGAGTTCCTTGCGCCACTCATACCAGTGGTAGCGATCATTGCCTTCGCGGCCGTCAAGATCGCTCGCATCCGTGCCACCCGCCCGGAATCACTATCGACCGACGTCACCGCCCGGCTCGAGTCACTCGAACACGGCTTCGAAGGCCTGCAACAGGAGCTGACAGAAACGCAGGAACGGCTCGATTTCGCGGAACGTCTACTCAGCAAGGCGCGGGAAGAGCGGCGGATTGGCGGTTAGAGCCACATACCATCGGCATGGGAGTGCCGGCGTTTAGTAATCTAAATACTTCGCATTCGCCGCATGTCCTTCAGCAACGCATCGGGCGAGACCGGGCCGCCAAGAAACTCTTCCACGACTTCGCGAGTGGTGCGCTCCAGACCGAAGCGAAAGAGCCTGGGCGCCACCCAGGCGTACCAGCTCGGGTCGCCGGTAACGAACCGGCCGTGCAGCGTCTGAGTGCGGGCGCGGATGGCGGCGATGAGCAGCGAGCCCACGGCGTAGTTCATCATGTATCCGGGTGAGCTCACCAGCTGACCCCGCATCGCCCACCAGGAGAGCTCCGGGTGGGGCCTGATCCGCAGATAATCGCGGGTTAGCGCGGTCCACAGGTTATTGGGGTCTGCGGTGGGATCTCGCTGCATCCGCAGCTCGAATATGGCCCACGCAACGTCGAGGACGATCCCGCTGTACCGGCTGCGCAGCCCCTCCGCCAGCGGCACCGAGTCTCCCAGCCAGCGCTGTTGCCACACCGGCTCGGCGACGTCGAGAGCCACGAAGTCGGCCACCGCCTCGGTGAACGGATCGCTGTCGGGCCAGTCGGCAAAAGCGGGCCGGGTGCGGATGGCCGCGATGTGCACCGCATGCCCGGTCTCGTGCAGCAGCTCGCTCAGATTGTCGAGACCACCGGTCCGATAGGTGGCAAAGACCGACGGCTCCCCCGGGGTCCAGGCGCCGTCGATGAACCGTGGCCGCCCACCGTAGGTACAAAATGCCACCGGTGTTTTCCCGTGGCGCGGTTCCAGATCGTATCTGACCCGCAACGCGGTCACATCGGCGCCGAGCGCTCGGTACACCTCCGCATTGAGCTCTGCCATCCGCTCACGCGATATCCGCGGGCTCAGGCGCCGGCTGGTCCGTCCGTTCTCATAGTACCAGTCCCACGGCTCCACCAGCGAATCCGGTGTTGCGGCGCGCCAGCTCTCCATGATACGCAGCAGCCACTGCTCCAGAGAGTCGGGCGGCACACCCGAGGCCCGCACCTGGGCAGCCGCGGGAGCTTCGGCGCTGCCCCTCTCCCTCACCTCGCGGGCGATCAGCTGCCGATAGGGGCTCAGAGGCGAGTTGTCGCCGTTCATGCTGCGCCACACCGGCTCCAGGGCGAGGAACAGCTGCCGGCGTCGCCCGGCTTCCGGGGTGCGGCCGATAGCGCTGAGAACAGAAAGCCGGTCCAAGGTGTCTTTCCCCACGATGACTCGGGATTGGGCCCGGCCGTAGCAGGCGTAGAGCCTGGTGCGGAGCGAGTCGAGCCCATGGGGCAGGGTCGCAAGCTTTCGGGCATCGTAGGAGCAGTCGGGGCGCGTCTGCTGCGGCGTGACACCGGACGCCTCTCCGACGACCACTCCGAGGTCCCGTGCCAGCGTCCGGCGCATGATGCCTACCGCACGGGCGTCCTGGCCCCGCAGTGAACCGGAGTCGATCGCGGCCAGAAAGGGAACCAGTCGATTCCGGTGAGCGTTATGCTGGAGGATCAGTCTGCTGAGTGGGGTGCCGTCGGACGCTTTGGTCCGATCCGCGGCGGCGGCAACGTCGACCCGATCGCGTATGTCCCTCAGGTCGGCGTAGAGCGACTCGGCGGCGCTGAGTGTGGCGGGAACAGTTTCCGGCTGCCTGACAGTGGACCCGCAGGCGGTCATAACCAGCAGGGCGAGGAGCCGGGGCACCTAAAAAAAGCGCCGGCGGTTGCCGGCGCTCCATGATCGGTCCACTGGGTGATTCGGGTCTGGAACTATCAGACCGCAACCCGGTTGACGCGGGCTTCAGCGATAGCGGTAAGCTTCAGGTCCGCGGTCTTCTCTTCCTCGAGGTTCTGCTCCAGCACGGTGGCGCAGTCGTTCCGTCCCAGCTGCCGCGCCCACGCCGCCAGTGTGCCGTAGCGGGTGATCTCGTAATGCTCCACCGCCTGCGCCGCGGCGAGGGCAGCAGCATCGAGAACCTCGGGGTCGCTCGCGTCGGCCGTGATCTCCTTGGCCTCTGAGATGATACCGTCGATGGCGGGGCAGGTGACCGCTTTTGCCGACTCACCATGCATCTTGAACACCTGCTCTACCCGGGTAACGTGGTTCTTGGTCTCGCCCAGGTGGGACTGAAAGGCCTGCTTGAGCTGAGGATCCGTCGCCTTTTCGATCATCTTGGGCAACGCCTTAACGATCTGCTGCTCGGCGTAGTAGATGTCCTGAAGGGTGTGAACAAACAGGTCGTCCAACGTCTTGATCGGCTTGGAAAGCAAACCCATGATATTCCTCCATTGATGAATTGATGGGTAAGAGAGTTTTGGTGCCGCTCCATAAATGAGGCTGGAATTGTCGCCTAATGTCCGTCCGGCAACCGTGAGGCGGATCACCAGGTGGAGATGATGCTCGCCAACTGCTCACCGATTCTGTGGCACTGAAATGAGGGGCGATCGCTCGAAGGGGCCGAGCGCCGGGCGGGGTACGCCAGGAGAGGGCCGGGGCCCATCGCTGTCGATGAGTGCCCGGGAGGAGGGATTGCGGAACCGGATCGCGGCCCGCGACGAGCAGGCGCTGGTGGAGCTGGTCGACCTCGCCACCCCGTGGCTCCTCGGCGTCGCGCACGCTATGCTCCACGATGTGGACGAGGCCGAGGAGGTCGTTATGGAGGCCTTTCGGACGATATGGATCAGCGTTACGCCCGCCACAGCGGAGTCACGCGGCCTGCTTCCCTATCTTCTGCGGGTGACCCGCCACCGGGCCATCGACCGCCTCCGCAGCCGTCAACGCCATCGTCGCCATCTCGCGCTGCTGACCCCGCACGAAATAGAGCGTAGTACCGTGGCGCCGGTTGAGCCCAATGAGGCGGCCCAACCCGGCTGGCAGTTACACGCCCAGGTCCATGCAGCGCTGAAGGACCTGTCGGACGAGCAGCGGGCGGCGGTTCAGCTCGCCTACTTCGAAGGACTGACGCAGTCGGAGATTGCCAATACGCTCGGTATCCCGCTCGGGACGGTAAAGACCCGGCTGCGGCTGGCCTTCGGCCATCTGCGCCTGGCGCTGGCTCACGTGAAGGACTGGGTGCTATGACGGCGCACGACTGGTTCACCGAACACTCGGCGGAGTTCGCCGCGCGCACGCTCGATCCCGCCGACGAGGCGACGTTCCAGGCACACCTCGAGCGGTGCGAGGAGTGCCGGCGCGAGGTGGAGCGGATCGAGCGCGAGCTTGCCTGGCTGCCGCTGGGTGCGCCCCCGGTGACTCCCCGGCCAGGCCTGCGACGACGCATCGCCGAGTATGCCCTGGGCACGCCGGCGCCGCGCTGGACCCGGTGGGCCGTCCCCATCGGTGCCGCGGCGGGCCTGCTGCTGGCGGCCGCCGGGTGGTACGCGGGAGATCGGAGGGCCGCTTCGCTTGCCGGCGAGGTGGCTCTGAGCCGGCACCGCCTCGCCGCCATCGAAGACACCCTCTCAGTCATGCGCCAGGCAGCCCGGGTGCTCCAGGCCCGGATCGACATGGACGGCAAGCAGGGAGGGCTGGTGATCTTTGCCGACGCCAAAACCCACCGGTGGAACGTGGTGATGCACGGCCTGCCTCCTGCGCCGAACGGCCGCTACCAGTTCTGGTTCATCTACGCCGATGGAATGGTGCGCGGCGCCGAAGTGCAGGGCGACCCATCACGCCCCGTTATGTTCACCACCGAAATGCCGAGCCGGGCTGGCAAGGTCATGGGGGCGGCGCTCACGCTCGAGCCCATGGACGCGAAGGATGGTCCGCCGCGCGGCAAACAGCTCGCGCACCTGATGCTCTGATCCCGGATCTTATCACCAGCTTCATTCCCATCCACCGCGCACATGAATCCGACTCTCCGGCTCGTCCATTTCGTGTCCCTGCCGTTCCTCGCCACTCCACTTGCCGCCCAGCAGCCGCCGCCGAAGTTCGATGCCTACGTCAGGCGGGTCATGGAGACGTTTACCGTTCCCGGCCTGTCGGTCGCCATCGTCAAGGACGGTAAGGTAGTTCTGGCCCAGGGCTACGGAGTGCGCCGCATGGGCTCACCAGCCAGAGTGGACGCGCGAACCCGCTTCGGGATCGCGTCGAACACCAAGCTGTTCACGGCAACGGCGCTCGCCCTGCTGGTGGAGGAGGGCAAGGTCGAGTGGGACAAGCCGGTGATCGATTACCTGCCGGCGTTCACCATGTCGGACCCATACGTCACGCGCGAGATCACGGTGCGCGACCTGCTGGTACACCGCAGCGGTCTCGGGCTTGGCGCGGGCGACCTGCTCTGGTGGCCTCCATCCACCTACGACCGGAAGGAGATTGCACGCCGGATCCGCTACATCCCACTGTCAACTTCGTTCCGGGCCGCGTACGCCTACGACAATGTGCTCTACCTGGTGGCGGGCGAGGTGATCGAGACGGTGTCGGGCCAGAGCTGGGAGGATTTCGTACGGACCCGGATCCTGGCAAAGGTCGGGATGGCGGACAGCGACGTTCGCCACTCGGGTGCACAGGCAGGCGGCAATGTGGCGGGCACCCACGCCGAAGTGAGCGACACGGTGCGGCCGGTGGCACCCTTCGCCAGCGACAACACCAATCCGGCCGGCGGCATCATGTCGGGCGCAGCGGACATGGCGAAGTGGATGATGGTCCAGCTCGACTCCGGCCGAGTGGCGGGGGGGTCGCGCCTGTTCTCGGCAGCGAGTACCGGGCAGCTCTGGCGGGAGGTCACCCCGACGCCGATCGGCAACCCGCCACCCGCGGTGGCCAAGACGCTGGGGCACCTTCGGGCCGGCATGGCCGGCTATGCTCTCGGTCTCAACGTGCGCGACTACCGCGGAAAGATCCTGCGACAGCACACCGGCGGACTCCCCGGCTACCTGTCCAAGGTCGCCATGATACCCGAGCTCCGGCTCGGCGTAGCGGTGTTGACCAACCAGGAGTCGGGGGCCGCCTTCGACGCGATCGTCTACCACGTGCTCGACCACTACCTTGGGGTGGAAGCGCCAGACTATCCGGCGGCATTCAAGGCTCTGGCCGATCAGAAACGTGAGAGTTTGCGCCAGGCCGAGCGCAAGGCGGCGACCGGCCGGGACTCGACCTCAGGTCCGTCACTGCCGCTGGCGAAGTACGCCGGCACCTATCGCGACCCCTGGTACGGCGATGTCACAATAGCTCAGGAGGGCAGGGCACTCGCCATACGGTTCAAGCACACCCCGCTGCTGGTGGGCGATCTGGTGCACTGGCAGCACGACACCTTCCTGGCGCGTTGGAGAGACCGGGAACTCAGGGCCGACGCCTACGCCACGTTCTCGCTCAAGCCGGAAGGGGGTGTGGAGCAACTGAAGCTGGTGCCGGCGTCCGAAACGGTGGATTTCAGTTTCGACTTCCAGGATCTGGTGCTGAAGCCGCTGAAAGACCCAGGGCGATAAGCAGCGGCCATGACCTAGCTAGCCCCTAGCGCGACCGCGGGCGGCTGACGCCGCGCGCCAGCTTCTGTCGAGCCCGGGTGAGGGACACGCCGCTTTGCCCGAACTCGGCCCAGGGGTCTTCCACTTTGTCGAGCCGGCCGAAAATAGTCCGGATGGTTACCCCATCGGATCGAAGCATCTTCTTCTTCAGCTCGCTCCAATCGAGCGGCACCGACACGGGGGCACCCTTGTGGGCTCTCACGGCGTAGGCGGGGGCCACCAACTGAGCGTAGCCGTTGCGGTTGGTGTCTATGAACAGGCGGCCGCCCCGTTGGGCCTTTAGCTGCTCCAGCGTGCGCTCCTCGGGCGCCCGGCTGATGACGATCGCGGCCAGCTCTCTGGCAAAGTCGCGCACGGAATCGTAAGGCTCCCGGCGTTGCAGCGGCACGACAAT
>JACCRS010000247.1 GCA_013813435.1 Gemmatimonadales bacterium
GTGTCTGAGCGATAAGGAGTCGGCGGTCCGGCTCAAGCTGAGCGAGCACACCATTCATCGCCACGTTGGGAATATCTTGACCAAGACCGGTCTGCCTTCCCGCGCGGCGGCCGTGGCCCAGGCGACGTGATGCCCGGCAGCTCGGCTGCGCGAAGGGGGCCGGAACTCACGTTGAGCTCCGGCCCCCTCGCATTGCTCGGGGTGACACCCCCGCTGTCCCGCTGTCCCGCTGCCCCGCTGCCCCGCCTAGACATGCCGCAGATGGCGCCCCACGCTTACCATGCTCCCGCAAAGACCGAGCAACACTCCGAATAAGATGATCAGGGCCATCTGTTGGGGACCAAAGAAGACCAGACCTGACAGGGTGCCGCCGCTGCTGTCGCGGAAGAGCAGATACCCGCCGTAGCAGAGTACCAGCGACAGGAGGCCGCCGAGCAGACCCTTCAGCGCACCCTCGAGAAGGAAGGGACCGCGGATGAACCAGTTGGTGGCCCCCACCAGCCGCATGATCGAGATCTCGCGGGCTCGCTGCAGGATCGTGAGCCGGATGGTGACGCCGATAATTACCACCGCTACAGCGGCGAAGGCCAACCCGATGACCAGACCGACAAGACCAGTCAGGTTCCGCAGCTGATCGAGCTTCTGCACCCACTCCCGGCCGAACCGCACGTCGTCAATGAATCCGAAGCCCCTGAGCCGCTCGGCCACCCGTCCGACCGTGGCGGCATCGCGATAGCCCGCCTTCATCCGCACCTCGATCGAGGCGGGCAGTGGATTAACCTGCAGGTCACGGTACGCGTCTCGAAACTCCACCAACTCCGAGCGGGCACGCCGAAGCGCTTCCTCCTCGCTCACATAGCTCACGTCCTGGACCTCGGGGAACGCCGCGATGTCCTGCGTTGCGATGACGATCGTCTCTGATGGCGTGCCGCGGAATGTGTAAGCGGCGATCTCGACCCTCTCCTCCAGCCCTCTGAGCGCTTCACGCAGGTTGATGGCCACCAGACCGAACAGTCCAACGGTGAAAAGCGAGAAGGCGATGGTTGTCACCGACAGCACCGATAGGAGCGGCGCGCGCTGGAACGACAGTAGTGCCTCGCGAGTTAGAAGCTTCACGGTGCTTCCGCCGCCGCCTCATCAACGTCGCTGTCGTACACCAGGCCGCCATCGCGCATCTCGATCGTCCGATAAACGGTCTGGCGTACCAGATCGAGATCGTGGGTGGCCATTACGACCACCGTGCCGCCGTTGTTGATGTCCCGAAGAAGCTGGAATACGCCGCGGGTGGCGCGTTCGTCGAGGTTGCCGGTGGGCTCGTCGGCCAGCAGGATGGCGGGGTCGTTGACCAGCGCCCTCGCGATCGCCACTCTCTGCTGTTCTCCGCCGGAAAGTTCCCTCGGATATGCCCGGCTCTTCGCGGAGAGTCCGACCTGGGTGAGCACCCGCATGACTCGCGCGGCGATAGTGTCCGTTCTCGCGCCGGTAACCTCGAGCGCGAAAGCCACGTTCTCTTCCGCAGTGCGGTCTTCCAGCAGCCGGAAGTCCTGGAATACAACGCCCAGCCGGCGCCGGAGCCGCGGCACATCGTCGGGCTGCAGCGAGTTCACGTTATAACCGGAGACACGAACTTCTCCACCGCTGGGACGCTGCTCGGCGAAGAGAAGCTTCATGATGGTGGATTTGCCGGCGCCGGAATGGCCGGTGAGGAAAACGAACTCGCCCTTGGAGACGTGAAAGGTCACGTCCTTCAGGGCCATGGCACCGTTGGGATAGGCCTTGTATACGCTGGTGAAGCGGATCACGTGCTGAAGATACAGAGGTCTAGGGTCTAGGGTCGAGGGTCTATGCTGCTGAAGTCCAGAAGGGGATCTGCTTCACGCAGACGTAGACCCTAGATTCTAGACCTTAGACCTCCTTCGAGACCTGTTTTAGACCTTGTTCGAGATCCCCGATGATATCGGCCGCGTCTTCGATGCCGCAGCTCAGTCGGAGGAATCCATCAGGGATGCCGATCCTGGCCCTGCCTTCGGCGCCGATGGCTTTGTGGGAGGTGAGCCGAGGCTCCGAGACGAGCGTCTCGACACCCGCCAGGCTGGGGGCGTGAGTAATGAGTTTAAGCCGCTTCAGCATGCGCTCCGCGGCCTTGGCTCCTCCCTTGAGCTCGAGTCCCACCATTCCGCCGAAGCCTGCCAGCACCGACTTGGCGTGTTTGTGATCCGGATGAGAGGGCAAGCCCGGGTAATGCACTTTGGAGACACCGGCGTGCTGCTCAGCCCACTGGGCCACGGCCATACCGTTGATGCTGTGCCGCTCCATTCTCACCGACAGGGTGCGCATGCCCCGGTCGATCAGCCAGGCCGCGTGCGGATCGATGGCCTGACCCCACAGTCGCATCAGCCGGGTCACCTCCTCCACGAACGAGGCCGATCCGGCGACGGCTCCGGCGATCACATCGCTGTGTCCGTTGAGATACTTGGTGGCGCTCGTGATGACCACGTCGGCCCCGTGCTCGAGGGGTCGGAAGTTGATCGGGCTGGCGAAGGTTGCGTCAACCAGCAGGGCCAGGCCGTACTCTTCGGCCGCGTTTGCGATGGGCCCGAGATCTATCACCCGCATCAGTGGATTGGTCGGGGTTTCGACAAAGATGGCTCGGGTGGATTTCCGAACCGATTTACGCCACAGCCGGGCCTGGTCGGGACTCACATACGTCACTTCGATTCCATAGCGGCCCAGCTCCTCGTCGAACAGTTTCTGGGTGCCGCCATAGATCCAGGTGCTGGAGATAAGGTGGTCTCCGGGGCGGAGCACCGCCAGGTGGGCCAGCGCGGTGGCGCCCATTCCGCTCGACACGAAAATGGCGGCGTCCGCTCCTTCGAGCATGGCGTATTTCCGGGCCACCTCGACCTGATTGGGATTGTTGCCGTACCGGCTGTAGAGAACCTCGTCGTCTGCGCCAATCGGGTTGACGAAGGTGCTGCTCTGATGCACGGACGGTGCTACCGGACTCCAGTCGGGTCGGCGGTGTGGGGTGCCATGGATGGCGATAGTCGAGAGGCCCAGCTTGGGCCGGCTCATGCGGTCTGGATCGGGTAATACAACTGGCCGACCGGCTGCACCAGGCGGTGAACGGCGAGATCGTCGAGGGCTTCGCGGCCGCGAGAGAACGTCCAGTCCAGGTTATGGCAGAGGCCGCTTACATCAAGGGGCCCGCCCTCGGAAATGCAGGTAAAAGCCTCCCGGGCATCGGCGGGTACCCAGCCGAGCAGCCGCGGTGCGCGGCTGCCCGGCGGCACCGAGGCCACCGCCAGGCGATGATGGGTAAGAACGTGATCTATGGCCTCGTGATGGTCTTCGCGCAGACCCTGGAGCACGACGAAGTACGCCGTTCGCACCGTGAGCAGCAGCTTGGCCACCACTTCATCGGCGCAGCTGAGGTCTACCAGCTCGATATCCGAAAAGTCCAGCAGGGCAGTCAGGCAATTGGAGTCGGCGAGTGTTGCCTCGATGCGGTTGCGTACCGCGGCGCCGGTCGGCCGGGTCACCAGGTTGCGGTACGGCGCCGCGACGGCCTCACGCAGCAGGAGTCCGATCCGGATGGTTTGGATCACCGGGTCTTTACCTCTTGCGCGGGGATGATGATCTGCACCTGAGCTCCGGGAAAGTGGGGAAGGTGCTCATTCATCGGGACATCCTCGTCCCATGGCGGGACAATCGAGAGACGCGCGGTACCGCTCCGAATGGAGATCTTCCCCTCCCACTGGTCGAGAAACCGTTTGATGAAGGCGAGTCCCTGCCCCCGGCCCGGATCGCGAAAGCGGCTGACGTTCTGAATCAGTGCCGCCTCGAGCGCCGCTCCGTCTCCCCACCGTTCGCCGAACCGCTTGGCGTGCGCGCTTTCCAGCGAGCGGCGGAATCCCACGCCGGCATCGCTCACCGCGATGACCACTACCCGCCGGCCCAGCCGCCGGCGGAAGGTATAGGCTTGTACCGCAACCCATCCTCCGGTGCCGGCGTGCTCCACAATATTCTGGCAAGCCTCTGAAAGCGCCATGCTGAATCGCAGCGTGGCTTTCATCTCCAGACCCAGCTCGCCGTGCAGGATTCGCGAGGCCCCCTCGGAGATCTTGTGAACCACCCCGTGGACGTCTTCCGTGGCCCGCACCGGGGTCACGTCCAGCAGTACGTCGGATGGGCCGGTGGCGCCGCCACGGGGCACCTTGCCGTGCAGCTCGAACAGCTCTGCAGCCTCATGGAAAAACCCGGCCCGGGCCCAGTACCGCTTCACCTCGTCGCTGGTGGGAACTGTAAGCAGCGGCTTCTCGCGCTTGGCTTCCGCGAGTGCCTGGCCAGCCGTCAGGATACCGATGAGTCCGTAGGGTGATGCCCACTGGGTCCCGCGGGCGTCGACCAGCACCTTTTCCCCCGGCGGCCACTCACCGAATCCCCCGGCAAAGGTGTCGAAGCTGCGGTCGTCGAAGTGAGTAGGGACCTCGATGACCCTAGTCACGGCGTCACTAGCTCGCCCCGCAGATGGCTGGTCAAGCCGCTCGCGCCCCGGAAGCCCGCGTTCCGGGCCGCCAGCCCGGTTGCATGTCGAAGTGCAGCTTCGACACTATCCCCTGCCAGCAGCCGCGCGAAGGCCGCGGCCCCGAACACGTCGCCACAGCCGGTGGGATCGATCGTCTCTATAGCGGGAGCGCTGATTAATGCGGTTCTGACGGAAAGCGGGGCAACGGGGCTGCCCTGCTGCCCCGCTAATCCATCGAACCCTGGCGCCGCCACATACACCACGCCCTTGGAGCCCAGCGTCACCATGAGCAGCGCGACGCCGGCTTCCAGCGCCTGGGCCGACAGCGTGAGCGGGTCGGGCGAAAGCTGTCTCATCTCCTCCTCGTTCAGCTGTGCAAAGTCGAAGCAGGAGAACCAGTCCGCAGCATGGGGAAGTGGGCGGAGTACGCGCATCCCATCCTGTTGCATGCCCAGAAAGAGACTGTGGAAGTCGGCGTAGATGGGTCCCCGGAAAACGTGGCGCAGGGCCTGGGCAGTGCCCAGACACATCTCGAACCCCGAGATGAAGTTGAGATAGACGGCATCGAGATCCCGCACCATGGGGCCGAGCTCGGCCCAGGTCCACCCCGGCACGCCGCCGGCCATGCGCTCGCAGCGCCGCTCGGTGGACTGGTAGTGAAGCACCACCCGGTTATTGGGTGCGGTCACCTCGACGCATCGGCCGCCGGGCGCGATCCGCGTCAAACCACTCAACAGCAGCTGCGCCTCGCGACCGAGGTCCCGTCCCACTTTGATCAGCGGGACGATTTCCCATTCCGGGCCCAGACTCGCGTCCAGGCCGGCGAGAGCGTAGGCGATCCCGCCCCATTCCTCCACTGGCGGCGCGAGCGGGTCCCGCCCATAGATCAGGTCCCAGACGAGCGACCCCACAATCCCGACTTTACGCATGTCGGATCAACGGAACAGCGGGCAGCAAACTATGCCCTGGGTGATATGGTCCACTGGATACCCTGACGGGCACGGGACCCTGATCACTGGGTAACCTGCCCCACAGCCCCGTTGCCCCGCTGCTCCGCCTGATCGAGGTACGCTTTTGCCGCTCCATAAACCCCGGCGGTCCCGGTCAGCTCGCAGGGCACGATCCGGCACACGTTCACCGCCGGCTTGAACGCTCGGCGCGCCACCTCGCGGCGAAGTGGGGTAAAGAGATGGTCACCGGCCAGGGTCACCCCGCCACACACAACCACCACTTCCGGATTAAAGATGTTCAAGAGGTTAGCAAGGCCGATCCCGAGGAACTTCGCGGTGTCGTTTACCACATCCATGGCCAGCTCATCGCCGTCATGGGCCGCCTGATACACCGTCTGAGCGGTGATGCGTTTGAGGTCGCCGTCAACGTACTTCGCCAGCCGGCTCTCCGCACCGGCCTCGATCTCCTCGCAGGCTCTCAGCGCGATGTTGGGCCCCGATGCGTAGGCCTCGAGGCATCCATAGTTGCCGCACTTGCACCGGCGTCCTTCGCTGTCGATCGTGGTGTGCCCTATCTCCCCGGCGCAATCAGAAGCCCCGTGGTACAGCCTTCCATCCAGAATGATCCCACCCCCGATGCCGGTGCCGATGGTGATCCCTATAGCATTGCGGGTGCCGCGGGCCGCCCCCCTCCACCACTCGCCCAGCACCGCGCAGTTGGCGTCGTTGTCCAGCGTAGCGGGCAGCTTCAGGCGGTCGTGTATGATCTGCCGGAGAGGCAGGTTGACCCAGCCGAGGTTGGGGGTCAGAAGAACGATGCCGCTCTTGGTGTCGAGTGGCCCCGGCGCCCCCACTCCCACGCCCATGATCTCGGCTCCCGGGAGCTCCCGCTTCGTCTGCTCGATGGCGCGTTTGGCCAGGGCGATGAGCCGATCGAGAACGTCCCGTTCGCCGGCTTCCGCACCGGTCGGCTCGCTGGCGAGCGCGTGGAGCGCCGAACCGTCCTCGGCAACGCTGCCGACGACAAGGTTGGTGCCTCCGATGTCAATTCCGAGGACAAATCGCAC
>JACCRS010000012.1 GCA_013813435.1 Gemmatimonadales bacterium
GGGTAGGGGACAGCGTGGGCCGTGCTATGCGAGCTCCACTTTTTCGATGGCGGCCAGCGAAATCGCTATCTCGGTCTCATCGCTGCCTGCAGGGCGCAGATACACCTCATGGGCAGTCACGTGGGTATCTACGCTGATCGGGATGCCAACCACTTCGGTCCGGGCTGTTGTCATGATTCGCACGACCTGCTCATGTCCTCCGGCATACCCCAGTAGGGCGACGATCTCTTCGTACGTCATCTGGACCTTTCCGCTGATACGACGCATAATCTAGGTTCGGGTACGCTTGCTCGCCATGTGGGCATACGCCGGGAGCCGATCAACAAACCCCATTCACTCAAAGGAGATGCCGTGTTGCGGCCCTATCTTTTACCAGCGGTCTTTTTGCTCGCTACGACTGTCGGCACCGCGGACGCGCAGCGTAGCGCCGTCGTGAGTGTCTCCGCCAAAGTCGACGGCAAGACTTATGACGCGACCGGTGCCGGCAGTTGCCGCCACAGCCCAACGGCGGCCATCCATAACGTGCCGGCGGCGCTGTGGTTGGTCCAGCACACCGGCTCGGGCCGGGGCGCAATCAAGCGCCTGAACCTGACATTCTGGCGGCCCAAGGACGGCAGCCCGGAACGGTTTTCCCTCGCCGTGAAGTCCCGCTCGTCCTCACATCGGATCGACGTCGGAGGACGGGGAAAACCGGTAGGGAGTGGAAAAGCCGCGCTTTCACTCAAAGGCACAGGGGGTCGCTTTGAGATCAAGGGAAAGGATGACTCAGGGACCCCCATCGAGGTGATCATAAAGTGTCCTGCATTCGGTGGCATCGAAGCCGAAGGCGGCTGAGCACCGGGCGAATCAGCTCCCGCCGGCCGCGGCTCGGTCCCGAACCTGAGGCTGAGCCGGCCCCCCCTTGAGATGCTGCTCCAGATATCGGGTGATCAAGTCGAACAGGTGTACCTGGGTGTTCTTGCCCTGGCACACGCAATGGGTGCGATTAGGGTACTCCATCATGGTGAAGGGTTTGTTGGCCGTCACCAGCGCGTTGATGAGCACCTCGCTGTTCTGAAAATGGACGTTGTCGTCACCGCTTCCATGAATCAGGAGCAGGTTGCCCTTGAGGCCATTCACGTACGTCAGCGGCGAGCCTCGATCATACCCGGCCTTGTTCGCGCCGGGGAGCCCGTTGAACCGCTCGGTATAGACATTGTCGTATAGTGACCAGTGCGTCACGGGAGAGACGGCGACAGCCGTGCTGAACAGGTCTGAGTGCTGAAACAGGCTGTTCAGGCTCATGAAACCTCCGTAGCTCCAGCCCCAGATTCCGATCTTCCCGGCATCAACATACGGCCTCCGCGACAGGCTGCGGGCTGCGGTTGCCTGATCACGGGTCTCCACCACGCCGAGCTGACCATAGATGGATTTTCGCCAGGCCCGTCCCAGGGGAGCCGGAGTGCCGTGATTATCTACGCTGGCCACCAGATATCCCTTCTGGGTAAGCATCAGGTGCCACAGATAGTACGAGCCCCAGGCGTCATTGACCGTGGCCGAACCCGGTCCACCGTAGACGTGCAGCAGAAGCGGATACCTGCGGGTGGAGTCGAAGTCGGCTGGTTTCATAAGCATTGCGGGCATCTTGGCGCCATTCACAGCCGGAATGCTGAAGAACTCCGAGCTACCCTTGCGCAGCATGGCCAGGCGGCTGCGCAGCGTCGCGTTGTCTATGAGCGTTCGGACCACTTCGTGACGCGGCAGCCGCACCAGCCGGATTATCGGGGGTTTTCCGAAGCTGGAATAGGTCTCCAGGGCATAGCGAAAGTTGGGAGCTGCGTCGTAAGTGTGGGTGCCCGACTCGGCCCGCGGTGATAGTCTCTCCGGGGTGCCCCGCCCATCGAGCCGTGAACGGTAGAGATACCGTTGAGAGGGATGATCGGGCGAGGCCAGGAAATAGAGCCAGCCCCCTTTCTCGTCCGTACCCACCACCTTTACTACGTCGAAGTTGCCGCGAGTGATGGGCCGGATCGACTTCCCGTCGCGCGAAACCAGGTACGCGTGGTTCCAGCCGCCACGCTCACTCAGCCAGGTAAAGCTCTTTCCATCGTTCAGCCAGGTAAGGTTGTCGACCAGGTCCACCCAGGTGCTGTCCCGCTCGGTGAGAATGGTCCGAACTTTTCCGCTGCGGGCGTCTCCCACCATTACCTGATTGGTATTCTGCAGTCGATTGAGCCGCTGGAGCAGAACTTCGTCCGAGCCTGCGGCCCAATCCATTCGGGCGATATAGTGGTTCCGGGGATCTCCATCGATCTCGAGCCATCGGGTGGGTCCGCCCGACGCTCTCACGATTCCCACCCGGGCCGCCGAATTCGCCTCACCTGCCTTGGGGTACTGCACTGGTAGAATCTGGGAATACAGAGAATCGGTATTGTTGATGAGGGGGAAGTCCTTCACCTGATCGGCGTTCAGCTGCCAGTACGCGATGCTTCGGCTGTCGGGGCTCCAGCGCCAGCCGTCCGCGTAGTAGTTCATCAACTCTTCTTCGTATACCCAGTCGAAAGTGCCGTTGATCAGAGTTCTCGACCCGTCGGTGGTCAGCGGCCTGATAGACCTACTCGCAAGATCTTCCACATACAGATTGTTCTCCCGCACGTACGCTACCCGATCCCCATCAGGAGAGAACTTGGCGAACATCAGAGTAGACGGCTTGGCTTCCGGTCCGCCCAGCTTGCGCAGCCGCCCGTTGGAGCGCTCCAGGACCCAATAGTCGCCCCGGGTGTTCAGGCGCCAGACCGGCTGGGTGTTGGTGAAGATGAGCAGCATCTTCATATCGGGAGACCAGGCGTAATCCTCGACCCGGAGCGGCAGGGTGTCGCCCTGGGGGATGAACTGCCGCGCGCTCAATAGGACTTCCCGTGCCCCCCGCTCGGAGTCGTAGCGCACGAGATTCTGGCCCCGATCGGCTTCGGACTCCTCCAGTGTGGTGTACGCCGACCCGTCTCCCAGCCAGCGAGCCGGCCCGAATGACTGGCTGCGGAACTCCCGGGTGCCATAGATGCGCTGGACCGAAAGCAGACTGGAATCCGCCTGTTGTGCCCAGCCGGGGATAACGAAGAATGAGAGGGCCACAAGAGCGGCGAGATGGATACGGGTCACGGGAGTTCCGCTGGTATGGGGGCGTCAGACTCCTCCGGCGCTCTCCGGCGTTGCCACCAGAGGGGCCCGGGACTATCCCTTCATCGTCGGCCGCATCACGATCACGCCGGCGGCGAAGCTGTGCATTATACCATCACTTATTACCCAGGCGACATGTACATGCTAATCCAGCACTCCACCCGGCTAGCCGCTCTGGTAATGACCGGCGTCGCCACCCTGCCCGCTGTGGGTTGCGCGAAGAACCCGGATCGGTCTCCGCGAGTGGCAAGCAGTGCCTCGATAGCGGCTCAGCCAAGCCCCGGCTCGCCCGCCGCACCGGAAACCCCCCCGGGTGGAGAATCGGATCAAAGTGAGTGGTTATCCTATGACGCTGCGACGAATACCGTAACGTTCGAGCTCATCGCCGGTCCATTCACGTTCAACGGCTACCGCAACGGCGAGGGCACTCTAGTTGTTCCGTCCAAGGCCAACATCGTCATGAACTTCGTCAACAAGGACGGGACCCCGCACAGTGCTCTGGTGATTTCAGGCGAAGGAGCGATACCCAACTCAGCGAGTGACCCAGCCATCCCCCGGGCGTACACCAACAAGGTGTTGGAGGGACTGCCGCAGGAGGCCGGCGACGTGATGCGCTTCCCGGTACCGGAGAGCGGCACCTACCGGATTTTCTGCGGAGTACCGGGACACGGGCTCTCCGGAATGTGGATCTGGATGAAGGTCGACCCCGCGGCAAAGGCGCCCAGTTTTGGACGTACAAAGGCTTGAGGTCTAGGGTTGAGGGTCTAGAGTCCAGGAGAATGCCAAGACTCAAGACACTAGACCCTAGACTCTACAGGTCGGTTTCTCAGTGCCTTTTGTAAAAATTGACCGGTATAGCTGGCCTCCTCTTCCGCCACCTCCTCTGGGGTACCCGCCGCAACCACCTGACCGCCCCGCTCGCCGCCCTCCGGACCCAGATCGATGATCCAGTCAGCGGTCTTGATGACGTCGAGGTTGTGCTCGATAACTACGATGCTGTTCCCCTTGTCCACCAGCCGATGCAGCACGTCCAGCAGCAGTCGGACGTCCTCGAAATGCAGTCCGGTGGTGGGCTCGTCGAGAATGTAGAGCGTCCTGCCGGTGTCACGCTTGGCCAGCTCGGTAGCCAGCTTGACCCGCTGGGCCTCCCCGCCTGAGAGTGTTGTGGCCGCCTGCCCGAGGTGGATGTATCCCAGCCCCACATCGTTCAACAGCTCGAGTTTCTCCGCGATGCGACGCTGGTTGGCGAAGAACTCCAGCGCATCGGCAACGGTAAGGTCCAGCACGTCGGCGATACTCCGCCCCTTGTAACGCACCTCCAGCGTCTCACGGTTATAGCGCCGGCCCTTGCAGACTTCGCAAGGGACATAGACGTCCGGCAGGAAATGCATTTCGATCTTTACCAGTCCGTCGCCCTGGCAGGCCTCGCAACGTCCGCCTTTCACATTGAACGAGAAGCGACCAGGCCCGTACCCCCGCAGCTTAGCATCCGGCAACTGGGTGAACAGCTCCCGGATGGGGGTGAAAAGGCCGGTATACGTTGCCGGATTGGAGCGCGGCGTGCGACCGATAGGGCTCTGATCGATATCGATGACCTTGTCGATTCGGTCCAGACCGTCGATCCGGGTGTGCGTCCCCGGAACCACCTTGGCACGGTAGAAGTGACGGGCCAGCGCCTGGTAGAGGATGTCTGTTACCAGGGTAGACTTGCCCGAGCCGGACACTCCCGTGACGGCCACGAACAGACCCAGCGGGATGTCGACGCTGAGGTCTTTCAGGTTGTTGGCCCGTGCGCCGATCACCCGCAGATAGTGGCCCGGAAGGCCTTCGCGGCGGCCGGCGGGCACCGGTATGCGCAGTTCATCCCGCAGGTACCGCCCGGTGAGCGACTCCGGATGCGACCGGATGTCGTCGACCGTGCCTTCGGCCACAACTTCACCGCCGAAGCGCCCGGCTCGGGGGCCGAGGTCGATGACATGATCAGCGGACTGGATTGTCTCCTCGTCATGCTCGACCACGATGACCGTATTGCCCAGATCCCGGAGCCCGCGGAGGGTGGCCAGTAGCCGTTCGTTGTCGCGCTGATGAAGGCCGATACTCGGTTCGTCCAGGATGTAGAGCACGCCGACCAGGCGGGAGCCGATTTGCGTAGCCAGCCTGATGCGCTGGGTCTCCCCGCCCGATAGCGAGGTGGCGGCACGCCCGAGGGTCAGATATTCGAGCCCCACGTCTCGGAGAAAGCGCAGACGATCGGTCACTTCCTTCAGTATCGGTCCCGCGATATCCGGGTCCAGACCACCGCGGCCGTTTGCGGAGGAACCGCTTCCCCCGCCGGTTCCACGCAGGGGGACTGTCTCGAAGAACTCGATGGCGCGCTCCACCGGCAGATCGACCACATCGCCGATGCTGGCCCCGTGGACGAAAACCGAAAGACTTTCGGGCTTCAGGCGCTTCCCACCGCAGCTCTGGCAGGGTTGCTCGATCATGAACTCCTCGAGCGACGCCCGGATTCCATCGCTGGTGGACTCGCGGTAGCGTCGCTCGATGTTGCGAAGCACTCCCTCCCAGTCACTCTCATACTCGCCCTTGCCCCGCGCCCCATCAGTCTGGAACTTGAAGCGCCCCGGCGCGCCGTGGAGAAGGGCCCGCTTGGCCGAATCGCTGTGCTCGACCCACGGGGCGTTGAGCTGGAAGTCGAAAGCACGGGCCAGCGTCGGTAGGACCACCTTGCGCAGGTAGCCGCTCGGCTCGCCCCAGGGAAGAATCACCCCCTCCAGGATGGAGATGCTGGGATCGCCCAGCACCAGCTCGGCGTTCACATCCCGGCGGGTCCCCAGGCCATGACAGTCGGGGCAAACCCCGAACGGCGAGTTGAAGGAGAACTGCCGTGGCTCGAGCTCGGGCATGGACAACCCACAGACGGGACAGGCAAACCGTTCGGAGAAAATGACGGAATGAGGGGAAGTGGGAATGACGGACTGATCTCCTTCCCGCATTCCCTCCCTCCTTCCCTCATGCCTCACTACCTCCACCAACCCATCCGCCGTCTTCAGCGCCGTCTCGATTGAGTCGTTCAGCCGCGATCGGTCAGCCGCTCGTACAACCAGACGGTCCACCACGATGGCGATGTCGTGATTCTGACGCCGGTTCAGCGTCGGCAGAGAGCCAAGGTCATAGATCTGGCCATCGATTCGCACCCGCACGAAACCGCGCTTACGAACGTCATCCAGCAGGTCACGGAACTCCCCCTTTCGCCCGCGCACCAACGGAGCCAGCACCTCGATTCGGGTCTCCTCGGGCCAGCCCAGAACGATATCTACGATCTGGGCCGCGCTTTGCCGGCTGACCGGACTGCCGTCGTTGGGACAGTGAGGCACGCCGGCGCGAGCCCAGAGAAGCCGCAAATAGTCATAGATCTCGGTAACGGTTCCAACCGTCGAACGGGGGTTCTGGCCGGTGGTCTTCTGCTCGATGGATATGGCCGGTGAAAGGCCTTCGATGGCATCGACGTCGGGCTTCTCCATCAGCCCGAGAAACTGCCGGGCATACGCCGAGAGTGACTCGACGTAACGTCGCTGCCCCTCTGCGTAGATGGTGTCAAAGGCGAGCGAAGACTTCCCCGAGCCTGAAAGCCCGGTGATCACCGTAAGCTGGTTCCG
Organism: Gemmatimonadales bacterium; assembly: GCA_013813435.1. GTDB lineage: Bacteria > Gemmatimonadota > Gemmatimonadetes > Gemmatimonadales > GWC2-71-9 > CAVVWJ01. The sequence goes on from JACCRS010000012.1 coordinate 6,816, forward strand.
GGGAATTGCGACCGAGATATTTTTGAGATTGTGCTCGCGGGCGCCGCGCACCACCAGGAATTCCTGAGCCATAGCCCCGAAAGCTACCCGAAGATCGCGAGCCCGGTCAACCGGAGAGTCGGAGTCAGGAGGCCGACACCGGGAATGGCATTGGTTCCCAAACTCACTTCCAGTTTCACTGATCGCCGTCTACCATAGAGCACTCGGAACATCGACTCACCTCCCGACTCCCGACTCCCGACTCCCTACTCCTGACTCCCGACTCCCAACTCCCGACTCCCGAATCCCGCAGCGCGGCGGAGCGCCGGCTCCAGCAGGCTGATCATCTGGCTGACGGCTCGTTGCCGGGGGCCGCCGTACGCCCCTACCGCGAGCTGCTCGAGATGGAGCCGGGACACATCGAGGGCCGGCTGCATCTGGCCCGTCTGCTGGATCGTCTGGAGGAAGCGCCCGAGGCGGTGGAAGTGCTTTCCGAAGGCCTTCGACGGTCTCCGGATCAGACCGAATTTCTGGTGCTGCGGGGCGCGATTCTTGGGCGGCTCCAGCGATATCGTGAGGCCGAGCTCGATCTCCGCCGCGCGTTGCGACTCCATCCTTCCCACGGTCCGGCACAATTCGAACTAGGGCTGCTTCTGTGGCGTCGTGGGCTGGTGCAAGAGGCCGCCGCATGCTTTCACCGCGCCCTCGAATTCCAGCCGGACAACGGCAAGACCTACTACTACCTCGGTGACGCTCTCAATCAGCAAGGCGATCTTTCGGGGGCCCGCGCCGCTCTGCAACGTGCGATCCAGGTAAGCCCGGATGATGCAAAGACATATCACCTGATGGGCCGGGTCCTCGACCGCATGAGACTGCCGGAAGAAGCTCAGGACATGTACCGGCGGGGACGAGAGCTCGCGCGTCTGTGATCCAGGTAATCGTCGACGATCTCGCCCTGACCAAAGCCGACGCGGTAGTGCGGCCGGCCGACGAGACCCTGGGTCCGGCTTCACCAGCAATGGCACGGCTGGATGACCGCGCAGGCCCGCGTTTTGCCGATCAGCGCCGAGTGTCCAGCTCGCTCAAGGCCGGATCAGCAGTGGTCACGGGAAGCGGGGATCTCGCGGCCCCATTTGTGCTGCACGTCGTCATTCGGGACCCCGAAATCCGGATCGGGCGGGAAGTGGTCCGACGAGCGCTGATATCCGCGTGGCAACGCGCAACAGACTGGGGTCTCACCACCATTGCCGCTCCGCTGGTCGGCGCCGACTCGGGGCAGCTGAGCGTGGAGGAAGCGGCAACCCTGCTGGCCGAGACGTTCCCCGCTGAGCCCAGGGGATGTCCGGCCGAGCTGCACATCGTAGTAGATCGGGATTCCGACCGGGTCCTGGTGGAAGCCACCGTACGGAGGTTTGCGTGATCCGATTGAACCAGCTCGTCAAGCGCTATGGCCGGTTCACCGCGGTCGACGGAATTGATCTGGCGGTGCCGAGCGGCGAGCTCTTCGGGTTTCTGGGGCCCAATGGCGCCGGCAAGACCACCACTTTTCGCATGATCGCAGGCATCCTTCGCCCCACCAGCGGCACCATAGAGATCGGCGGGATCGATATCAATCGCCGCCCGCTGGAGGCCAAAGCCCGACTCGGCTTCATTCCTGACCGGCCGTTTGTATACGACAAGCTTACGGGAGCAGAGTTTCTCCGCTTTGCCGCAGCACTATACGGCCAGCAGGGCCCGCTGGTCGAACGCCGGATAGACGAGCTCCTGGAGCTGTTCGAGCTCACCCGCTGGAAGAACGAGCTCACCGAGTCGTACAGTCACGGCATGCGACAGAAGTTGATCATCTCGGGCGCCCTGGTACACCGACCGGAGGTGATCGTCGTGGACGAACCCATGATCGGGCTCGACCCACGGAGTGCCCGTCTGCTCAAGGACCTGTTCCGCCAGTTTGTAGATCGCGGGGGCACGGTGCTCATGAGCACCCATACGCTGGAGGTGGCCGAGACGATGTGTGACCGCATCGCCATCGTGAACGGAGGGAAGATTGTAGCGTCGGGAACCATGTCGGAGATTCAGGAACAGACCTCGTCCGAACACCTCGGACTGGAGGATCTCTTCCTCAAGCTTACCGGCGGCATGCGTGACCATCAGCTCGATGCCATCCTCGGCGCCTGACCGAGTGACGCCCCAGAAGCCGGTACAGCCGAGCCTGTGGGCCCTGCTCACGCCCAAATGGCGGAGCGCGCTGGCCCGGGGCAACCAGGACCAGGGCGATTCACGGGTACGGGTCCTGCTGCTTGGTGTCGTCGGCCTGCTCTTCTGGCTGGCCGTGTTCGGGATCGCTTTCCGAGTGCTCCGCTACCTGCGCAGCGTGGATGAGATCGGCAACCTGATGGCGGGCAAGGTGCTGGATGTGATCCTGCTGGCCTTTCTGTCCATCCTCCTGCTCTCCAATATCATTACTGCCCTGTCCACCTTCTTCCTGGCCAAGGACCTCGATCTGCTGGTCGCGGCTCCGGTGGGAGGAGTGCGGTTCTATATCGCAAAGCTGGCTGAGACAGTGGTACACTCCTCGTGGATGGTGGCCCTTCTCGCGCTGCCGATCTTTACCGCTTACGGCATCGTATACAGCGGCGGGTTCCTGTTTCCCTTCGTGGCGCTGGCCGCTTTCATCCCCTACCTGATTTTGCCGGCAGTGGTGGGCACGGCCGTTACCCTGGTACTGGTCAACATCTTTCCAGCGCGGCGCACCCGCGAGCTCCTCGGCCTCATTGCCACCGGCACAGTAGTCATCGTGGTGGTGAGTCTGCGGTTCCTCCGCCCGGAGCAGTTGGCCCAGCCCGAGGGATTCCAGAACCTGGTAGACTATCTGGCGGTGCTCCGCACGCCCACCAGCCCGCTGCTGCCCAGCGAATGGACTGCGGCTATGGTTATGAACTGGCTGCTTCAAGTCGCCGATCCCTGGCCGGTGATCAAACTGTGGGGAACTGCGGCCATCGCCATCGGTATCGGGGCGGTCATCCACCGCCGCCTCTACTCCCTGGGCTTCTCCAAGGCTCAGGAGGGCGCCGAGCGTAAGGTGCGGCGGCCGTTGAGAGGGCCGGTGTCCCGGCTGCTGAGCTCCCAGTCACCCTCGAAGCGAGAGTTCATCCTCAAGGACCTGCGCCTGTTCTTCCGGGACAACACCCAGTGGAGCCAGCTGATCCTCCTGGCGGTGCTGCTCATGGTGTACCTCTTCAACATACAGTCGCTGCCGTTGCATTCCGGCGAACGGGTGCCGTTCCGGTTGGTGACTGTGATCTCGTTCCTCAACCTTGGTCTGGCGGGCTTCGTGCTGGCTGCCGTCGCCGCCCGGTTCATCTTTCCGGGCATATCACTCGAAGGCCGGCAGATGTGGCTTCTGCGGTCGAGCCCGCTCGATCCCAGGTCCATGCTTTGGAGCAAGTACTGGATTGGCACCGTGCCCCTGCTGGTTCTGGCCCTGATCATCACGGTGTTTACCAACTGGCTGCTGGACGCCAGCGCATTCATGATGACGGTAGCGGTGGGCACCATCGTGCTCTACACCTTGGCCGCCGGTGCGCTGGCGTTGTCATTCGGCGCCCTGTATCCCCAGTTCGGAACCGAGAACGCGGCCCAGATTCCCACCAGCTTTGGTGGCCTGGTCTATATGATGAGTAGTTTGTGCCTGTTGGCGCTCATCATCCTGATCGAAGCGGTGCCGGTGACGGACTACCTCAGGGACCAGCGTTACGCACAACAGCCGGTCGGAATTACTCCTGACCTGGTGGCCGCCGGGGTAGCGGTCGTTGCCGTTTGCGCCGCGGCGACGATCATCCCCTTGCACGTGGGACTGCGGAGGATTGAGATGATGGAGTGGTAAAGGTCGACCTGTTTAGCGACACCGTCACCCGCCCGACGGCCTCGATGCGCCGGTTCATGTGCGAGGCGGACGTGGGCGACGAGCAGCAGCGCGAAGATCCCAGCGTCAATTTATTGCAGGACATGGTCGCCGATCTCCTGGGCAAGGAGTCGGCGCTTTTTCTTCCCTCGGGCACGATGTGCAATCAGGTCGCCTTTGCCGTGCACTGCCAGGCGGGAGACGAGATCCTGCTCCAGGAGCTTGCCCACCCTCTTTTGTACGAGGCTGGGGGAGCCGCCGCCCTGATTGGCGCGGTGTTCCGGCCGCTCGTGAGCCCGGACGGTTTGTATACGGCGGAGCAGGTTGAGGAGTCCATTCGGCCCGCGGTGCACTATATGCCGCGCACCCGGGTCGTTTCACTGGAACAGACCAGTGCGTCCATCGGTGGAGTGTGCTGGCCGCTGGAGCGGATTCAGCAGGTCTGCGCCGCGGCCCATGCCAGTGGACTGGTTGCCCATATGGACGGCGCCAGACTGTTCAACGCCGTGGTGGCCACCGGTACACCTGCCCGGGATTTCGCAGCCCCGCTGGATTCGGTCTGGGTGGACTTGAGCAAAGGGCTGGGCGCACCGGTCGGGGCGGTTCTGGCCGGCTCTCGGGACTTCGTGGAGCGAGCCTGGGTCTTCAAGCAGCGCTTCGGCGGTGCCATGCGCCAGGCCGGTATCATCGCCGCCGCGGGTGTGTACGCTCTTCGCCACCACGTGGAGCGTCTGGCGGACGATCACCAGCAGGCGCGGGAGCTGGCCGCCGCGCTGGCAGAGCTCCGGGGGGTGTCGCTGGACGTGGACCGCGTCGAGACCAATATCGTGATCTTCGACGTTCGCGGGACTGGCCTGAGCGGAGAAGCCTTCGCCTCCTGTACGCTGGCCAGCCACGGGGTGCGCTTCAGTGTGCTGGGGCCGTACTCGGTACGGGCAGTCACCCACCTGGATATCCCACCGGATGGCATCCAGCGAGCGATTGAAGCGTCACGCACAGCCGTGGCGCATAGGCCCGGGTAGATACCCCGCCCCGCCGCGGCGGAGTGACTCTCTTCCACGCGCCGCAGTTTCGGGTTCGGAATACGAATCCCATCTCCAGGTGAAGGTTCACTGACGCGCGCTCAGAGAGCCCACTTTCCTGCCGCTTCCCGCCAGGCCTTGGGGTGGGCAGCAGTAGGCCCGGCGGTCTCGCCCAAGCACTGCGTTCTCTTGTGCGGAGGCGAGAGCCCGGGCCACTGCCGATGGGCGGAGTGTTTCACCTGTTTCACAAGTGCAAACGTTTTGTATCCAGCCGTCATTATGTGTCGATGCGAGACAATCACCGGCCCAAGCACGACCTCATTCACGAGGTCACCGGCCTCCGCAAGCAGATCGTGGACCTCAAGGAAGCCATGGTGGCGCGCCGCCGGGTGGAAGATGCGCTCCGCGACGCGGAATCCCGGCTGCGCTCGCTGACTGACGGCGCTCCGGTAGGCCTCTGCCTGTTCCGGCGCGATGGAACGCCGATCGCAGCCAACGCCCCATTTGCCAGGATGCTGGGCTACGAGTCGCCCGCCGAGCTGCAACGGGTCGGGGGGGTGCTTGGAGTCTTCGCTAACCCGGAAGAACAGGCCCGGGTCCTTGGCTGCGACTCAGGCTCGGGATCCAAATCTCTTTTCCGACACAAGGACGGCGCCCGGCTGTGTCTCAGCGTGCTGGCCGCGCCTTGCCTCGATCTGGGCTCGGTGGCGGTTGTGATCTACAGTCACGGAGTTCTGGAGTAGCCCACCGGCGGTAACCCTTTTTTCCTGCCCCGCCTCGCGTAACCCCGGTCCATAGTCGAAACCCTTCCAGTCGTAGCTTGGCCTCGCCGTCGGAACCCGCGCGCAATTCAGCGTGCGGGGTCATTCCCAAGGAGGAGCCATGCCTACTAGACGCAGCTTCATCGTACTTGCACTCGCGGTCGTGGCCGCATGCGACCGCCCCAGCCCCACCGGGCCCAAGGAGGAACCGGTATCCGGCATCACCCAGTCGTCGGGGGAGTCTCAGCGCGCGGCCATGGATCGGCTCGCCCGACGCATTGCACGCGCGCTGGACGACCCCGAATTCCGGGGCTACATCAAGGGCGAATTGGACGCCTCACCCTTCACCGAACGGAAGCTCCAGCTACAACGGTTCCTGACCGGCTCAGACCGCCGAGCTTTACGCCATGTGGCGCGGCTGGTAGGTGAGCCTGAAGCCGAGCTCGAGGCGGATGCGGAGGCCGCCACTCCACTGGAGATCTACTTCCCGGTGGCGGCTCACCGGGCCGCCTGGCGCGGTGACACCGATGTTCTCGTGGCCAGCGCGCGAGATGATGGTGAAACCCCGATAGCCTATGACGTAAAGGGCCGGCGCCGGGTACTAAGCGCAGACACCCCGCCGGCCACGCCGGTGCTGGCCATCGGGCCGGTAGAGACCGACTTTGGCCCTGAGGGTTCCACCGCGTATGCCGTCACTCCACCACCTCCTCCACCCCCGGAGCCGTCTCCTACGCCGAGCCCTCCAGCGGGCCTGTACATGACCTATTCCCACTTCGTGCAAGATTTTGAAGGTTGGTTTAAGGGGAACCCCGAATATGAGGTCCACATACTGGGGCAGTCAGGAACCACCGATTCGCTGACTGATTACCAGTGCGCCGGAGAGCCGGCCTCAGGGTACTACCGATTCGACCAGAACGGTCTCGACTGGAGCGGCCGGGTTCTGCTGTTCAGTCAGGCCCAGCTGAACAGCTACAAGACGGCGCACCCCAATCAGAACTTTAGGATCATAGCCCTGGAGGACGATGATACCGGCTGCAGGATCAAGTTCGACGCGACTCGGTTTAAGAACCTGCAGACCACGATCCAGACCGAGTACCCCAACCTTACCGGGGGGAAGGACACCAGCAGCTCGACCCTGGGCAAGTACGTCAAGCGCGCCAACGCGCTCCAGAAGATCCTCCGGTCGGCGTACTCGTTCTTTACCACGCAGGACGATCTGATCGGAAACGCAATAGAGGATGTTGTGGTGCGAACGTTTTATCCCGGAGCCAACTGGATCATCAAGGGCGAGGGCAACGTGACTAACGGCTGGATCAAGCTGGAGATGCGGTGATAATGCGAACCTCCTCGTGCTGTCCCAGGCTCGCGCTGGCGATCGCCTGCTCGCTCTGGTGTTCGCCGCTCCTGGGACAGTGGGTCGTGGGAGCCGAGGTGGGGGCAGACCGTTTCTGGGGCGGCTCGGAGGAGAAAACCGGCGCGGGGGTATCGTTTCTGCCCTACCGGCCCACCACCTTCGGGGTGGGCCTGAAGCGCCAAACGGGGAAGCTCGCCCTAGGGCTGCAGCTGCGGTATGGGTCTGCCGGCCTCGCCCTGGAAGGCGCCGAAGGGGTGGTGGCAGCACCAGGAGTCTTCACCATGTACAGCCTTATCCCGGAGCTGGTCTATCAGATCGCAACGGTGGGTCCGGCCAACCGCCTGCTGCTCCGGGGAGGACCACTGATCGAGGTCTGGAGTGTCGCCGACGAGGAGTCCCAGACCCGGGTGGGAGTACAGAGCGCGGTCTCGTTCATGGTGCCGCTTGGGGGCAGGCTTGCCGGAACGGTATCGGCCGGGGCCGCTCTGATACCTTCACCTTTCGGGGAGGACCAGCTCGACTCTGACTTTGAACGGCGCCCGCTCTGGCGACGGCGCTTTGCCGGTGGGCTTGAGTTTCGCTTGTGAGGAGCTGGAAGCTGGGAGCTTGGAGCTGGGGTCAGGCAGCAACCGGTCTTCCGCATCCCTCGCAGAACCTGCTTCCAGGCAAGAGGGCTGCACCGCAGCGGCTGCACGGAGCGTTCGCGGCCAGACGGCCCCCGCAAGACGAGCAGAAGATCGCGTCGGGCTCCGGGCGCGGGCCGCATCCACCACACGCCGATGCCGAGACTGATGTGGACTGACTGGAACCAAGTGGGGCGCTGTCCAACGATGTCGCAGCTGAAGCGGAGCGAAGCGCGCGCAGTTTGGCAGCAATGAGAGCCTCGATGTCGTTGGACACCGCCCCCTGCTCTTCGCGCAACGCCTCCACCGCCTCCGCGGTGTACTTGGTCTTCAGGAGTTCGTAGTCGGCGTCTGAGAGCTTCCCTGTCTCCCGGTCAAACTCGATCTCCTTCAGTGCCGCAAGAGCAATTCCCTTAGACGTTTCCTCGGGATCGAGCGGCTCATAGGCCGCCGATCGTGAAATGCGCGGTCGCAGCAGCGGATCGAGCACCAGCCAGAGTGCCACCATTGCTACCAGCACCGCCGCCAGTGCTTCCCCTAACATCAGTCCTCGATGTCGGCCAGAGCCCGCCGGAGCCGGTCGAGCTCTTCCGGGCTGGCCTGAGCCTCCGGGGCAGCTGCGGGAGATGCGGCGCCGAGGATCGATATCGCACCCTTGCGGCGGCCGATGAACAACACCAGCCCGGCACCGGCCCCCGCAATCAACACGCCCGGCAGAAGATATCCCGCCAGGTTGAAGCCCTCGGGCTTGGGCGCCATGAGGGCCTTCTCACCGTATCGGGTAACGAATGCGTCCAGAATCTCCTGCGCCGTTTTGCCCTCCTCACGCAACGCCAGGACCTCGCGGTGAAGCTCGGGGGAGTAGGTACAGGTGAAGTCGGTGGTGCGACAGGTGAACACGTCCAGAGTACAACCGCACCGGCAGGACAGCCGCTGCTCGATCGACTGAATCTCGGCATCGTCTCGGGAATCGGTGGGCAGCCGCGGCCTCCCCACCGCCGATGGATCGCGCAGAGTGCCGGTAGAGCCTCGGCCGGAGCGTGAATCCTGCTGTGCCTGCAGGCTGGCTGCAACCACCGCCGGGAGCCCGGCGAAGGACCCAACGGCCGCCGATAAGCCAAGGCGAACAAAGCCCCGTCGCGACACCGCCGGCTCAGAAACATCACGCCACATAGTCACTCCTTACCTGCCCCCACCAGCCTCACCTCGTAACCTGCCTGGACCCGCCTTGGTGCCGCTATTGTGGCGCCTCCTCCCGGCCACATCGTGAGTATTCCCCCCGCGGCCAGAACGAAGCCACCGAACCAGACCCACCAGACCAGTGGATTGATGTTGAAGCGGTAGACCGCCTCTTCGGTTCCATTCACCGAACCGGCATAGACGATATAGAGATCCTCCTGCAGGCTGCTCCGGATGCCAACCTCGGTGGACGGCTCGAAAGTAGGGCGGTTGAAGCTGTCGACGTGCTGACGCTTCTCGGATGTCATGAGTCCCAATGGACGCCCATCCCGGGCCACCTCGAGAGTAGCAGCAGAGACAATCCGGTTCAGCGCCTCATACTGCGAGATGCCCACATGGGTGAAGCGGTAGCTATGCCCGAACGGACTGCTCATCTCCACCGATTCGCCCGGCTTGAGAGTGGCTTCACGCTCCCGCTTAAAGGCCATACCGGCGAATGCCACGAAGTAGATCAGCACGCCGAGGTGGACGATGTATCCGCCGTAGCGGCGCCGGTTTCTGGCGACCAGGTGGGCGAAGGCGAACGGCAGCGATTCGCCGTGCATGCGCCGCCGGGCCCGAACTCCCCGGGAGAACTCCTGCACGATGGTGCCGGCCACGAACCCAGCCAGCGCAAGGGCAACGGTGGCGTGGAAATCGCGCACGCCCGCGGCCAGAAGGCCCCCCAGCGTCAACAGACCCGCGCTGACGGGGACGATGAATTGACGCTTGAGGTTGGCGGGTGACGCCTTGCGCCACGCGATCAATGGCCCAATCCCGGTGAGTCCGAGCAACAACAGCCCCAGCGGGACGTTGACCCGGTTAAAGAACGGAACTCCTACCGTGATCTTGGTGCCCCGTACCAGCTCGGAGAGGATGGGAAACAAGGTTCCCCAGAGAACCGAGAAGGCGATGCCGACGAGGAGCAGGTTGTTGAAGAGAAAGGCGGCTTCACGGCTGAGCACCGACTCGAGCTCGACGTCGGCCTTCAGCAGGGGCCAGCGGGTATAGAGCAGGGTGAATGCCAGGATCGCGGCAACGGTGAGGAAGGCGAGAAAGAAGTAGCCCACGTTCGATTGGGTAAAGCTGTGAACGCTGGCGATCACCCCGGACCGTGTGATGAAGGTGCCGAAGATGCTCAGAAGAAACGTTCCGATGACCAGGGCGAAGTTCCAGCGCTTCAGCATGCCCCGTTTTTCCTGGATCATCACCGAGTGCAGAAACGCCGTCATGGTCAGCCAAGGAAGCAGGCTGGCGTTCTCCACCGGGTCCCACGCCCAGTAGCCGCCCCAGCCCAGCTCGACGTAGGCCCACCACATCCCCAACGTGATCCCGACGGAAAGGAACAGCCAGGAAACCAGAGTCCACTTCCGGATTGCGTGGATCCACCCGGTGTCGAGCCGCCGGGACAGGAGCGCGGCCACGGCAAAGGCGAAGGGAATGGTGAGGCTTATGTAACCCAGATAAAGCATCGGCGGGTGGATGACCATGCCGACGTTTTGAAGCTGCGGATTGAGACCTCTGCCGTCGGCCGGCGTGAAACCGAGCCGCTCGAACGGGTCGGCCGCGAAGATCATCACGCTGACGAAGAAGGTGATTACCGCCGAGGTAACTCCCGCTACGTAAGGCATGAGGTGGGCGTAGCGGCGAGCGGTGAGGAGCTGGGCGGCGCTGGCAAAGAGCGAGAGCACCACCGCCCAGAACAGCAGGGAGCCTTTCTGACCGGCCCAGAATGCCGAGAAGGTGTAGGAGGAGGGCAGATTCCGGGACGTGTAGGCCCAGACGTACTCCATGTTGAAGTCGTGGCTGATCAGTCCCTGCCAGAGCGAAACCGATGCTACCAGAAGGCAGCCGCAGATGGCGTATACCGAGCGCACCACTGTGGCGCTGAGGTCGGGGCGGCCTTCCCAGCGTCCGGAAAACGACAGCAGAACGCACCAGAGACCGATGGCAAACGCGGCCCAGAGCGCGAATTGACCCAGCAGTGTCATGGAAGACTCAGGCCTTGGGAACGGCCTCGTAGCGGGAGCCACACTTGGCC
>JACCRS010000030.1 GCA_013813435.1 Gemmatimonadales bacterium
TCATCGACTACCAGCACCAGCCCCTCGCCCCTCGCGCTCTCGGTGACTGCCTCCGCCACAGTGAGGGGGGAGTCTTCTGACTCCTGCTCGGCGGGGACGAGCACGGTAAACGTCGTTCCGTTGCCCGGCGTGCTTTTGACTGCGATACCTCCACCATGAGCCCGCACGATCCCCAGGGCCGCCGCCAGCCCCAGACCTCTACCGAGGAACTTGGTGGTGAAGAACGGATCGAAGATGTGTTGCAGCGTGTCCTCGTCCATACCGTTACCAGTGTCCCGGACCTCAATCTCGGTATAGGGCCGGGTGGGCAGGGGAAATCCCGCATACAGCTCCGCCAATTCGGCTTGGTGCACATCACGGATCCGGACCCGGACAGAAACCTCCCCCTCGTTATCCCCGATCGCCTCGGCCCCGTTGAGAACCAGATTGAGCACCAGCTGTTGCAGCTGGCCCACGTCGGCCTCGATCGTCGGGCAATTCTCCGGCATATCGCGGAGAATGGTGATCTTCTTTGAGACCGATGCCTGAACGATCGCCAGGGCATCCTTGACTACCTGGCAGATGTCCACCGGGCGCATCTCCCGGCGGCCTTTGCCGGCATAGTTGAGCAGCTGCTTGACCAGCTCGGCAGCGCGGTTCCCGGCACGCTCTGCGCCGGCCAGCATTCCATCGATCTGGCCGTCACCGTCCGACGCTTTCAGGCGGCGCCGCACCAAAGAAACGTTGCCGAGTATGGCTGTCAGGACGTTATTGAAATCGTGCGCCACACCGGCCGCGAGTATTCCTACGCTTTCGAGCCTTTGGGTCTGACGGACCGCCTCCTCCATCCGCCTCCGCTCCGTAAAGTCTCGCACTACCTTGGCATACCCGCGGAGAGTGCCGTTCTCCCGGAGTGCGATCATGACCCCTGAGGCCCAGAAACGGGTTCCGTCCTTCCGCAGATGCCACCGCTCGTCTTCCGCGCGGCCGTGCTCCCTGGCCGTTTGGAGCTCCACCTCAGGAACACCCGCTTGCCTGTCAGGTGGAACGAAGATCTCATAGGCAGGCGTACCTTCCATCTCGCTGGCCTGGTACCCGAACAGCTGTTCTGCCCCGCGACTCCAGCGCCGAATGCGCCCGTCAGGGTCGAGCAGGATGATGCCGTAGTCTTGTGTCGTGCTAAGGAAGAGATCCAACAAGTCGTCAGGCACGAGGGTGGCTCGGGATCAAATGTTAGCGGCGCTGAGGTGAGGGTGACGTCAATCGAGAGCGCAGGCGCGCAAGCGGGAAAGCGACTCCCAAAGTACCATCCAAAATATGTCGGCGCTATCCCTGCGCCTGAGGCCAGCTCGGCCACGCTGGCAACGTGCTCGAGGAGAGACCAAAGCGGACGGTGACAAACTGGCGGACATGGCCAGCTTCCTGGAGCTGGAAGGTCGCTGGAACGAGGCGCTGGAGTATCGCAGGAAGTCGGTAACTCTCGATCCTTCCGCGGCAGGTTACGCGTCGGGCCTGGCGACCAATCTTCTCTGGCTCCGCCGGCATGGTGAAGCCCGCACTGCGGCGGACCGTTATTTGATTTTAGGTCCCACCAACCCGGAGGCATACCAGCTCCGCGCCATGGTAGCGCTGGCCCAGGGCAAGCTGAATGAAGCGCAGGCGGTTCTCCGCCGGGGTGAGGCCAGAGTGCCCAAGGACGAGCTGTTGGCATTCGTAGCCTATTACTGGATCTCTTCTGGCTGCTGGACGCCGATCAACGGGCACGAGTCCTGAATCTCAAGCCGGAAGCTTTTTACGGTGACACGCTGTGGTGGCAAATCGTGCAAGCCGGAACCCATCTGTTCAATGGCGACTCCTCTCGAGCGAGCAAAGTCGCCGAGCAAGCTCGCCACCGGGCGACGCTTCTGGTGGCCCGGGACTCGACAGTGCTGACGCCGCTTCCCGCCTCGGACTGGCGAACGCCTACTTTGGCAGAGGGGAGGAAGCCGGTGAGGCTTGCTCAGACCAGCCTCGCGCATCTCCCAGTTGCCAAGGACGCGATGGTAGGGGCTCTTCTGATCTATCGGCTGGCATGCGTGCAGGCGTTGGCCGGTGAAAAGCAAGCTGCAGTTGGTACTCTGGAAACGTTGCTGAGCATCCCGTTCTATGTATCGCCTGCGCGGCTACGAATCGATCCCAACTTCGCTTCGCTGCGGGGCGATTCGGCCTTCAGCCGACTGACAGGACCGAGCGCTCCCTAGCTCGCGCTTCCAAACCCGGTACGCCGTGCGGGCTCGGGCTCGTCCGCGTGTAGCGCCGCTCGCGCCGCCTTCATGATCCTTGCGGCACTGGCGGCGGCCTCGTCCACGTCCCCTTGAGACGGAGTCATCGTCCCACGCTGGGCCAGGAGAACGGCGGCAACGATGGCTGCCGCTCCCGTGTCAGAGAAGCTGTCGGACATAGATAGCGAACCATGTTTGTGAGAGTCTGCCATGATCAATCAGTCTAGACGTCCAAATTGCTCACGTACTTGGCGTTCCGCTCGATGAACAGCCGGCGCGGTTCCACCTCGTCCCCCATCAGCTCCTCGAACAGGTTCGACGCGATGGACGCGTCCTCCATCGTCACCCGTAGAATCGTTCGGGTAGCTGGATCCATAGTGGTCCGCCAGAGCTGGTCCGGATTCATCTCCCCCAGACCCTTGTAGCGCTGGATGTTGATAGTGCCCTTCCCATCGCCATTGGTCAGCCGCCTGGCGTACTCCTCGCGCTCGGGCTCGGTGTAGGCGTAGAACTCCTCCTTGCCTTTGGCCACCCGGTAGAGCGGCGGCTGCGCAATGTAGACGTACCCCGCGTCCACCAGCTCCTGCATCTGCCGGAAGAAGAAGGTGAGTAGAAGAGTGCGGATGTGCGCCCCGTCCACATCGGCGTCGGTCATCAGGATGATCTTGTGGTATCGGGCGTTCTCCAGAGTAAAGTCTTCCTTCACACCGGTCCCAATCGCCGTGATCATGGCACGGATCTCCTCGTTGCCGAGTATCCGGTCGATCCGGGCCCGCTCCACGTTCAGGATCTTCCCCCGAAGCGGCAGGATCGCCTGGAACGAGCGGTCCCGGCCCTGCTTGGCGCTGCCGCCGGCTGAGTCGCCCTCGACCAGGTAGATCTCGGAGTGGGCCGGGTCGTCGATCGAGCAGTCGGCCAGCTTGCCGGGAAGCACCGCATTCTCCAAGCCCGATCTCTTCCGCACCAGATCGCGCGCCTTCCGGGCCGCTTCCCGGGCCCGCGCTGCGCTGACGGCCTTCTCGATGATGTTGCGCGCCACCGGCGGGTGCTCGTCGAGATAGTTGCCGAGGTTCTCGTTGACCACGGCCTTTACGATGCCCTCGACCTCGGAGTTGCCCAGCTTGGTCTTGGTCTGCCCCTCGAACTGGGGCTCCCGGACCTTCACATGGAGCACGCAGGTGAGTCCCTCCCGGATGTCCTCGCCCGACAGGGTAAAGTCTTCTTTCTTCATGAACTCACGCCGCTTGGCCACGTCGTTGATGGTGCGGGTGAGCGCGGACTTGAAGCCGGTGAGATGGGTGCCGCCCTCGTGAGTGTTGATGTTGTTCACGAAGGTGAAGGTGTTCTCGTTGTATCCATCCTCGTACTGCAGAGCCAGGTCTACCTCGACGTCGTCCTTCGTCGCCGTGAACGCGATCGGCTTGGGGTGGAGCGCCTTCTTGTTGCGGTTGAGCCACTCGACGAATTGAATCAGGCCGCCCTTGGCGAGGAAGGTTTCGCTCTTGGCCTCCTCCTCCCGCTCGTCCTTGATGGTGATCGAGATGCCCTTGTTCAGGAACGCCAGCTGACGCAGCCGGTCGGCCAGGGTGCTGTAGTGATACTCCAGCACCGTGAAAATCTCGGGATCCGGCTTGAACCGCACCGTTGTACCGCGGCCCTTGGCCTTGCCCATGACCGTGAGCTTCTTCACGGTTTTTCCCCGGACGAACCCCATGTGGTGCCGCTGCCCATCCCGGTCCACGATGACCTCCAGCCGCTCGCTCAGCGCATTAACCACCGAGACACCGACGCCGTGCAGGCCGCCGGACACCTTGTAGCTGTTCTTGTCGAACTTGCCACCGGCGTGGAGCACCGTGAGCGCTACCTGGACCGCGGGCAGCTTCTCCGTCGGGTGCATGTCCACCGGGATGCCCCGGCCGTTGTCGGCCACGGTGATCGAGTTGTCGGCGTGGATGGTTACCGAGATGGTGTCGCAGTGGCCGGCGAGGGCCTCATCGATGGAGTTGTCCACCACCTCGTAAACCAGGTGGTGCAGACCGTTCTCGCTGGTGGATCCGATGTACATGCCGGGACGCTTGCGCACCGCCTCCAGGCCCTTGAGAACCTGGATCGATTCGGCCTTGTACTCGGGTTTTCCGCCCGGGGCGGAGCTGGTTTCTTTGGCCATGTGTTCCGGGTTGAAGGCTAGGTGCTAGAAGCTATGAGCTATGGGTATTCACAAGCCGTACGCCCTTTGTCATCCCGAGCGAAGCGAGGGATCTCAAGCCTGATGAGTCTGAGATCCTTTCGGCCCCTTCGCTTCGCTCAGGGTGCCTCAGGCTGACAAAGGCACCCACCGGATCTCCTTTACTCGCCCCGACCGGCCGGCGTTGAGCCGAGCCAGGATCCGGGGCGACATCATACTCAATTCGTTGGCCCACGGCGCCGTCGCCACGCGAACCCGGAGAACGCCGTCAGGGGTGATCGACTCCGGCGCGGTGACCGAGGCGATCTGGGGCCCAACCAGCTCAGCCCATTCCTCGATGATGCCGGCCTGCTGCACCCGCTTGGTGATGCCGGCCTGCTTGAGATAGCTGGCCAGCGCGTCGGATAGGGGAACCGGGATAGTTTTCTTGCTAGTCATCAGTCCTAATCTCGAGTCATTGCGAGGGCGTTCACGCCCGAAGCAATCCCGCAGCCTGAGGGAGCGGAACCCGCTGGATCGCCACGCGGCCTCCGCCGCTCGCGATGACTGGCCTCTGGCGACTTGCTCACGACTCTCTCACCCTCCCGCCCTCCATCACCCACACCGGCAGATCCAAGTTTGCCGGCAGCTCGTCGCGCCGGGGACTGGTGATGAAAACCTGGCGCTGGTCCGAGTCGAGCAACCGCGCCGCCAGCCGGCTCTGCCGCTCTTCATCCAGCTCGGCGAACACGTCATCCAGCAGCAGCGCCGGCTCGGTGCCCCGTGCCAAGCGAAGGCTGGTGATCTCGATCAGCTTGAGCGCTATGGCGGCGCTCCGCTGCTGGCCGGTCGATCCGTAGTCTCTCAGGTTCCGGCCATTCACCTCGAGCACCAAATCATCCCGGTGGGGGCCCACCGTAGTTGCCGATCGGGCGCGATCCTCCACCAGCGACTCGGCCAGGGCCGTCTCCCAGGCCGACGTATCGGCCAGCTCCGGCCGCCCCCGGTAGCGCAGCGATGCCTTTCCCTGTTCCCCCAGGGTGTCGAGCTCCGCGGCAAACTCGTCGGCCGCCCTTGCCACCCAGTCCAGCCGCCCGCGAACCAGTGCGGCGCCTGCCGTGCAAAGCGGGCCGTTGAACGCCTGGGCGACATCGGTTCGGCCCTGCCGCAAGGCGCTATTCCGCTGCGCCAGCGCCGAGCGGTAACCGGTAAGCGCCCGGAGGTAGCGCCGGTCCGAGAGCGAAAGCACTCGGTCCAGATACTGCCGCCGCTCGGCGGCTGGTCCCGATGCCAGCCCCACATCGGAGGGCAGGAACGCTACCGCCAGCCAATTCCCGAGCGAGTCGGCCAGCCGGGCGACCTCCTCGCCGTCGATCGTGATCCGCTTCTTCCGCGCCGAGTAGGTGGCCCCGACCGTTTGGGCCGGGCCACCGGCGATGTGGAGCTCGACCGCAAATCCGGGCGGACTGCCCAGCACCTGCCCGTCGGTGGCTCCCCGAAACGACCGGAACAGGACCGGGTAGTAGATCGCCTCGAGCAGGTTGGTCTTGCCCTGCGCATTAGCGCCCAGCAGCACCAGCCCCGCCGACGGCGCCTCGCGTTCCAGGTCCGCAAGGTTCCGATACCCGCGGGCCGCCACATGTCGGAGCCGCACTATCTGATGTGGATCAACCGGGTCGAGGTTCCCCCGCGATTGCCCAGGACATCAACCCCGTAAACCTGGATCTGGAACGTCTCCCCGGAGTGCCCGAAGGTGGTCAGCGGAAGTCCGAAACGCACCGCAGTCTGGGTCGGCTGGGGGCTGAATGGGGAGAAGTTCTGGTTTCCGCCGATGACAAAGAAATAGACGGTATCCACGCCGTCCGGGTCGACCGTGTTGCCATTGATGAAGAGGTCAGCGCCAGGAAAGACCGTGGTATCGGCGCCATTCGGCTGGTCGATGGTGGTGACCGGCCCGATCCCGTCACTTGGAGTGGGGAAGGTGAGGCGGTCCCGCTCCTCACACCCGGTACCGAGCACCGTTACCGCTGCCGTCATAAGCCCGCCGAGCCGGAGGGGGAACCCGGCCTTTCGCCAGCTGCTCCCTCTGTTCCGCATCACCAAAAAATAGTCGGTTGTAAGAGAAAATTGCAGGTTCAAACTCCCTTGAAAACAGCCTTCCTCTTCTCGGTGAATGCTCGCGTGCCTTCCCGCATGTCCTCTGTAGCGGAGAGCAGTCCGAAGTGGTTGGCCTCCAGCAGCAGCGCCTGGTCCAGACTGGTTTCGAGGCCGGCGTCCACCGCCTCCAGACAGGCCCGGATCGCGAGCGGACCGTTCTCCAGAATGGTTCCGAGCAGCGCCTCCGCCTCCGCCAGCAGCCGGTCGGCGGGGACGACCCGATTCACCAGCCCGATTCTAAATGCTTCCGCCGCATCTATCATGGCTCCGGTCAGCAGCAACTCCAGGGCACGCCCTCGCCCAACCAGCCGGGGGAGTCGAGCGGTGCCGCCATAGCCGGGACCGATGCCGAGCTTGACCTCGGGCTGGCCGAAGCGGGCGTGCTCCGCGGCGACGCGGATGTGGCAGGCCATGGCCAGCTCGCAGCCACCACCGAGGGCAAAGCCGTTGACGGCGGCAATGACCGGCTTGCCCGAGCGCTCCAAGCGTCGGAAGACCAGCTGTCCCGCCATCGAGCGCGCCTTTCCCTCGATCGGTCCCTGCTCAGCCAGCTCGCTGATGTCCGCTCCCGCAACGAACGCCTTGGAGCCTGCCCCGGTAAGAATTACGCCGCGTACGGCGGCATCGGTCTCGATCCGGGTGACGGCGTCGCCCAGCTCGGAGATCACGGTCGCATTGAGCGCGTTCAACTTGTCGGGACGATTGATGGTGACCCGGGCGATGCCGTCGCTGAGCTCGAAGAGGAGAGTGGTGGGCATGGGTTCAGTCGCGAGTCGCGGGTCGAGAGTTTCGGGGTCGAGAAGTCGGGAGCTTCAAAAGTAATCCAGGGAACTCGCAGATGAATTGCATTCGGCCTTTCGTGTTATTCACTCTTAACCAGCCGTTCATCTCCGCCGCGGCTGTTCGTGACTCGCGACTCGCGACTCGCGACTATCTTCTCTCCCATGCCAATTCCCTCTCCAATCGCCTGGAACTCGGATCACACCATCCGGATTCTGGACCAGACGCTGCTGCCGGGAGCCGAGACGTATCGCGACCTCGATACGGTCGAAGCCGTGGCTGAGGCGATTCGGACGCTGCGGGTGCGCGGTGCGCCGTTGATCGGCATCGCGGCGGCGATGGGAGTGGTGGTGGGGGCAGGGAAGCGGGGAAGTGGGGAGGCAGGAAAGACACCTCTCGAAGAGATCGCGCGAGCGTGCGAGCTGCTCGGGGCAACAAGACCGACGGCAGTGAACCTGCATTGGGCGCTGAACCGGATGCGACGGCGGGCTGAGCGGGCATGCGCGGAAGGCGAAGCGTTGCGGGAGGCGCTCATCTCCGAAGCGACCGCCATCTGGGACGAGGATCGGGCGATGTGCGACCGCATCGGTGAGTTGGGCGCCTCGCTGATTCCGGAAGGCAGCACCGTGTGCACCGTCTGCAATGCGGGTGTACTAGCCACCGGCGGCATTGGAACGGCCTTGGCGCCGATCTACACCTCGCACCGGGCGGGAGCTAAACCTCACGTGGTGGTGCCCGAGACCCGACCCCTGCTGCAGGGCAGTAGACTCACTGCCTGGGAGCTGACCCAGGCCGGAGTGCCGTGCACCCTCATCGGTGACGGCATGATAGCTAGTCGGCTCCGGCTGGGCGACGTGGCCTGCGTTATCGTCGGGGCTGACCGGATCGCGGCCAATGGCGATGTCGCCAACAAGATCGGAACTTACGGTCTGGCTCTCGCCGCCAAGGCTCACGGCATCCCGTTCTACGTGGCAGCTCCCACTTCGACCCTCGACCTGGCCACCCCTGACGGCGCGGCGATCCCCATCGAGCAGCGCGAGGCCAGCGAGCTGGCGTCGTGGCAGGGAACCCGCACCGCGCCGGCGGGGGTGCGAGTGTGGAACCCGGCCTTCGACGTGACGCCGGCCGAGCTCATCAGCGGCATCATCACGGACAAGGGAATCTTCAGACCAGATGAGATCTGTCGTTCAGAGCGCCCGGGAATCGACCGACCGGTGGTCAATTAGTGCTCCGCCACTACTTCACCACGAAGGACACGAAGGGCACGAAGGACACGAAGGGTCGGTTAATATCTCCATCGAGAGTTGTTGTAGTCAAAACCAAAAGAAAACACAGTGATAACCTCTACGATGTTGCTGTTCTTTATGTCCTTCGTGCCTTTGTGGTGGATCTGCGGAGCCCTTCGTGCCTTCTATTCTCGCACTTGATCAAGGAACCACCGGCTCCACCGCCCTGGTAGTCCACCAGGACGGCACAGTACTGGGCCGGGGATACCGCGAGTTTACCCAGCACTTTCCGGAGCCCGGTTGGGTCGAGCACGACCCGCAGGAGATCTTTCGGGTCTCGGTCGCGGCCATGCGTGAGGCGCTCGGAGCCTCAGGTGAGACGCCGGTGGGACTGGGGATCACCAATCAGAGAGAGACAGTCGTGCTCTGGGACCGGCGAACCCTCGAGCCGGTGGCACCAGCCATCGTCTGGCAGGACCGCCGCACCGCCGATCGCTGTCGCGAGCTGCGGGAATCCGGACTAGAGCCGATGCTGCGGGAGCGGACCGGGCTGGTGGCAGACCCGTACTTCTCCGCCACCAAGCTGGAGTGGCTGCTTCGGAATACCGAGTATTTCCGCCGGGCCGGACGAGGCGAGCTTGCCGCGGGAACGGTGGAGAGCTGGATGGTCGCCAAGCTGACCTCCGGCAGAGTCCATGTCAGCGACCACACCAATGCGTCGCGAACCCTGCTCTACGACATCCGATCCCGGGCCTGGGATCCCTATCTGCTTGAACTATTCCACGTGCCGTCCGAAGTTCTGCCCCGCCTGGTACCCTCTTCCGGAGTAGCAGGCGAAACCGACGCCCTCCACCTGGGTTTCTCTCTGCCCATCGCGGGGCTGGCCGGCGATCAGCAGGCGGCCTTGTTTGGTCAGGGCTGCGTGATGCCAGGACTGGCCAAAAACACCTACGGCACCGGCGCATTTCTCCTGATGTTCACTGGCGAACGGGTACCCTCGCCGTCTCGAGGTCTGCTCGCCACGGTGGCATGCGGTGCTGCCGGCGAGCCCGCCTATGCGATGGAAGGGAGCGTCTTCGTAGCCGGCGCGGCGGTGCAGTGGCTGCGCGACGGGCTGGGCGTCATCGACCGAGCCGAGGACACCGAGACCCTGGCGCGGAGTGTACCGGACACCGGCGGGGTGTATTTCGTTCCCGCATTCGTGGGTCTGGGGACCCCCTACTGGGAGGCCGAGGCTCGGGGAACCATTACCGGACTTACCCGGGGTACCTCACGAGCGCATCTGGCTCGGGCCACGCTCGAATCCATGGCGTACAGCAGCGCGGAGCTGCTGGAAACGATGGTTGCTGCCGAGCGCGTTGTGGTGCCGGCCCTGCGGGTGGATGGGGGCGCCGCCGCCAACGACTGGTTGCTGCAGTTCCAGGCCGATATACTGGGGATCCCGGTCGAGCGCCCCGACCTGCTGGAGACCACCGCGTTAGGTGCGGCCGGCCTGGCGGGTTTGGCGCTGGGGGTGTGGCAGAGCACGGAGCAGTTTGTTCAGAGGAGGAAGTTCCGGTGTTTCGAGCCGGCGATGGACGCCGGGCAACGACGTGTCCATCGAGCAGGGTGGCACCGGGCGGTAGAGGCGGCGCTGGCCTGGGCTCGCGCGCCATGAGACGGGTGCGCGCTCGTGGCTGTCATTCCTCGCCCCGCTCGAATCACTCCACGCGGTTATATTCGGACTATCTGATTCCGCTGCGGAGCCGTGCATGAAGGCTGGGCATAAATTCATCCTGGGCGCCGGACTGATCGTGGCCAGCGTCGGATTTCTGATCGCTGAAGGCGTGAAGGAGACGGGGGTGTATTTCCTGACTCCCACCGAGCTGACGGCGAAGACCGCAGCCGATCCTACCTTCGTAGAGAACGTCGGCTTCAAGGTGGGCGCCATGGTGGTGCCCGGGTCTGTCCGGCGCGATACCGATGCCCGTCGGATCGATTTCCAGGTTTCCGATGGGGTAGAGACCTATCCCGTCACCTATCACGGCATCGTGCCCGACACGTTCACCGACGCCGACGATATCGAAGTAGTCGTCGAGGGCCGGCTGGGGCGGAACGGGGTCATCCGGGCCACCGACGTGCTGGCCAAGTGTGGCTCCCGCTACGAGGCCGTTCCCAAGGCCTGAGTCTCTTCCATGACACTGCTGGGTCAATTCGCGCTCTGGGCCGCTTTCGCCATCGGTCTTTGGTGCGTTCTGCTGTCGTTTTCCGGACGCTGGGAGGGTCGCCCCGACCTCAGCGCCACAGTGGTGCGCTCGGTGTACGCCATATGCGGCTGCCTGCTGGTGGCGTCGGCTTCGCTCTGGCAGGGGTTGATCAGCCACGACTTCAACATGGAGTACGTCTGGGCGTACACGTCACGAAATCTGCCCTCCTCCTACATCTTCTCGGCATTCTGGGCCGGTCAGAAAGGCTCCCTGCTGTTCTGGGCGGTGGTGCTCTCGCTCTTTGCCAGCGCTGCCCAGCTCCTCACCGCTCGCCGCTACGCCCACCTCATGCCTTACGTAGCGGGAGTTACCTCGGCGGTAATCACCTTCTTCGTCAGCGTAATGATCTTCGCGGCCGACCCGTTCGAGCGGCTCGGTTTCACGCCGGCCGACGGCAGAGGTCTCAATCCGCAGCTTCAAAACGTCGGCATGGTCATCCACCCGCCGATGCT
>JACCRS010000098.1 GCA_013813435.1 Gemmatimonadales bacterium
GGTCACCATCTCACCGATATCCCCTGGCGTACCCCAGCGGCCCAGCGGAATCGATTCTGATGCGTACTTGTCCATACCGAATAGATCGGGAGCGTCGCTTCCCGCCGGAGTGAACGCCTTCTTGACCCCTTCGGTGGGGATGGGCCCGGGGGCTACGGCGTTCACCGTGATTCTGTCTTGAGCCCACTCGACTGCCAGGGTGCGCGTAAGGGCATCAACTCCTGCTTTGGCGGCGGTGGCGTGGGCCATCAATGGCCACCCGCGGTAGTGCAAGGTCATCGAGATTGAGATGATTCGACCGCCGCCTTGAGCTCTCAGCAGCGGATATGCGGCCTGGCAACAGTAGAAGGTGCCATAAAGGTCGGTTTCGACTACCGCTTTCCACGCGTTGGGCGAAAGGCCGGCACTGGGGGCATAGAAATTCCCCGCTGCGTTGTTGACCAGGATGTCGAGCTGGCCGTGCTTTTCTTTCACCTGGCTCATCATTCGGGTGACGGAGTCCGCCTCACGGACGTTTACCTCTACCGCGCTCACCTTAGAGCCGAGGGAGCGGAGTTCCGCTGCGGCCGGCTCCAGATGCTCGGGCCGGCGACTCGCGATCGCCACTTCTGCGCCGGCGCCGGCGAGTGAAGAAGCGATCCCGAATCCAATCCCTGTCCCACCCCCGGTGATCAGCGCCACTCGGCCGGCCAGCAGGTCCGATCGGAACACAGTTGGGGCCTGGCTCACGCTCCCTGCCCCCGTGACGCGAAGCGCGCTGCAAACGCCTCCAGACGAACCCGGAAGTCGGGCGCCTGCAGCGCTTGAAGCTGAGCCGCCCCTTCGCTCGATAGCGCCTGTTCCAGCGCGCCCACTTCTGGTACCCGGGTGAGTCGCTTGATGCTTCGGATGCTCGACCCGGCCGACTCCAGAAGCGCGTTAACGGTTCGACGGACACCCGGATCCAGGGTGGAATCTTCGATGACCTCCTCTACCATGCCGATCGAGAGCGCCTCTCTCGCACTGAGCGTCTCACCAGTCATGAGCATGCGTATGGACCGTCCGACGCCCACCAGCCGCGGCAGCGTAAACGTAGATCCTCCATCAGGAACCAGCCCCATGCGCGCAAAGGCGGAGGTGAACGTGGCGCTCGACCCGGCAAGGCGCATGTCGCAGGCCAGGGCCAAATCGAAACCAAAGCCCGCCGCGGTGCCTTGAACAACTGCCAGCACGGGAACCGGACATCGCACGATAGCGATTACAGCAGATTGGAAATCACTCAATCCGTGCTGAAGGTCTGCCACGCCGGGATTGGGGCCCAGCGAACGGAGCCAGTGGAGGTCGAGCCCCGCACAGAAATGGCCCCCGCTGCCGGAGAGCAGGATGACCCGCGCCTCCCCAGCTTCCTCGACCCGTTCGATCTCCTGCGCCAGGGAGCGTGCATGTGCCGGAGTGATAGCATTCCGGCGGGAGGGGATGTTGAGGGTAAGACGGTGTATCGGCCCATCGGGTTCGGAGACCAGTTCCGCCATGAGTCGCTCGATCTGGAGTGTACACCGCCGCATCTTACCAGTGGATGTAATCAGGATACTATTATATGAAGAAGCCAGACGGCATACTCCCCGGCTCCCCCGGCCGGTTCTTCAGCCGGCTTCTACCAGCTATCGGTGTCCCATTTCCATCCCAAGGTTCCTTCGGCGGTTCCCACCGGCGGGCTCCGTGCGCTGGTGGTGGATGATGAGCCTACCATCCGCAGCGCGGTGGCTCGATATCTCCGCAAGCGGGGATGGTACGCGGAAGAGGCGGAGGACGGCCTGGCGGCGCTGCTGAAGCTGGAGCGGTCATCTCCGGGTGGCTATCAGATAGTGATCTCCGACCTGCGGATGCCGCACTACTCCGGCGACCAGTTGCACGACTGGCTCGCCCTGCATCGCCCCGATCTGTTTGTCCGTCTCATACTCATCACCGGAGATCTGACCTCCCCGGCGCTCAGCGAATTCATCGCTCGCACCCCGCGGCCGGTGATGGAAAAGCCGTTCGAGCTTTCCGCCCTCGCTGAGCTGGTGGAGGCAGTATTGGTAGCGGGGGTCGGGGGCGAGGATCAGGTGCCTAACCCTTGACCCCCGCATCCACCGCCATCCCCATAGCATGGTAGCCGTTGTCGACGTAGACCACGCTTCCGGTTACGGCCTTGCCCAGTGAGCTGCTCAGGAACGCGGCCGTGCCACCTACGTCTGTGGCATCGATCGGGTGGGGAAGCGGAGAGTTCTCCGCCGTGTACTTGATCATCATGTCGATGAATCCGATGGCGCTGGCGGCGCGCGACGCCCAGGGGCCCGCCGAAATGGCGTTGACACGAAGTCCCCAGCGGCGGCCCGCTTCGAACGCCAGCGTGCGCGTGTCGGCTTCGAGCGCCGCCTTGGCCGAGGACATCCCTCCACCGTATCCTGGGATTACCCGCTCACTGGCCATGTAACTGAGCGAGAGAAACGATCCGCCCGCCCGCATCAGCGGCGCCAGATGTCGCACCAGGGACACGTTGCTGTAGGCGCTGACGCTGATGGCGGAGAGGTATCCCTGGCGTGAAGTATCCACCAGCGGCGACTTCACCTCGGGCGCGTTAGCCAGGCTGTGCACGACCACATCGAGGCACGAATCGCCGAAATCAGCTCGCATGCGGTTCGCCATGCCCTGGATACTGAAGTCGCCCACATCCTTGTATCGCTTGTTTGCCCGGACGTCCGCCGGCGCGTCGGCCAGGACATCGAACGCGGCATCCAGCGGGTAGACGCGCTCGAATTCGAGTTTACGGCCGTCGGCGAGCCGCATAGAATCTTCCATCTTTCCCCGCTCGAGCAGCTTGGTAAAGATCCCCAATGCCGGTGGCCAGCTGCCCAAACAGATGGTGGCCCCCGCCTCAGCCAGGGACTTGGCGATGGCGAATCCGAACCCCCCGTCATCGGAGACGCCGGCAACGAGAGCACGCTTTCCGGTCAGGTCGATTGGCAGCATGCGCGTAGGTCCTTGATCAGGAAGAGTCCGCGGGAATGTAGCCGACAGCTGGACAGGCGGACAGGCGGTAAGATCCAGGCCGACTCCGTTACTATCGTACCGCCTTCCTATTGTTCCCGTAATACTTCCAGCGGCGGCCGGCGGACGACGTCCCTACTATTGGCCAGGCCGACGAGCACGGTGACAGTCACGATGAGCAGGGTCAGAGCGCTCATGGGGATCACCGGTAACCCGAAAGAGCCTTCGAATACGTAGCGTGCTACCCCCCAGCCGGCCGCTGCTGCGAGAACCAGCGCCACCAGGGATGCGAGCAGGCCGAGCGCGAAATACTCGGCCAGCACAACCTGGAATATCTGGCTTCGGGTGGCACCAAGGGTGCGCAGGAGCGCTCCCTCACGCACGCGCTGAAAGCGGCTGGTGGCAAGGGCCCCGATGAGCACCAGCATTCCGACGCCCAGGCTGAATAGAGCCATGAACCGGATTGCAAGTCCCACCCGCTGAACCAGCTGCTCCAGCGCCTGCTGCAGAAGGGAAAGGTCCAAAGTGGAGACATTGCCGAACCGCTCTGCCAGCTGACGCTGAAACAGCCCTCTTTCGGCGGGATCGGCGATCCTGGTCAGCTTCACAAAGCTCTGGGGAGCACTCTCGAGCGCCCCCGAGGAGAACACGACGAAGAAGTTCGGCTCGAAACGCGCCCAGTCGACCTCACGGAGGCTGCCCACTTCTGTGGTGATCGAAACGCCCTGCACGTCCCAGACGATCTCGTCGCCGACGCTCACCCCGAGTTCAGTCGCGAGCTCGCGCTCCACCGAAACCCGGGCAGGTGACTGGCCCGGCTGCGACCACTCGCCGGCCACTATCCTCTCCGATGGCACAACTGAATCCCGGTAGGTTGACCGGTACTCCCTGCGAAACACCCAAGCGCTGGCGGGCCCGTCGCCGCCGGGCTGATCCGGGGTGCCGGCCAGAAGCTCGGTGACCGGGCGCCCCTTCACTGACCGAAGCCGCATCGGCACAATCGGCGTCGCCACTGTATGTAGCAGCCCGCCGTCTCGTAACTCCCGCTCGATGGCGGGCAGCTGATCCGGCTGAATGTCGAACAGGACGAGGTTGGGGCGGGCCGGTCCGCCGGTGACGCTGAGCTGACGCAGCAGGTTGAACTGAATCAGGTACAGGGTGCCGAGCAGGAAGGCTCCGAATCCTATCGCCAGCACCAGGGTTACAGTCTGATTGGCTGGGCGGTGCAGATTTGCGAGACCCTGCCGCCACACATAGGGCCAGCGGGCTGGAAGCCAGCGATGCATGGCTCGGATGAGCACCCAGGCTGCAGCCCACAACATCAGCAGCGCCACTCCGATGGCAAGAGCGAAGATCGCTCCCCGCCGCCAGCTTCCGACCTGATAGGCGGCCAACGCGACTGTACTCCCGGCCAGAGACAGGGAGGCGACAACCGACCACCGGTCCCACGAGGATCGTTCTGATTCGTAGGGACGGCGCAACGCCGAGAGTGGCGACACTCGGCGGACAGCCAGCAATGGAAGGAAGGCGAATACCAGAGCCACCCAGAGTCCCATTCCGACCCCGAGCCCCACCGCGCTCCATGAAAAAGTCGGAGTGACATCTACGGGCAGCATGCTGGAGAGAACGCTGGGCAGCAGCCTCTGCATCCCTACACCGGCTACCGCCCCTGCAACGCTTCCGGCCAGTCCCATCACCCCGGCCTCGATCAGGTAGATCGCGAAGATGGAGCCGGCCGTTGCCCCCATACAGCGAAGTACCGCTACCGAGTCGGAGCGTTGCCGAACGAATACGACCACCGCGCTGGCTACCCCGATCCCTCCGAGGAGCAGGGCCACCAGCGCTACCAGTCCGAGGTAACCGGTAAGACGGGTAAGAACGTCGTTGAGGTTGCGCTGGTCGTCCGCGACAGTCCGCACCCGAACCCGTTCCGGTCGCAAAGAGGGGCGGTACCGATCGGCCAGCGCCTGGGCAGATACGTTGGTCGGAAGCTCCAGGAAGGCTTCGTGCTCGACCCGAGCGCCAAAGCCCAGCAGCCGGGTCTCGGCCAGGTATCGCGCCGGGATGTATATCCTCGGACCGAATGCGAATCGAACCCCGGCATCGCTCGGAGCGCTCTGAACCGTCCCGGTGATGACGAAACGGCCTTCACCCAGTGATACGGTGTCGCCGATACCGGCGTTGAGGGCGGTAAGGAGAGACGGATCCACCACCACGTGGCGGCCAGAGTCGAGCTCCGACCATGCCCGTCCCGGGCTGGTCTTGATCTCACCATAGAAGGGGAACTGCCCCTCGATAGCGGCCACCTGCACCAGCCGAGTGCCGGAGGTGCGAGGTACGTAGGCCATCCCTGCGAAGCGCGTGATCCGGGCCAGACGTGAGCCTCGCGACAGCGTATCCAGCAAGGCCTCGACTGCCGGTGAAAAGGGCTGGCGGCTCACCAGCGCCAGGTCCGCCCCAAGCAGGGCGCGCGCCTGTCGCCGAACCGAATCCTGGAGATTATCGGTGAAAGAGTTGATGGCAACCAGCGCGGCTACGCCAACCGCCACGGTTCCCATGAGAAGCAGCAGGCGGCGCGGCGCGGCCCGGAGCTCGCGGGCCGCCATTCGGAAGACAAAGGCAGTGGCCTTCACGCGGCTGAGTCGGCCACCACGCTGCCGTCGGCCAGCCGGATGGTTCGGCCCGCGCGCTCGGCCAGATCCAGATCGTGCGTCACCAGCACAAGTGTGGTGCCCAGATCACGATTTAACCCCACCATCAAATCGATGATCGTGGCTCCTGTCCGGGCATCGAGGTTGCCGGTAGGCTCATCCGCAAAGAGGATCTTGGGGCGGATGCTGAACCCCCGCGCCAGCGCTACCCGCTGTTGTTCTCCTCCTGAGAGTTGTGACGGATAGTGGTGCTCGCGCCCGCCGAGACCGACTCGAGATAGCAGCTCTATGGCCCTCGAGGCTGCACCCCGATCCCCTCGAAGCTCCATTGGCACCTGAATGTTCTCCTGCGCGGTAAGCGTGGGGATGAGCTGGAATGCCTGAAAGACAAATCCGACCTTCTCGCCCCGAACCCTTGCGCGCTGGTCCTCGGACAGGACACCGAGCTCCTGACCATCCAGATGGACGGTCCCCGCGCTGGGCCGGTCGAGTCCGGCAAGTAGTCCCAGCAGCGTGGTCTTTCCACTTCCTGAAGGCCCCAGTATGGCAAGGAATCCACCCGGCTCCAGGCTGAAGGTTATATCCTTCAGCACGGTGAGCTCCCGGCCGGCGGAGCGGTAGGTCCGGCTTAATGACTGGCACTGCAGCATGGTGGTGTGCATCTCGAATGATAGCCCGGTACATAGCTCTATTCGGCCTGGTGGCGGGTGTTCCGGGTTGCGATCAGATCACTGAGAAACCACGTGTCAGTCCTCCCGCCGCCAGCAGCGCCGCTGAGCGGCCGTCGGTGGTCTTTCTAGGGACCAGTCTTACCGCGGGGTTGGGTCTCGAGCCGGAGCAGGCCTATCCGGCCCTTATCCAGCAGAAGATCGATTCGGCAGGTCTCGAATACCGGGTTGTGAACGCCGGCGTGAGCGGAGAGACCTCGGCAGGAGCTCGCCGCAGGATCGACTGGCTTCTTCGGGAACCGGTCGCCGTGCTGGTGATCGAAACCGGAGCCAACGACGGTCTTCGCGGACTGCCCGCCGACTCGCTGCGAGCAAACATCCAGGCCATGCTCGATCGTGCCCGGCGGCTCCAGCCCGCTCCCCGTCTGGTGCTGATCGGCATGCGGGTTCCGCCAAACTATGGTCGAGCGTATAGCCAGCAGTTTCAGACGATTTATAGCGAGGTGGCTCGAGCCAATGGTGCCGAGCTCGTACCGTTCCTGCTCGAGGGAGTAGGTGGCGTTGCGGGGCTAAACCAGCCCGACGGAATCCATCCCACGGCAGAGGGTCAGCGTGTCATGGCAGAGACGGTGTGGCGGGTGATGGAGCCGTTGCTTCGGGAAAAAGCGTGAGTCGGAGCCGTTGGTCGGAGCCTAGCGACCATCTCATCCTTAGCGCCGCGAAGGATCGCTCACTATTTCCCGAATAGCCTCTACCGCCGTATCGATCTCTTCTCTCGTGTTGTAGTAGTGAGGCGAAATCCGAAGCGCCGATGTGGTCTGCTTCTCGTCCATGTCAATCACGGCATCCTCGCGATGGGGCGAGCTGGTGTTGATGCCACGGGCCCGGAGCAGGAGCTTGATGTCGCTGGTATCGCGTCCGGCTATGGCGATCGTGACGATGGCGCAGAGCTCGGGGCCCCGGTCCAGGACCCGCACGCCCGGAAGGGCAGCCAGACAGGCTCGCGCGTAATCAGCCAGCTCGTACGCCCGGTGCCCTGCGGTGTCCACACCAACCTTCAGTGCGTATTCGGCCGCGGCTCCCAGTCCCAGCACCAGAGCGTAGGCAAACTCCCAGGTCTCGAACCGCCCGGCGTCCGGCCGTAGCTCGAATGAGTCGGCATCGGTCCAGTCAGCTCCATGCATATCGACAAGCAGCGGATGAGCCCCTGACTGTAGGGCCCGATCCGATACGTAGAGGAAGCCGAGCCCGCGAGGCCCACGGAGGAACTTCCGGGACGTGCCCGAGAGGTAGTCGCAGTGAAGGTTGTCGACATTGAGCGGTACCTGGCCCACCGCCTGGCAGGCATCGATCAGATAGGGCACCTCAGCTTCCCGGCAGATCCGGCCTACTGCTTCCACCGGCTGCACCAGTCCCGAGTTGGTTGGAATCCAGGTCAGCGCCACGAGCGCTGGTCGCCGCCGGCTGATAAGTCTCCGCACAGCCTCCGGATCCACTCCCCCTTCCAGCGCATCGGGTGCTCGAACGATCTCCACGCCGCGGCGGCGCGACAGCGACAAATACATGATCTGGTTAGAGGCGTAATCTGCCCGGCTGGTGAGCACGATGTCGCCGGGGCCAAGATCGAAGGCGCTGATCGCCTGAGCAAACGCCACTGTAGAGTTCTGCACCAGCGCGATGTTGCGGAACTCTGCTTCCATAAGCCGGGCAACGGCCGCGTGGGCCCGCTCTATGGCCTGCGATTGCGCGTCCGCCGCTTCGTACCCGCCGAGCTCCTGCTCGAGCGACAGGTGCGCAAGGATGGCCTCATGGACGGGTCGTGGCATGAGCGCCGCCCCGGCGTTATTCAGGTGGACCAGGCCAGCGCAACCCGGGGTATCGGAGCGCCACCGCGCGAGCTCGGAGGAAAGGTCGCGTGTCACCGGGCGATCCATGCGCTCAGCTCCTCGATTCCCCGCTGCCAGTGATGGGCAAAGCGCCGGGCAGCGGCCTCCCGGTCATTACCCCGCAGTGCCTCGATGATGCGCGCATGGTGCTGGGTAGACAAGCTCAGCCGACCGGCATCACGCAGGTAGGCCCGCATGTACCGCCTGGGTACCTGCCAGAGCGAGGTAATCATGGAGAGGAGACGGCCGTTAGGGCACCCCTGTAGCAGTGTTCGGTGCCACTGCTCGTCGAGATCGATACACTGGTCGGGATTTCCCCGCACACCCGCAAGCTCGCGATCGATCCCGGCCAACAGCGCCAGCCGCTCTGCCGGAACCTCTCCGGAGAGTTCCAACGCCAGGGTCTCGAGCCGTGCCAGAATCGCTCCGGTCTCCTGCATCTCCGCCCGGTCCAGGGGTGTTACACTGAAACCCCGGCCCATGTCCGCCGCCACCACTCCCTCGCGGGCCAGCCGGAGCAGGGCTTCCCGGACCGGAGTTCGGCTGACGCCGAGCCGCGCGGCCAAGTCGGAATCCTTGACACGGGCTCCAGGCGGCAGGTCACCGCGAGAGACCTGCTCCAGGATCTGGCGGTAGACCTCGTCTCGGAGGGGGGTACGGGTTATGATTTGGGCTCCAGGCTGTATAGTGCATACTGTATACGGTATTTCGCATGATGGGTCAAGTCTGACACTGGGTATATACCATGAAGCTCCTTGCCTTTGCTGCATCACTCCGGCGTGAGTCGCTCAACCGCCAACTCATCAATCTGGCGGTCGAGTTGGCGCGACAAGACGGAGTGGAAGTAGATCTTGCCGACTTCCGCGACTTCTACATGCCGCTCTACGACGCCGATCTTCAGAGCTCGGAGGGGTTCCCTGAAGGCGCGCGAGACCTGGGCCGGCGCATCGATGCTGCGGATGGGCTCATCATCTCATCGCCGGAATACAACTATTCGATGCCCGGAACTCTCAAGAATGCCATCGACTGGGTATCACGGATGAAGCCGATGCCACTCCGGGGAAAGCACGGGTTTCTGCTCGCAGCGTCCCCCTCGTTGGTGGGTGGAATCCGGGGACTCTGGGCTCTCCGCGTTCCGCTCGAGGGTCTCGGCGTTACTCTTCAGCCGGACATGTTTGCCCTGGCGCAGGCGCAACAGGCCCTGGATGACAGCGGGAGGCTGAAGGACCCTCAGATGCAGGAGCGGCTCTCGAAGATGGTCAAGGGATATCTGGAGATGGGCCGGAAGCTGTCGGCAGCGTAACCGGAATGGAGACGGCACCGAACGCTTCCCCGGGCCGGCGCGCGTACCTCAGGTCCACGATATTCACCATGAACCGGCTCTTACCGACCTGTTCGATCTCGAACGCAGGGAATCGGGCCCACCCGAGGAAACGGCGGCCCAGCGGGCTCTTGGCCGCCACCGGCAATGCAGGATGGGCCGGGCGTTTGCGGGAGAAGGTGAGGACTTCGTCGAAATTCACCTGAGGTTGCTTCATCCACCGAAATGTTCCTACCCGGTACTGCTGGCCCTGCTCAACCACGAACTTTCGCGTCAGGGGGTCCAGGGGCACCGGCCCGGCCATAACCTCCTGCACGGAAACACCGGTCTTTGATGCGACCTCCCGGGAGATGATGCTTGCCGCCACCCTGCCCGACAGCGCCATCGCACATGCATATAGTGTTACCAGAGCAAGCGAAAGCCAAACCGGCCGGCTGGAGTTGCCACGGTTCGCTTTTTCCCGCCTTGCACTGTAGTACACTCCCAGCCCCAGCGCGACCGACACCCAGGGATCGACGATGAACAAAGTGTCGCCATAGAACCACTGGCCCGAGAACGGCATGAGCCAACGCACACCATACGTGTTCAGCGTGTCGAGGACTGGGTGGGAAATAATGGCGATGAAGGACAGGAGGAGCAGTTGCCCCGGTTTAACCACGGACGCCGCCGCCCCGTGCCGGAGCCGATGCAGAATCAGCAGGCAACCCGTCAGCAGAAACGGAAGTGCCGCCAGAGCTAGAACGCCGTGGCTCCATCCCCGGCGCCACTCCAGATCGGCCCCGGGACCGGCGAAATAAGCCAGAGCATCCAGATCAGGAAGATTGGCCCCGATGATCAGTGCTGCGCTGCCCAGGGCGGTTCGTCTGCCCAGACCGCACCGGGCCAGGGCAGCCCCGGCCAGCGTGTGGCAGACCGGGTCTATTCGAGTCTCGCTTCCATCTCGATGGCAACGTTGCCCTGCAGGGCGCCGGACACCGGACATCCCTGCTTGGCGGCGTCCGCTGCTTTGGCAAAGCCGGCCTGATCCACGCCGGGAACTTTGGCAACCACCTGCAGCCGCATCTTCGTAATCTTGAATCCGTCTCCGACTTTCTCGAGGGTACAGGACGCCTTGGTGTTGACCCGGGATGCCGGCGTGCCGCTCTTCTCCAGCCCGGCAGACAACGCCATGCTGAAGCAGGCTGCATGTGCCGCGGCTATCAGTTCCTCCGGATTTGTGCCCCTCGATCCTTCGAAGCGGGTGGTAAACGAGTAGTCGCCCTCGAAGGCCGCCGAATCTGCCTTGAAATGTCCTCGGCCACCTTTGAGACCTCCCTCCCATACAGCGGTTGCATTGCTCGTGGGCATGATCACCTCCCTGTTAGACTCTAGCTTACCGGCTTCCCCTCTGTATCGATCAGCTTAATCTCGCCCAGCTTCAACTCGCGCAGTCCCGGCTCGATCTTCGACCGGTCGCCCACCACCACCCAGATCAGCTGATCCGGGTGTACCACCTCCCCTGCAGCCGCGGTTACTCCTGCCACCGTCTGCGCCCGGACCTTCTCAGCGAAAGTGTCGTAGTATCGATCGTTCAGGCCGTACGTCACGATGTTCCCGATCGAGGCCGCAAGCGCCGCCATCGTTTCCCACGATCCAGGGAGGGTGAGGGTCAGGGACGCCTGTGCGCGGGAGAGCTCGCCGGCCTGGATCGGGCGACCCTTTACGATCCCCCGCAGCTCCTTCTCCAGCTCTACCACTGCTTCCTTCGTCTTGTCGGTTTGCACCGGTGCATATGCCACGAAGGGACGCTGCCCTCGCGCATCGCGGAAGAAGGTATAGGCACCGTAGCTCCAATGCTTGTCTTCCCGCAGGTTCATGTTGACTCGGGAGCTGAAGTCACCGCCGAGCACGCTGTTCATCGTCTCGATCGTGACCTCCTGAGGATTGGCTTTGGGAGGTGCGACGTGGCCGGCGATGATGACCGACTGCAGTGACCCTGGCCGGTCGATCAGGTAGACCACAGGACGTTGCTGACGGCCGACTGTGGCGATGTTCTTGGCCGGAACGTCACCCACCTTCCAGTTTGCGAATAATCGCTCGAGTTTAGGCTTGATGTCCGCCATCGTGGTAGCGCCCACGACGACCAGTGTGGCGTGATTGGGCTTGAACCAGGCCTGATGAAAGCGAACGAGATCGTCGCGCTTGATCTTCCCAGTCGACTCCTCGGTTCCCGATCCGGTCCAGGGGTTGGCGTAGGCGTGCTCCGGTCCGTACACGAGAGCAGGGAAGACCCTCAGCGCGAGTCCGACCGGTTCGGCCTTTTCCTGCTGAATCTGCGCCAGCCGTTGCTTCTTCAGACGCTCGAAATCGGTGCGCGGGAATGTCGGGTTCAGGACCACGTCGCCAAAGACATCCAGGGACGCGTCGAGGTTCTCCTTCAGCGCCTCCAGCGACACGCTGGAGACGTCGAGCTTGGAGCCGGTCCCAAGATTAGCGCCGAGCTGCGCCAGCTCGTCGCTGATCTGAAGCGACGTACGGCGAGTTGTGCCCTCATCCAGCATGGCCATGGCAAGGCTGGCTGTGCCGGGGATGCCGGCATGGTCCGCGGCGAATCCGGCATCGAGCAGCAGATCGAGGCGCACCTGGGGTATTGCATGACGCTGAGCGAGAACAACCTTCAATCCGTTCGACAGCGTTGCTCTCTCGAGATCGGGGAATTTTGTGTCCGGCGGAGTACCCGGTCCGGGTAGTTTTGAACGGTCGGCCCCCGACTTGGCTGCCAGGTGCTCCGGGTAGGGGTGGACCTCCAGGCTGTATACCCCGTCCGCCAGCCATTGCCTGGCGGAATTGATGAGCTGCGCCGGAGTGGCTCGCTGAACCCGATCCAGCCTGACTTTGTAGAAGTCGGGGCGGCGGCCAAATATTTCACCCTGGGCCAGCACGTCGGATTTCCCGCCGAAGCCGCCAATGCGCTCGATGCCACGAATGAAGCCGGCGCGGTACTGTGTCTTAACCCTTCGCATCTCCGCCGCGGTGGGGCCGGTGGCAAGAAGGCGGGCCAGCTCCTGGTCAACCGCCTTCTCGACCTGGCTTAGATCCGTGCCGGGACGGGCGCTCGCCTCGATCACAAAGAGACCGCCAATTTCCCGGAGATCCAGTGAGGCCGAGACGTCGGTGGCGATCTGCTCGTCGTAAACCAGCCGCTTGTAAAGCCGGGACGTCTTACCGCTGCTCAGGACATCACTCACCAGGTTCAGATAATCACCCTCTGCCGTGCCCCACCCCGGAATATTCCAGACCTTGTAGATCCGGGACTGCGGAACACGATCCTGCATGATTCCACGCTGGCTGCCACTGCGTTTGGCCACCCAGGCCTGTTGCCGCGTTACCGGCGGGCCTGCCGGGATGTCGCCAAAGTATTTCTCCACCTTCTCCCTGGCTGTTTGGGCGTCGATGTCGCCTGCCACTACGACGACCGCGTTCGCCGCCCCATAGTACTGTTGGAACCAGTCCTTCACATCCCCGAGTTTGGCCGCGTCCAGGTCCTCCATCGAACCGATGACGCTCCAGGAATAGGGGTGATTGGCGGGATAGAGCTTGGGCGTCAGAAAATCCCACACTTTGCCGTACGGCTCGTTCTCTCCTTGGCGTTTCTCGTTCTGTACTACTCCGCGCTGCTCATCGAGCTTCGGCTGGCTGATGGCCCCTGTGAGATGTCCCATCCGGTCGGACTCCATCCAGAGCGCGAGGTCGACCGAGCTAATCGGAACGTTCTGGAAGTAATTTGTGCGGTCCTCGTTGGTGGTTCCGTTCATGTCGGTGGCACCGGCCTGCTCCAGCGGTCCGAAAAAGTCCTTGTCGTAATTCTCGGTGCCGTTGAACATCAGGTGCTCGAAAAGGTGGGCGAAACCGGTGCGGCCTGGCCTCTCGTTCTTGGAGCCGACGTGATACCAGACGTTCACTGCAACGATCGGCGCCTTGCGATCTTCATGCACAATGAGGGTGAGCCCATTGGTCAACTGGAAGCGCTGGTACGAGATCTCGAGTGAGGTCGGCCTTGGTGGGGCGGAGGACTGGGCCCGTAACACTGTGTCAGGGACCACTCCGATTAGCGCGGCCAAGGCAAGAAAAGCTCTGGGAGACACAACTGCCTCTAATGAAAAAGGTTTTCGTAGGCAGAGCGGCGGGATTTGCTCCGGGCACCGGCGCCCTTGCAATGACTTCAGGAACACAGTGACACCGATGAGGCGTGGTTCTAAGACGTATAGCAGTGTCTGAAAGTTGCAGGTAGCACTTCTAGCTCACCGGTAGCGGGGCGGGTGTGGGCGACTGATTCACGCCGAGCCAATAGCGGGCAATGGTCTGAATGGTTCGCGAAAACTCCTCGTAGCTGACCGGTTTCTGCACCCAGCTGTTGGCGCCCAGTTGATAGCACTGGGCCACTTCGCGTGGATCGGTGGATGACGTCAGCACCACAATCGGTGCGACACAAGTACGGGAGTTTGCCCGTAGCCCCCGAAGCACCTCGACGCCATCCAGCTTTGGTAACTTCAGGTCGAGTAGAATGAGCCGAGGCAGGGGCGCTCCCAGCCGCTGTCGGAACTGGCCACGTCCGAGGAGGAAATCCAGAGCTTCCTCACCATCGCGAGCAACCTCGATTCGATTGCCCGCATCGAGCTCGCGCAAAGGCCGCAGTGTGAGCTCGACCTCCAGCGGGTTGTCCTCGACCAGGAGGATGTCAACAGGGCGGGTCAGCGGGTCAGCGGGTAAGCGGGTGCGGGGGGCAGTCATCCCGGGGGTATATCCTCGGCGCCCACCTCTGGCGCTTCCCTACCCGCGCCACCACCTGTCTCGCTGTCCCGCTGTCCCGCTTGCTGCCCCCCCAGCGTCATATAAAACGTCGCGCCCGCATCCGGCTCGGACTCTGCCCAGACCCGCCCGCCATGCTTGTGCGCAATGCGCTGAACGATGGCCAGGCCGGCGCCGTTCCCCTCGAACTCGTCCGGGCGGTGCAAGCGCTGGAACATGGTGAACAGCTTGCCGGCATAGGCCATCTTGAATCCTACTCCATTATCCTCGACGCGGATTCCTACCTGTCCGTCGACTTCCACCGCCCGGACTCGGATCGTGGCTCGTTGGAGCGGCCGGGTAAACTTGACGGCGTTGGCGATTAGCTCGGTGATGGCGACTCTGGTTAGTGCGAGATCGCAATCGACCGTGGGGAGCTCATCTATCTCCCACTCGATGACCCGGCCATCGGCGGACGACCGTAGCTGGTCTACCACATCCTCGACCAGCGTCATGAGCCCGACCTCCCGGCGGAGCAATGCCTGGCGACCGATGCGGGAAAAGTTGAGCAGGTCCTCAACCAGAGTAGCCATCCGGTCGGCAGCCTGGTGTATCCTCTCGGCATAGTGCAGAGCACCGGGCTGGAGCTCGCTCCCGTGGTCGTCCAGCAACATCCGGGAAAAGCCCATGAGATGCCGGAGCGGTGCTCTGAGGTCGTGACTGACGGAGTGCAGCAGAGTCTCGATCTCGGCCGTGGCTCCGCGTAGCGCGGCATTCCGCTCGCCCAGCTTCCGCTCGAGCTCACCGGTCTGGTAAGACAGCTCCTGCCGCAGACGGGCGTGCTGAATGGCAATGGCGAGGGGAGACGTTACCTCGAGCGCGATGTCGCGATGCTCCGGCTCGAACGCCGCGGGCGCGGAGGAAGCGAGGTTGATCTCACCGATAACCTCACCTTCGACCATCAGTGGAGCCGACAGCAGGGATCGTAATCCTTCAGCGAGCAGTTGGCGCATGATCGGCGGCGGATCCTTCAGGCCGGCCAGATCCTCGATGTAGCGGACCGAGTTTCGTTGCAGCACTTCCGGGGCTGAGAACTCGCCCAGCGGATATGATGTCGAGGCCATCTGAGCCCCGCTGGAGTAGCCCGCTATGAGCTCGGCTTCACCGCGGTCGAAATTGAACAGTACCACGGTACAACGCTGACAGGGCACCATCCGGCGTATGCGCCCCATTGCCGCACGGCCAACCTCGGAAGGTGACTGGGCCGCGAGTATGGCCTGATCCATGTCGTGCAACATGCCAAGCCGGTCCGCGGACCGCCGTAGCTGATCCTCGGTCCGTTTCCGCTCGGTAATGTCGGTGACCATGCCCACCGTGCCTACCGTCGCGCCGTCCTTTCCCAGGATAGGACTCGCTGAGACCAGTCCCCAGAGCTTGGTGCCGTCTCGACGCCGGAATCGAAGGTCCTGGTTCTGTCCGGGCCGCAATGCCCGCCCGGTCAACGTTCGTTGGGCAGCTGGTCGAGAGTCTGATTCGATGAAATCGTAGACTGGCCGGCCGAGCAGGCTTCCATTGCTGTACCCCAACAAATCTGCCAGACGTTGGTTTACGTAGGTGATCACCCCCCGGTCGTCCGCCACCCAGATGCCTTCCTGTGCAACGTCGATCAATTGCTTGAAGCGCTGCTCGCTCTCCTGCAGTGCACTGGTTCGCTCCTCCAGGCGGCTCTGCCGGGTTTCGAAAGCCGCGGCGTGGGCCAGAGCCGCGCCCATGAGGCCTCCCAGCAGACGCAGCGCTTTGGCGTCGCGGTCGGTGAATGCATGAGCTTCGATGGACACGACCTTGAGCACGCCCAGAGTGCGGTGCTCATCCTTGAGCGGAACCACCAGGATCGACCGAATGCCCAAATCACGATATAGCTGATGGGGAATGCGGGTATCTGCCAGCGTATCATCACAGCGCTGAAGCTCGCCGGTCTGCACACATATTCCGGAAAGACTGGAGCTTACCTTGAGCCGGGGGGCCTCAGTGCCGATGTGAACCAGGGGGACGAGATCGTTACCCTCCAATGACTCGATGACCGCCCCGCTGGCTCCGGTGAGTCCCTTGCTCCGCTCGGCTATCGCTCGCATTACGGTTTCGGAGTCGAGCCCCGCCGCCGAGACCGCCTGCTCGACCTCAAGCACAGCCTGAAACAGATCGGTGTCGAGCCGCATCGCTTCCTCGGCGAGTTTGCGCTCGGTGATGTCGAACTCTGTGCCCAGGTACCCGATCTGGCGTCCCGACTCGTCCCGCATCGGCTCCCAGGAGCTGGAGCACCAGCGAGTCTGGCCGCTCCGGGTGATAACTCGATACTCCTGGTCCCGGAGGGCGCCACCCTGCGCCAGGTGGTCCCACTCCGCCAGTATGGCCGGCCGGTCCTCGTGGTGGATGTGATGAAGGAAATCCTGCTCTCGCAGATCATCGGCTGGGTAGCCGGTGAGCCGCTCGAAAGCCGGGTTGATGAAAGTGAGGCGCCGCTCCATGTCGTACGCGATCACCCCTTCACGCATGGTTGCGGTGACCGTTTGAAGCCGGCTTTGAATTTCAGCTGTAGAACGTTCGGCCCGCCGCCGCCGCCGGTGCTCACGCCAGAGGAGGCCAAGAAGCAGAACCAGCAGAGCGAGCAGCGCGCCTCCTGCCGTGAGGTAGGCGCCGGGGAGCTGCAGCAGAGGGACCACGGCTCCGAAGATACACGCTGGTGGCGCACCCTGCGAGGAGCCGTCCTCGTGCTGGCGACCGATACCCGGGGACTCTACTCTTCCCGCCATGGCCTTCCTGGATACCAAGCGCGACCGCGCCGCCTTCCTGATCTTCATGCTCGGGTTGGGTCTCGCATACGCCCTGTGGCCTTTCAGCACCGGCCTCATTGGGGCACCGGTCCTTTACGTCATGTTCGCGCCGATTTACCGCTGGCTGGCCGGCCGCGGAATGAAGCCTGGGCTGGCAGCAGGGCTGGTGGTGTTGCTGGGGATCTTCCTGATCCTGGGGCCGGGGCTCTCCTTCCTGGGGGTGGTAGCCAACGAAGCCCAGGACATGGCCAGCGGGGTTATTCGGAGTCCTCTGCTCACCCGTCTACGGGAGCTCAGGATCGGTTCCTATGACGTGGGAGCCCAGATCGAATCCCTGGGCTCGAGCCTGGTCAACTGGGTGGGAACCAGTGCAGTGGGGCTGATAGGCACGGCTACCCGCCTGGGTATCCAGCTGACCATCGCCTTCTTTGGCCTGTATTACCTCCTTCAGTCTCCCGACTCAGCCTGGAAACAAGTGCGGCCCTTCATTCCGTTCTCGGGACGGAATGCCGAGATCCTGCGCGAGCGGTTTCGCGACGTTACCATCTCCACCCTGATAGGAACCGGACTGACAGCCTCCATTCAGGGTCTGCTGGTCGGGCTCGCGTTCTGGATCACCGGCATACCCAACGCCCTGTTCTGGGGTGTGGTGACCGTCATCGTGGCGATTCTGCCGGTTGTCGGAAGCGCGCTGGTGTGGGGTCCCGGGGTCATGCACCTCGCGCTCGACGGTCGCTACGGCATGGCAATCGGTCTGGCTTTGTGGGGCGCCGTGGTAGTGGGGAACATCGACAACGTCATCCGGCCGATGGTGTTTCGGCGGTGGGCCCAGATTCATCCATTTATCACCATAATCGGCGCCTTTGCCGGCATTCAGTACTTTGGTCTGCTGGGGCTGCTGATAGGGCCGCTGGCGATCTCTTATTTCTTCGAGCTGATCCGGATGTATCGGGAAGAATATCTGGAAGACGAAACCGCGCCGGAGGTTGTGATTCATCCGGGTGACGAAAGGCGCCAACCCGGGGCCAAGGTGGCCCCGGACTAAGTACCAGCTTTTATCGGCGCCCATCGGTGGCTGGTACACTCCGGCGCCAGAATACAAATACCGGGACGCCGAGCAGAATCAGTCCTGTGCCCTTGAGGGCGTTGGCTGGGTTAGAGGCGACCGAGCCGGTCACGACGTACAGCGCCGCCACGATGAAGACGACAGGCAGCACGGGAAAGCCAGGCATTCGAAAACGCAGCTGGGAGCTTTCCCCGCCGCTTCGCTCTCTGAAGCGGAAGACGAACACCGTGGATGCCACCGCCGCGAAGAAGATCCAGTCTCCGAACACCACGTAGTCGAGAAGGTCACCGTAGCGACCGGTCACAGTCAGGACAACCGCCCAGGCACCCTGGAATACTATGGCGGCCGAGGGCGTGCGATACCGCTGGTGCAGCCGAGCCAGACTGGGAAAGAAAAGTCCATCCCGCGCCATGGCCTGGTACACCCGGGGTGAAACCAGGATCACCAGGTTCAGGAAGCCAAAGGTTGAAGCTGCTATCCCGGCCGCGATCAGCCCTCGCCCTTTTGGACCGAGGAGTGCGCTCATGGCGTCGGCCGCAGGCGCGCTGCTGTGGGACAAAGCAACCGCCCCCAGCGTGCGCAAGTAGGCCAGATTGGCCAATAAGTAAACGGAGACGACCACGCACACCCCCGCCACCAGTGCCCGGGGCAGGTTCCGCTCCGGTTGGATCAACTCTTCCGCTATGAAGTTGGTCTGCTGCCAGCCGCCGAACGCGAAGAGAACGGGAACCAGCGCCGCGCCCACCGCGAGCACTAGCTGCTCCTGGGGCAGGGAGGGAAGCGAGCCGGAAGCTGTTTCAGCCGGTGTCAGCGTGAGTCCGGCCAGGATAAGAACCGCCAGCGCGCCAAGCTTCAACACCGTGAACACGTTCTGAGTGATTGCGCCTGGCTTTACCCCTACATAATTGACGGCGGACAGGAACAGTATGGCGCCAACCGCAAGCGGCAGCCGGGTAGCCGGCGCCCAGCCAAACAGCGTCGCCGTATATCCAGCGAACGTAACAGCAACCGCTGCGATGGCTCCAGTGGCAATCACCAGAAGCAGGGTCCAGGCGTAAAGAAAGGCCGGCAGTTTTCCGTAAGCGTCCCGAAGGTAGACATAGCCGCCACCAGCGACGGGCCGCCGAGCGCCCAGCTCGGCAAACACCAGCGCTCCGATCAGGGCTATTACGCCACCCAGGATCCAGACCAGCAAGGTGAGCTCGGCGGTTCGAACCCGCTCGGCAACCAGCGCGGGGTTCAGGAAGATTCCCGATCCGATGATCCCACCGACCACCATCATGGTACCGGAGAACAGCCCGAGGCTTCTGGTGTAGGTTTCAGCCATTGTCCACTGTATCACAGGTCGGGAGCGGCTGGTTCACCTTACCGGGCATGGTCAGGGATGACAGCGACTCTTCCCACCCGACGGCTGGGAAACACCGATCTTCACCTCAGCACCGTCGGGTTCGGTGCCTGGGCCACTGGAGGTGGTGGCTGGGCGTACGGCTGGGGCCCCCAGGACGATGCTGAGTCGATCGCAGGTATCCGTCATGCGGTCGAGTGTGGCATCAATTGGATCGACACAGCGGCGGTGTACGGACTGGGCCATTCCGAGGAGGTCGTCCGCCGCGCCATCGGGGACATACCGGCGGCTAACCGGCCTTACGTCTTTACCAAGTGCGGTCTGGTCTGGAACGAGCACAATCCTAGCTCTTCTCCCCGTCAGGTACTCCGGCCCGAGTCGATCCGTCGTGAATGCGAGGCCTCCCTACGGCGTCTGAGTCTAGAGCGGATCGACCTGTATCAGTTCCATTGGCCCGACCAGACTGGAATGGCGGTAGAGGATTCCTGGGATACGATGACGCGCCTGGTAGATGAGGGCAAAGTCCTCGCGGCCGGCGTGTCGAACTTCGACGTCGCTCTGCTCGACCGCTGCGAGTCCATTCGCCACGTAGACTCCCTGCAGCCTCCTCTTTCCCTCATTCGAAGGCAGGCTGCGGAGGCGGAGATCCCCTGGTGCGCCGCGCACGGCACCGGTGTCATCGGCTACAGCCCCCTGCAGTCGGGGCTGCTAACCGATCTCTTCTCCCAGAAACGGATCGAGGCGCTCGCCCAGGACGACTGGCGGCGTCGCTCGCCCGATTTCAAGCCGCCCAGGCTGGGCCGAAACCTCGCCCTTAGGGACGCGTTACGCCCAATTGCGAACCAGCACGGAACTACCGTCAGCGCG
The DNA here is from genome assembly GCA_013813435.1 of Gemmatimonadales bacterium. Classification (GTDB taxonomy): domain Bacteria; phylum Gemmatimonadota; class Gemmatimonadetes; order Gemmatimonadales; family GWC2-71-9; genus CAVVWJ01. The sequence goes on from JACCRS010000098.1 coordinate 20,412, forward strand.
GTTGCGATCGCCTGGACTCTGGCATGGCCGGGTGTAACCGGGGCCATTGTGGGGGCTCGTTCGGCCGACCAGGTCGATGGGTGGATAGGTGCCGCTACACTCGAGCTGACGCTGGGCGATCTGGATCAGATCGCAAAGGCGGTGGCCGAGGCCGGTGCCGGGATGGGACCCGCCCTTCCCCGCTGAAGCCATCCCAACGCTTCGGTATTTCTTCTCTTACGACCTTATCGGAAATTCGCCTTGGTAGAAGTTATCTCATGGCGCCTGGCGTCGCCCAATTCCACCCTTGCCGGTCGCGCGCCAGTCGAACCGGCGATACGAGCTGAGGATATATGTGATGCTCTCTGTCGCCCTTGAACAGGAGCGCCTATTCGTGGCTGAGCGCCTCCTCTCCGAGATCGAGCGTCGCCACGGCCTGCCCCATCCCGAACAGCGAGAGATACCCCCTGTTATCGTCGACCGATTTCTTACCGCCTACCTCCCTGAGACCAGGGATGGGGAGCCTGCGCCACTCGCGCTCGAGTACGCTTTTTCCCGAAGCCTGAGCGACGCCCTGGATCTCATGCGGGAGGTAGTGACTGAATCCACCAGCGGCATCGGGTCCGCATTGTACGTGCACGACCTCGACACCGGCATTGCAGGAGGTATGCAGCGCGCCAGTTGAGCGCCGCCAGGGAGACGTCCTCCCGCCCTCTGCTTCCGTCCTGAGTGTCGATGCAGACAAACGGGCCCGGCGCCAGCGCCGGACCCGTTTCTCTTACTAATTCCCTACTTTGGGTGCCTTGCTACAGCATCATCGATGAGGGCCGCGTCCGACCGCATAGCATTGGCGGTTCTACCGAAAATGCTGAAAGCCGCTGTATTGGCCGGCGTGGATTCGTAGCTCATCGTGTTGACCGGCGTGATTGTTCCGCCGGAAAGAGTAAAGACCGTCCAAAGGGTGCCCGGCTGACCTTCCGGTACGCCGAACACCTGCGATTCGCCAGAGGCGAGATACACGGTAACTGTGGCTGAGGATAAGGCGAGCGCGTCGCTGGGGGAATCGGAGCTGGCCCCCCGGTTGACGAAGTCGTGAACTGAGAACCGATAGGTGCCTTCGACCATTCGGCTGACAGTGATTGTCTCCGGTCCGAACGAGTCGGTGTCGTCACGATCCAGAGCGGCGAACGGTGCCGCATCGAGGCTGCCTCTGACACCAAAGTAGACGTGGAAGCGGCTCTCCGTTTCCGTCGGACCGGTCAGGTGGGCATCCAAATCGGACGGCGTAGCTCCCCACTGAAGCACGACACGCGCCGGAGGTGCTGGGGCTGCGGTCGCCGTGAAAATCAACGGGTCGGCGCCCGTGGCGCTCGCCGAAGCGCCCTGGGCTCCGATCGCGGAGCCCAGGGT